>JACRFG010000030.1 GCA_016234345.1 Candidatus Jorgensenbacteria bacterium
GTGGGTACCCCGCGATTTTTACCGTGACTGGCGTGGTATCTTCGGCTACGGCTAGTTCATCGGAATTGCCGAATTTCAAAGGAATAAGAACATGATCCCAAGTTTTATCGGAAGTGTCGGGTTTCAGAACAGCGACATCGACCAATCGGTCGAAACTCCAAAGATCTAAAGGGTGAGCGAAATGCCGGTTGTCATTAGTAAAGAAAGCAAAAATTTTTAACGCATCGTTTATAACATGCTGGTTTGTCAGTATAGTTGTTTCGTGGCCGATGCGGGTAACAAAAGCCGTGCCGGTAGCGATTGAGCTGTCGCTTTGGAGTACTTTTATTCTGAAGATGGATTGCTGGAGTAGGGAATCCTCGTTTCGATGCACATGATTTGATTTTATTGTTTTTGTTTCGTGTGCGCAGCCTAAAATCAATAGAGCAACAATAACGATAACCATTCTTTTAACCTTACACAGAGATAACACTATTTAGGTTCCTTCAGTTGTGAATTTATAACTATTTTAAAGTTTAGGCTTGTGATCATAATAAATCAAATATATTAACCCATAAAAATATAGCCTCTCCCTTTGATTGGGAGAGGCATAATGAAAATTCTTGAGGTTCTTATGATGGTCTTGTGGGTGGCTTGGGCCCGTTTTTTATAAACCAGACCGCAATGATAACAGCAATGACGATGACAAATAGAATAACTCCGCCCATCTTATACCCTTTCCATATTTTAATGTGAATGATCGGTGATTGTAGAACGATGTTTATTGTATATTAATAGTTTATTCGGAGTCAATCATATTTTTAAAATCAAGTGTATAATTTAAATAAATGTCTCGTTACGTAATCGGAGTAGATGAAGTTGGGCGTGGCGCTTTGGCTGGACCTCTTATCGTGGGAGCTGTTTTAATGTCTGATAATATAAGGCTTACGCCGCCTCGAAGGTTTTTAAAGCTCAGAGATTCTAAGCAGCTTTCATCAGCCCAACGTGAGGATTGGTTTTCCTATATTAATACTAATCGGAGTATATCTTATGCTACGGCCCGTATTTCTCCTAGAGTGATCGATCGTGTTAATGTATCTAATGCCGCAAATATTGCTGCAACTCGCGTTGTAGAGAAACTGGCTAAACGTTTCCGTATCCGTAACGCTCGCGTGTTTTTGGACGGAAGTCTTTATTTGATTCAACAGAAAAAGAAAAAACCTGGAATCTATAATCGTATTACCATAGATCGCGGAGCTTTAGGGGAAAGTTATCTTAAAGTTAAGACAATTGTCCGTGGCGATGAAAAAATAGAATCGATTGCACTTGCCTCGATTGTGGCGAAAGTCACTCGCGACCGTTTAATGAAACGTTTAGGACAAAAGTATCCGTCTTTCGCTTTTGGTGTCCATAAAGGATATGGTACGAGCATGCATCGCGCTCTTTTGGTTCAACAAGGTCTTACTCCGCTTCATCGCTTAAGTTTTGTAGATCATCTACTCCCTCGCAGGCAATTTTTGTTATCATAAAGTCATGCCGCGTTTACCCGACGACGACGAGCGCCTCCTTAAAACAATAAGAGGAGTTGATCATAAATTTAGCGAAGAAGATTTCCGTCATCATTTGAGACTTTTTGATCTTTTTAAACTTTCGCTTCGTGCATTCCGCAGTCGTTCTCTTCGAACCATACTCACAACTCTTGGTATCGGTGTTGGTATCGGCGCCGTGATGTTTTTGGTTACTTTAGGTTTTGGACTGCAGAAAATTCTCATTGAACAGATTGCTAAGACCGAAGATTCTCTTTTTTCTATCGAGGCGTACTTTCCGGCCGAGAGCCGGCTTCATATTACCGAAAAGGATCTTCGTGAAATTCGCGAGATCAACGGAGTTGCCGAGATTTCGCCGGTTGCCGAGTTCTCCGGGGAAATGCGTTATGGCGTGACAAACGGTCTCATTACCGTTCGTCTTATCGAATCCAATTATTTTAGATTGGCTGGGCAGATTCCTGATATTGGCGCAACCTTCCAAGAAGGTGAAGCGGCGGTTGTGCTATCGAATATGACCTTGAAACTTTTTGGACTTGAAGCCAACGAATCTGTTCTCGGGAAAACAGTTCAAATTGTTGTTAATTCTCCTGATCCTATTCCGATCAACCGGCCTCTTACAATTAAGGGTGTTATTAATAATGACGCCGATTCGCCATTCGTGTTTGTGCCGCGAAGCGCGATGGCCGGGGCTCCGCTTGATTACAGAA
>JACRFG010000004.1 GCA_016234345.1 Candidatus Jorgensenbacteria bacterium
GGCCAGGACGGCTCATATTTAGCTGAATTTTTGCTCAAAAAAGGATATGAAGTACATGGCGTTATGCGCCGGGCTTCGACCTTTAATACCGGACGCATTGATCATATCTATCAAGATCCGCATGTTGAAGCGCGCAGATTTATTTTGCATTATGGTGATTTATCCGACGCCAATACCGTACGTAAGCTTGTGTACCAGGTTCAGCCGGACGAGATATATCACCTTGGGGCTCAATCTCACGTCCGTGTGAGTTTTGATATTCCCGAATATACTGCGAACGTAACCGGTTTGGGAACGCTTCGCATTCTTGAAGCTATAAAGGATTTTGAAGATCATACCAAAAAGAAAATAAAATTTTATCAAGCAAGTTCTTCCGAAATGTTTGGCGCATCGCCTCCGCCGCAGCACGAAGGCACGCCTTTTCATCCGCGAAGCCCTTACGGAATTGCCAAGGTGTTTGCATTTCACACGACTATGAATTTCCGTGAAGCCTACGGAATATTCGCTACGAACGGAATTTTGTTTAACCACGAATCGCCTCGACGAGGCGAAACGTTTGTGACGAGAAAAATAACCCGAGGCATTTCTCGGATTCTGGCCGGCCTCGATAAAAAACTATATCTCGGTAATCTTGATGCGCGCCGCGATTGGGGATATGCTCCGGAATATTGCGAAGCAATGTATTTGATGCTTCAGCAGAACGAGCCCGGTGATTATGTGGTGGGAACGGGTGTGTCGCATTCAGTGCGCGATTTCGTGGAAACTTCTTTTAAGCTCGCCGGCATCAACAATTGGGAGGATTACATTGGCGTTGATCCTCGGTATTACCGTCCAGCGGAAGTCGAGCATCTCGTGGCCGACCCTTCGAAAGCCAAAAAGAAACTCGGCTGGCAAGCCAAAACCGAATTTGAAGAGTTGGTGAAAATTATGTTAAAACACGACCTTGAACATCAAGGACTTAAAAGCCAGGCTGCACAGATTCATATTGCATAAATAAAAAAGAATATCCCGCCACTCCATGGAGTGGCGGGATTGTTTTTTATATAATCTTGAAAGGAATAATGTCCTTCTTTTCTTTGTCGAACGCTTTTGATGAAAAGCATATGAACTTTGACCAATGGCGTAGCGTGAATGCATGGGCTGTAAAAGCCGGAATCTTGATGACGGATCCTGATTTGACGGTAGTTCGTTCTACCTCGCCGACCGGTATCCAGTCTTCTCTTTGATCATCATAAGCTACCCGTACGCTCGCTACTTCACCTTCACCTTCGAGGATTAGAAAAGTTTCGTCTTTTTCGGTGTGGAAATGGTTGCCGAGCGGCTCCTCTTCTCCACCGACCACAAACGATTGAACCGAGAAACCGTATTCTTTGGAATTGAATTCTTCAATCCTGCGCCTGGAATCTCCATGAGCAAGCGTGAGTTTTCCAACAATCATTCATTTTCTCCTTTTTCCGTGAGTAATCCAAGTTCATATAATTCCATTTGGCACATAGTTAGAAATGTGCGTATGAAATCAAATCTTGATTTGCCTAATATTTTGGCCTTGGGTAGACGGAGCATTGCTTCCCACTCGAGGTTGAAATGTAGTCCATGTATCATTGTTGGAAGTTCAGCTTCGCGAGTAACCATGGAATGTTTAGCAAAATCTGACTTATCGTATGGCGGAATATCGTGTCTGTGTGCCCCAGTGCGTAGAATACCGATGGCGCCTATATCTAAACGATCGCAGTCCTTGAGATGGACGAGGAGCGGACTATCAGAGTCATGATTTAGTTTATGATGCTTAAGAACCGCATCAATAATTTCCGCGATTTCTTTTACTCCGAATTCGTTTGGGAAATTACTGAGCATTCCCCGAATGACACGTTCAATGTATTCATGTTTCCTTGTGGCGCCACCTCCAAGATCGGGATGCGTGCTCCGGTCGAGATTGTGGAACCATATGGCAACTTTGAGTAGGAAAATATCAAAACCGTCTTCAGCAATTTTTTCAGCAATCGCACACATTCTTTCTATATGCGTAACATCGTGCCCGCCTCTTACGTGTGGCGGTAAGTAGGTTGGCGTTAGTTCTTGAGCAAGATAAGCCAGTATCTTTTCTTCCTGAGCTTTGTTTCTTTTCACTTCGCCGTTCCTTTTTAATTGGTGATTAAAGTTTTATAAAAGCTGAATACAGAGTATAATTTTATTGAAATAATGTCAACCCCGTTAGAGATAGTCTGACCCAAAGACTCTTCCGGACGCATGAATGTGAACGAAATCTCTAACGGGGTCAATATACTTGCATTCTTATTTCCAGACGCCATAATCATTCGTAAGTATGGAATTGAAAGATAAAAAAATTCTCATAACGGGCGGCAGCGGTTTTTTAGGGTCGGCTGTTATTAGCGAACTTTTAAAACAAAGCGTACCGCATGAAAATATTTTTGCTCCGCGATCGAGCGAATATGATCTTAGATTGCTCGATAGTTGTAAATCTGTTGTCAAAGACTGCGATCTTGTAATCCATCTAGCCGGTGTTACCGGGAATACCGAATTTCACCGTACTCATCCGGCTAAGATTTTTTATGATAATCTCATGATGGGCATTCAGCTTATGAATGCAGCCAGAGAAGCGAAAGTTAAAAAATTCGTGAGTGCGGGAAGCGTAGCCGAATATCCCGAAAATGCTCCGGTGCCATTCCGCGAAGATGATTTATGGAGCGGGTTTCCTGAGCTAACTCACGGACCATACGCCGTTGCCAAAAGACTGTTGCTTGTCCAAGGCCAGGCCTATCGGAGCCAGTACAATTTTAATGCCATACATCTTTTGTTTACTAATATGTACGGTCCGGGAGAAAGCCTGAAGTGGGGATTCGTGATTCCCTCTATTATCAAGAAAATTTGGGAATCTAAAAAAGAAAAATCAAATTACATTGATGTGTGGGGAACAGGCAAGCCCACACGCGACTTTCTTTATGTGAAAGATGCTGCTCGAGCGGTAATACTCGCGCTTCGAGATTATGAAAAGTCAGATCCGGTTAATATCGGTTCAGGTAAGGAGATTTCAGTCCGAGAACTTGTGACGCTTATTGCAAAACTATCCAAGTTTGAAGGCGAGATAAGATTTGACGCGTCTAAGCCCGACGGACACATGCGGCGTCTTTTGGATACAACGCGCGCGAAGAGTGAATTCGGTTTTGCGGCTTCGACCGATTTTGAAGATGGTTTGAAGGAAACAATCGCGTGGCATCTTAAAGATTTTGAATTATAGAAACGCACAATATGTTATTGGATATTAAAAATAAAAAAATACTCGTTACCGGTGGCGGCGGTTTTCTAGGATCGCACCTTATTGAAAAACTTATTGAACGAGGCGTCTCTATGGATAATATTTTTATTCCGCGTTCGCATGAATATGATTTGCGCCGACGGGATGATTGCGAAAAAGTGGTAAAAGACAGAGACATTGTTATTCATCTGGCTACCAAAGTCGGCGGAATCGGATATAACCAAGAAAAACCAGGAGAGCTTTTCTACGACAATATGGTAATGGGAGCGCAAATGATAGATGCCGCTTATAAGGCCAATGTCGGCAAGGTTGTTATATTGGGAACAGTTTGTGCCTATCCAAAATTCACACCAGCTCCTTTTAAAGAAGAAGATCTTTGGAACGGATATCCTGAAGAGACTAATGCGCCGTATGGTTTGGCTAAAAAAGCGTTGCTGGTAGAAGCTCAAGCGTATCGTGAGGAATATGGCGCAAATATCATATATCTTTTGCCGGTGAATCTTTATGGTCCTCGAGACACTTTTGATCCGTCACGTTCTCACGTTATCCCAGCCCTCATCAAAAAAGTGGTTGATGCCAAATTTCAAAATAACGATCATATCGAAGTATGGGGAAGTGGCCGGGCGACGCGGGAATTTTTATACGTTGAAGATGCGGTTGAAGGTATTGTGCTGGCTCTGGAACATTACGACAAATCGGAACCGGTTAATCTTGGTTCAGGGAAAGAAATTTCTATTAAAAATTTAGTGGAAATGATCTGTAAAATTCTCGATTTTAAAGGAGAAATTCATTGGAATACCTCAAAACCCGACGGGCAACCGCGACGGCTTCTTGATACAAGTCGAGCCGAACAAGAGTTTGCTTTTAGAGCTAAGACTGATTTCGAGGAGGGGCTAAAAAAGACCATACGGTGGTATGTTAAGGAACGCAAGCTCAATTATTAAGTAATACAGGTATTGGATTATATTAATTTAAGATAATCATATGGAAGAAGAAGATTCGAAGAATATAAAAAAAATAAGAATAGATATTTTAGATATGTGTTTTAAGGCTAAAGAAGGTCATGTGCCAAGCTCTTTTTCTGTGGTTGAGATTTTGTACACGCTTTATAAGAAAATGGCACCCAATGATGTGTTTTTCTTAAGTAAGGGTCACGCGAGCGCAGCTCTTTTCGCGGTATTGGCCCATTTTGGGCTTTTGGATAGGAGCGAACTTAAAACATACTGTGCGTATGATTCCCGTCTCGGTGGTCATCCGCACCGCTTTCCTAATCTTATTATGAGCTCAACCGGTTCGTTGGGACATGGTTTTCCTATAGCGGCTGGCTACGCCCTTTCTAAAAAAATAAAACAAGAGCCGGGAAGAGTGTTTTGTGTTGTCGGTGACGGCGAGACCAATGAAGGCAGTATTTGGGAAACAGCAATGTACGCGGAGCAACTTAAGTTGTCCAATCTTGTTTGTGTCGTTGATAAGAATGATTCCCAGATTCGAGCTATGACGTCTATAAACATAGACAAAAAATTTAAAGAGTTCGGATGGAAAACACAAGTTGTTAACGGTCATAATTCATCGGAATTGGAGAAAATTCTTTTTGATAAATCAGTTGAATCAAACAATCAACCTTATTGTGTTATTGCTAATACTGTAAAAGGTAAAGGTGTAAAAGAGATGGAGCGTGACATGTTTGCTTGGCACCACCGTTCGCCGACAGACACAGAGCTCGCCCGATTTAAAGAAGAACTGCTCCAAACATTATGAGAAAACAATTCGCCAAAACTTTATTGGATTTAGGGAAAGACGAGCGTTTAGTTCTGCTTATCGGAGACATTAGTCATTACCTGCTTAAAGATTTTGAGGATAAATACAAAGATCGATTTTATAATATGGGAGTTGCCGAACAAGCGATGATGAGCATAGCTTCGGGGTTAGCTATAAACGGCTTGTTTCCAGTTGTACACAGCATCACCCCATTTGTGGTTGAGCGATGTTTTGAGCAGATCAAAGACGATCTTTGCTATCAGAATTTGGGCGTGAATATCGTGAGCGTAGGCGGAGCTTTTGACTACGCGGCCCTTGGTTGCACCCATCATTGCTATGAGGATTTTGCATTGATGCGCGTACTGCCTAATATGCAAGTTATTTATCCGGCCAGTCCTCATGAATTTGATATACTGTTTAGGCAAACGTTTGCTAATGGGAGCCCTACATATTTCAGACTTCCGGCCAAAATTCATTTTCTTCCTACCAAACCGAATTTTGGAGACGTAGAAAAACTCAAAGAAGGAAAAGAAGTAACGGTTGTTGCTGCTGGACCGCAGTTACAAAATGCCTACGACGCCATTCAAGAATTAGAAAAAGAAAGCATAACATGCGATCTCATTTATATGACAACGCTGAAGCCGGTTTCCGAAGCGGCCAAAGCCGCAATTACGGCCAGTCTTAAAAAAACAAAAAGATTACTAACAATCGAAGAGCACTCTGTGATAGGAGGGGTAGGAGATACGGTGGCACTTATTGCTTCCAATATTTCTTTTGGGCATCATCGTCTTGGGATCAAAGATAAATTTTTAACAAATTACGGTACATACGAGGAGCATTGTGAAGCCAACGGTCTTACAAAATCCGGCATCAAAAAAGCTATTTATGAAATCAAGTCAGAAAATAATTTATAACGACATTAAGAATGTCTGTGATGCGATTGATGTTACGCCATTTCGCGGGAAACGGGTGCTTATCGCCGGCGCGAATGGTCTGATCGGCGCTTATTTTGGGTATCTTCTGAATTATTTGAACGAAAACCATTCTTTTAACGTTCAAGTTGATCTTATTACTCGTAATGAGATAACCGAAAAAGCAAGAATTTATGCTTTGAAGGAAGCAAAAAATTTTAATGTTATTCAACAAGATCTGGGTAAATATTTCTCTTATACCAAGAATTACGATTATATTGTTCATGCTGCCGGCTACGGAGCTCCGTCAAGATTTTTGGAGAATCCGTTCAATGTTATGGACGTAAATTATATTGGCTTGAAATGTATGTTGGAGAGTTATCTGGTTGTAAATCCTAAGGTTAAGATTTTGTATTTGAGCAGTAGTGAAATCTACGGTTCGCCGCCCCCGGATTATTTTCCGACTCCGGAAACTTATCCGGGTAATAGTTCCGTAACCAATAACCGCGCATGTTATATCGAATCGAAGCGCTTGGCGGAAGTTTTAGCGTTAAACTATATCGCTGTTCACGGCATGGATATTAAAATAGCTCGACCGGCATTGTCCTACGGCCCAGGGTTGATGTTTGACGATCAGAGAGTAATCGGTCAATTTATGAGGAAAGCTCATTATAATAAGGCTATTGATATGATTGATGACGGTCGGGATTTGAGATGTTTTTGTTACATATCTGACGCCATCCAAGAACTTATCAATATATTGCTTTTCGGAAAAGAGTCTATTTACAACGTCGGTTCTTCTGAAGAAGAGGTGAGTATTAAAGATTTGGCTATGATGATTGGAGAAATTATGGGAGCGAAAGTTATAGTAGGGCCCGGAAAAACATCCGAGGTTATCGGGGCGCCGAGTAGGGTATGTTTGGATTTGAAAAAAATTAAGAATGAATTTGGATTTAAGCCTGCCGTTCCACTTAAAGAAGGACTGCGGAGAATGATTGAATGGAACCTAGCTTTAGAAGAGGAAAGGAAGACACTTCATAAAAAAGACGGGGAAGTTTTATGAATCTAGAAAAAAATATAAAAACTCTGACGGCTCGTGATTTCGAAGAAGCTTTCCAAGACACGTTAAGCGACAACCTGTCTTTAAAGATTAAGGAATACGATTTCAAATACATTGAAATGTCGCAAGCCGAACGAGATCTTTGTTTGTTGGAAATTATCAAAAGATTAAGAGAGGGTATGCCGGTAAAAGCGGGTAAGCATCGTCAAGAAGATTGGAATTTAGGATGGAAGGAAAACCTTGATACGCTTCTTGGAAAAAGAGATGAAAAAGCAATATTGCCGCGTTATTTTGGTAAATATAAGATTGTCCGTTGGAAGCAGAATTTTATAAAGCCCTTAAGCGAGAATTTTGAAAGGAATACATTACGCGTTATTGAAGAATGGCTGTTTGAAAAGTATTTGAAAGAAGTCGGATCCATTTATGAATTCGGTTGTGGTACCGGTCATCATTTGCTTTCTGCAGGGAAAATAAACAAAAAGGCGCATCTTTATGGTTTGGATTGGGCTCGATCGTCTCAGCAAATTCTCGAGCATTTGAAAGTGGATGATCATGATAAGCGTAATATTTCGGGGAATTATTTTGATTTTTTTAATCCCGATCACAACTTCGAACTCGATAAAAATAGCGGTGTCTACACCGTGGCTGCGCTGGAACAGACTGGCGATAAATTCAATTCGTTTTTGGAATACTTATTGGAAAACAAAAACAAACCAGTTATCTGCATACATACCGAGCCGATTGCCGAATTATTGGATGCGGATAATTTAGTTGATTATCTCTCAATCGAGTATTTTAAAGAAAGAAATTATCTTTCCGGGTTTTTGACCTATTTGAGAAACTTAGAACAACAGAAAAAAATAAAAATCCATCAGGCCCAACGAACCTATATTGGAAGCCTGTTTATCGAAGGCTATTCGGTTGTAGTCTGGTCGCCGATCCCTCAATAGTTATTTGGTTTGTGTTACTAATGAATCAAACCAAAACTCTTTTTATCATTCCTCCAGGAAAAGACGAACTCAAGGGGCGCATCCTTGAGCCTACCATGAGAAGCCCCGGCGCCCCTTTGAGCGGCGGCTTCGTTGATTTTTTTGAAGAGAATGGTTTTGCGGTAAAAACAATTGATGCGTGGAAATTAGCCGAACATAAATTGGACGATGCGCTTTTGGTAATAAATTTTCCTGACGACAGCCTTTTTATGCGCGCGTTGTATTTTTTTAAATACACGTTACGCGGCAAAGAACGCTTTGCAGTAAACCGGAAAGATTTTTATGGATTTATAAAATTATTTTCAAAAAAGATTTTGTACCAAGGAGAGCCCCCCAGTAATATGCCATACCCTCATCGCCATCTTCAAAAGTTGAGTAAATTATTCGATACGATATTTTTATTTCGTAAGGCGGAAACAAAAAATTCCAAGGTCCGGCATCTTATGTGGCCGCGTGATTTACGTGAAGGATTTGAACGTCTTCACGAAGTGCCTAAAGAGAGATTTTTAGCGATGATCAATAATAATTGTACTCCCCACGGCGATTTTAAAAGAGAATTATACAGCGAGCGTTTGCGAGCCATAAAATACTTTAGTTCTAAGGAGGGTTTTGATCTTTGGGGTGGCAGATGGGACAGATTACTCTTTTTTCCGCATTGGAATAAATTTGGAGCTGTGAAAAAGAGCTGGCGCGGCTACATTGAAGGAGATAAGCTTGAAATGCTGGCTAAGTATAAATTCGCCATCGCTTTCGAAAACTCATCTTACCCGGGGTATGTGAGCGAGAAGATTTTTGATTGTTTTCTTACTGGTGTAGTGCCGGTGTATCTTGGCGCTCCGGACGTGACTGAATATGTGCCGAAAGATTGTTTTATTGATATGCGCGAATTCAAAACATACGCTGATTTGGAAAAATACCTTCGTGCCGTTCCTGATCGGGAACTCGTATTGTATCGCGAACGTTTTATAAAATATTTATATTCGGTAAAAGACACGATTTTTTCCAAGCGTTTGTTCGCGGAGAAAATATGGAATGCTCTTGGGTGATTGGTTTTCTCGTTAATCCGGTGCTTTTAACAGTAATGCCCGATATTTCTATCGGGCATTGTTTTTAGTCGTTTTCACGACTTGAAAAGAAAGGGATTGGCTACGTCGAGGTAGTGACGTACAAAATCGTCGTGGTTTGGCACCATAGGAGATGGAATATCGGTAAAGAATTTGGCGTGTTCGCTGATTTCCGGTCGACGATCGACAGAGCAGGCATAGACAAGTGAGATAGGGTAACCATACGGATGGTCTGTCCAGAAATGAGGCGGCATGATAAGCGTAGCTTTAGTGATCGTAAAATCACCTTTAAGTTCTTTTTTGGCAATGGCTTCGCATGTGGCTTCAGGCGATTCATGCCATGGCCGTACATATCCGCCGGGAATATGCCAACCTTTCCAATGTTTGTCTTCACGGTAGGTTAAGAGAAATGATAGTGGATTATCCGGATCAATAATCAATACTTCAATGGCTGGCCAACGGACAATCTTTTGTATCGCTTCAAACGATGCTTGATCGGGTAAGTAGCCCCCTTCAGCCACCACTATTTTGAGCAATTGGTTCAGTTCTTGTGTGTCTGCGGCATTCAATTAGGTAGCACCTTTCATTATAGGTTGTGAATGTGACTGGAACTGACATGAATTATGGACTATTATTCATAATTTGTCAATTAATTTTCTACGAGTATGGCTTGGCTAGACAAAATATGGTCAACTCCGTTATGATAACAAGCGATTTACGTTTTTTAATTAATTATGAGTGGTAATACTTACAAGAGAAAAGAGTGCCGCGTATGCGGTTTTAAGCCGCTCGTCGAAATACTTTCGTTGGGCGATCTTCACGTTTCTGATTTTGTTGAAGACAATAATGGTACGGTTTCAAAATTCCCGCTTACTTTAATACTTTGCGATGCTCGGGAGGGCGGTTGCGGTCTTTTGCAGCTTGAGGAGACCGTCTCCCACGAATCTTTATACCGAAATTATTGGTATCGTTCGGGCATGAATAAAACCATGACCGATGAACTTTACGGCATTGCCCGTAAGGTCGAAACGCTTACGCCGCTTAAGGCCAGAGATTATGTTATCGATATAGGCGCCAACGACGGAACATTACTCAGGGGTTACACAACTGAAGGATTGAATCTTGTTGGTTTTGAGCCAGCCAAAAATTTAATGGAATACGCCGAAAAAGGAACGACCAAGATCTTTAACGATTTCTTTGGTTATAAACCATGGCATAAGGAATTCGGCGATAAGAAAGCCAAGGTTATTACGGCCATTGCGATGTTTTATGACTTGGAAGATCCCAACGCATTTGTCGCTGATGCGGCTCGTTGTCTCCATTCTGACGGTGTCTTCATTATTCAGATGAGTTATCTGCCGCTTATGCTTTCGCAAAATGCGTTTGACAATATTTGTCATGAGCATCTTGAATATTATTCTTTGTTCTCTCTGGAAAATCTTTTGAAACGCCACAATCTTGAAGTATTCGATGTCGAATTGAATGACGTAAATGGCGGAAGTTTCAGAATTTATATCAAACATAAAGAAAGTGGGAAAGCCGTTAAGGTTTCCAAAGAAGCTCATGATCGCGTAAAGCAATTAAGAGAGTCCGAGATCA
>JACRFG010000033.1 GCA_016234345.1 Candidatus Jorgensenbacteria bacterium
AAAGGAAATGAAAACAGCTGAGGATTTATTCTCGGCTGTTTTTCGCTATATCACACGCGTAGTTCATCTACCACTTTCGTTTCTCGAAGAATTTTTTGATCGCATCCAACCTCTTCCCTATTTTGATGGGCCTCCGAATAACCCATATGCCGCCAAACGTGATGCCCACAAAATGCGTTATCGCCACACTTATAATAAATAAAGTATGTTCACCAAAACCTATAAACATTGAACGGTGAAGGGCCATTACGGTAGCCAGTACCGCGCATCCGGCAATCCACTCCCGCCACGAAACGAGATCGGCCTGTTCAAGTCGACTCCACCGTATGATTGTTATCATGCGTCCGGCCCAGGCAACACAAAATCCGAATACCAAACTCAAAAAAAGGTTAGTAACAATAAAATACAGCACATCTTCACTAGTAACTGGAGACACAGAAACCTCTCTTTAATAAAGAATAAAAGAACGTTTTCGTCAGTATAACGATAAACACTCAAAACTGTCAAAGAGTTAATTTTTTGGGTTTCTTTTTATGATTGTATCTCCACTAAAAGATGTATAGTATCCCCGTTTACTATCTTTTCCTTTTTACGCACATCTGCTTTAAGTGGTAGAAGATAGGTCCCAGCTTTTTTGTCTGGGAAAATAGAAGTTTTCCAATTTGTTTTTCCAATAGTAACCACAACCGGAAGCGAGCCCCACCCTCGCGTCATCATATGGAAACGCTTCTTAATATATACTGATTCCTTTTTGGGAAGGGTAACAAAATGCCAACCCGCCATTCCAGGATAGAGCCATACCTTAGCTCGCATTTTGTATATATTTTTCACTTAGGAGGAATGTTTTTAATCCGCCAAATCCCCGAAAGAGGGTTATCGAGATCAACGGCTATTTCCCAAACAAGTGAAAGAGTGGTGGTTATTGATAGAATGGTAAAAACTCCGGCAAATATTGAATTGTACGGCATAAAAAAGAAAGCCGCCCAAAGAAAAAACGATATAAAAGCAAGGACTGTTTTTACTGGTTTTGGCATCCGGCGTTCCGCTAATTCCCAAAACCTCTTACTGTTCTTCTCAAATGCCGCATCCTCGGTTTGGATCCACTGCGACCACACAGTCGCTAACACAGCAGCCGCAACAAGCCAATAGATAAGGCCAAGCGTTGTTATGGTGGCCGAAATTCCCACTTCATCGTTCTCGGACAAAAAACGGAACACGTCGAGATGGCGCCCGAGGAGCCATAACCCAACACTCATAATCGTAATTACTATTGGCCGTTTAAATAGCTGCATAGAAATAACTTTTATTGCATCAAGCCGGTCAACTTGCCTTCTGGTGTAACTTTTAGAAGTTTTACCGCACCTAGAGAAGGTTGAACAGTCATCGGTTCGCCGGGTTTACGCTCGGCATAGTTTACGTGTAACTCCATAGCACTAACATTAATTTCGGTTGATTGAGGAGCAATTCTATCTCCTATAAAGAATGCATTTGTGGTTTTGTAACCATTTTGGGTTTTCAAAACTGCCACCGCATAGTAAAAGGTTCCGCTACCTCCCCCGTCTTGCGTGATAAGAAAGGCTGTATCGGTCATTCCGTCGCCATTTAAATCTCCAGTTGCCTCATTTCCGAAATACCGAGTCGTGATTTTCGAGGCCGAACCCGGAACAGCTTCTACTTCAGAAACACCGTTTATAAGGGTAAATATCCTACCTTCAATTTCATACGCTGTGTTTTTAGGGTCAAACACCACCGACTTGAGACAAATACAAGGACACCGCAAACCCGCAACTTCCCCCAGAAATTGATCGCTAGAATAATTTTGTCGGGGGCCATTTAACGTATTCACTACCTCGCCTCCTTGTGTAACACAATCTTCGCTGCTGATTGTTTTCTGCTGCAATTCAACGTTTGATTGATTCGCAAAATAATATATTGCACTAAGCACGATAACAACGACCATGCCGCCAATAAGTTTTAATTTCCGCATAAACTAAGAATAACTGATTTAATCAACTGTTACAAAATTAGTATATACTCCGCATCGTTTAAATAAAAAGCCGCCTCGAAAGACGGCCTTGGTTTATATACAAATTATTCTAGATCCAACTTTTTTCTTATCTCAGCTGCCTCGTCTTCGTAAAGTACGCGTCCATGCGCTTTCTTTGCTTTTTCGGAAATTTCATATTGGCAATCGCTGCACTTCCATCCATTAAATCTTATTGAACGACATTTGGGACAAGGCCTTACGAGTACAATTTCATAAAGATGCCTATCGGTAATACCGAAACATTTTAAACCAGAGACAAACGGCTTCCCTGAATCTTTTGCTTGTTGAACGGTTTCCTTTGGATTTTTCTGAAACTCTCTTGTTACTCTTGTAAGAATAACAAAATCCTCTCCTTGTAAATTCGCAAGGGGTCCATCTTCTTGAACTTTGAGTCTTAACGGATTTTCTTGTGTCACTTCGGCAATATATTTATGCGCCATTGCGGTAATAAAAATAATAATGAAATCACCGACCTTAGCTGAGTATTCCATGCTTACCCCATATAACGTTTTTAAATCAGAAAGCTGAGAATAAAATACCGTCTCCGAACGAGATAAGTCAACTAACTCCATCCGTTGAATAAATTCAGAGCCTTAATTAATAACGTAACAAAAAACCGCAGGGCGTACCATGCGGTATTACATTTAACTAAACAAGATCGGTCTTAAAAAACTGCAATTGATCTCTCCACCGCTTGAACAATGTTGGTTGATCAGTCTCCACAACAAAGGCTCTATCTGTAACTTCAAGAATCGATTTTCTTGGATTCGGATCGGGGTCAAATGGGGATAGGCTTGAACCAGCCAGTTTGGCAACCTTTTCATTTCTTCCGTATAACTCATCAAAGAGTTCCTCGATCGATCTGATACCGCCCAAACCAATATCCCTCCAAGATATGACTGGCCGAAAGTCTGCATTTACTGCTTCTCTGATTAACGGATGGGTGTCCGGGAAATGTTCGGCAACAACCTTCACGAATTTATCTATCGTGGGTCTGTGACAAGCGCCACCGCTACAATTACCCCACACGTAAGGAATACAAAGCACGCCTCTCTCCCTCTCTGCTACTGAGAGGCGAAAATACACTGTGAGTTGAATGTTTTTTTCTTCTTTTCCCCAAGCCCAACAATCGGATTCGAATACTTCTGATCCTCTCTGATCGGAATGCCCAGACAGATACGCCATTTCGTTGTGTGGCGGTTTCGTGCCAGGACCGAAAGTAAATCCTTGTTTCTCTAGGGCGGAAATGAAACCTCTCTCCAAATTAAAAGTTCCAATGACTTCCGAATCGAACTTTAGACAAGAATAACTGTTCCTCAGCTTGTCCTTAAGAACCAAACCCTTAGAAGAAGCTGCTCTACTGATTAGCTCCGATTCTCTGAGGAAACCAATAGACTGAGTACTCATTAGTAACTCCTTTATTGTGGTAAATAGCTAAAACCAAAATAGCACCGATTGCGTTATTTGGTCAAGGTTCTAAAATAAAAAATTTGGCTCCGCGGATTATCGGCTATGCGAACCTGTATTATCGAGCAAAAGCTGCTTGAACGGCACCAATTGATGGAACTCTCGGGTGCTACCTAACATCCTGTAGGGCATCAAAATGCTACTTTTTATATTCCAAAATATCACCAGGCTGACATCCCAACGCCTTGCAAATCGCTTCCAACGTTGAAAAGCGAATTGCTTTTGCCTTGCCGTTTTTCAGTATAGAGATATTGGCCATCGTTATTCCGACTTTATCGGCAAGCTCGGTGACGCTCATCTTACGCTTCGCCAACATGACGTCGATGTTAATAATGATTGCCATAGTGTTAAACGGTTAAGTCGTTTTCAGACTTGATATCGATAGCACTTTGTAAAGTTCTTTCAAGCACCGCCGCTGCGGTGGCGATTACGATAGAAATAAAAGTAGTCACAATACATACGGCAATAAAACCCGCCGGATCGTCACCTTTAGCATGAAATATCCTTATGTATAGTGCCGCCATCACAATTAAGATGCTCAGTGCGATTGCGCAATATTTTATAGTCCTTAAAGCTTTCACGGAGCTTAGTGAAAATACTTTATTTTGCCCGATGTATCCGAGTAATTTAAACGCCTGATGTAGGGCAACAAAAAATGGGATAGACGCTACATACCCATATACAATGAACGGATCAGAGTAAATACTGAACAGGCTTAGGTTTACAGCTCTCCCTTCGGTCAAGGGAAACCAGATCATGATGGCCAGCGCCACGATGCCAATGAGCACAATGACTACCTGAAGAAATATTGTTGAGCTTTTTTTCATGGTTGGTTTTTATAAATTTTTATATTTTCATCCTAATCTATTACTTATCGTTTATCAATATATATTTATCATTATGTTATGGATAACTGGGTGCTAAAAGAAAAAGCACCACTTTTAGTAGTGCTAATTCTTCTTGGCTCCGGCGCCAGGACTCGAACCTGGAACCATCTCCTTAACAGGGAGCCGCTCTACCATTGAGCTACGCCGGAATAATGTCTAAATATAAAAAGAGCATACATAGTATACCTAAGTTCTTGTATTCGGCAAATGTTTCGTC
>JACRFG010000031.1 GCA_016234345.1 Candidatus Jorgensenbacteria bacterium
CTTAACCCTACGTCGGTAAGCTTACGCGGTGGTTTTTGATTTTTCATTTTGTATGTAACTTAAGGACATTGAAACTATTATAACTCGAGGAATTCTTGATCCAGAGATATTGACATGATATTCATAATATGATATATTGTTTCTAGTACAAATATCTTTATATACGCTCATAAGAAGGGATATGAATGCCTCACAAACTAAGGGTTAGGTGTCGTTCTCTTACGATGTATCCATCGTGGGGACCTCCCATCACTGCAGATCTTACCGTTGGTAAGAAATACGAGGTTTTGGATGATACTCATCTAAGCGGCGGCGAGCATTATAGAATCATCGATGATTTAAACCACGAAGGTCTCTATCCTGATTATATTTTTGAACCGGTTTCGGATGACTCACTGTTAGAAAACAGTCATCATGAAATTGGAGGAGAAGGATAAATACGCAAGAAATTAGATAATCCCCTAAACAGTGAGAACTGGATAGGGGATTTTGCTATTCATTATCCAACGACTTCCATAAATATCGGCAAGCATAGCTGCGATACGGTCTCCATCGTTCCGAGAGGCGTTTCATAAACGCGGGGGTCGGCGGTTTTCCATAATTGATTCGAATGGCGTTTTGAAGTCCTACATCATTGAGTGAAAAAATGTCCGGTCGGGCAAGCGCGAATATCAAAAACATCTCAGCAGTCCACGGTCCAACGCCTTTGATAGCGAGCAGGCGTTCGCGAACATCATCGTCATTCATCCGTGCAAGGTGATTACGGTTCAGATGTCCGTCCCAAAAAGCCCGGGCGACGTTTTTTATATACAGTGCTTTTGAGCCCGAGATTCCACAAGTCCGCATTCGTGCCGTAGATGTAGCAAGAATCCGTTTTGCAGAAGGCATGCGTCCGCCAAATAAAGCATGAAAACGTGCGGAAATGGCATCAGCCGCCTTTACCGAAAGCTGCTGGGAGATAATGGATTCTATCAATTCTCCCATCGGATTTTCAGTTATCCGTATACGCCGTAAGTTATGACGTTTTACGAGATGCTCCATAACCTTATCCGCTCGAATAAGGTGTGTTTTATAATTCATATCGATTTTTCAGTATAACATCAATTTTTAAACCTCTGGAGACTTGAAATAAAAAAATAATCATCTAAAATAACCACATGATCATTGTTCACGATATCTTTGTTTGCAAGCCCGGCAATGCTTCGAAATTGGCCAAAATATTTAAAGAGGCGATGAAAGGGAATAAGGAAGTGATAAACATCATGACTGATATGACCGGCCAATATAACAGAGTCATCATGGTAAGCTCGTACGAAAACCTCACCGCCTATGAAAAGGCTTTCGAGAATTACAAAAATCCGAGCAAAGAGATGAAAGAAAATATGACCAAGATGCAGGGCTATCAGGATATGTACCTCACCGGCTCACGGGAAATCTACCAAGTTTGGTAAAGCAGAAAACGATAACTATACCAATATTCTCTCTTGTTGTTTATGCAAATCCCCTAAACAGTGGAAACTGGATAGGGGATTTTGCTATCTAAAAATAGGCTGATGAAATTTGATTATAACTTGACATCTATTTCGTTATAATCCATAATCGCAATCAGTTCTAAATCAAAAAAATCATAATTTCTCTTATATTCTGGAAGGAATAAATGGAAGATCGTGTTTTAAGCGAAAAATGTCATATGTTTATGAAGAGATTTGATGAGCGTTTAGCGGCTCTGAAGACAAAAGAGGAAAAACAGCAATTTATCGAAGGAGCTGTATTTGCCCTTGATGGTTGCTTCCGTGAAGGCAATCTCGGGAATTTAACTCCACTTCAACGCGAGCATTTCATTCAAAGTATGTTGGCTAACACGTACAGCACTGCCCATCATCAAAAACTCGACCCCGAAACCCATATGCGAGAACTCATCGAAAGCAATGGAATGGAAATAGCTCAGTCATATGTTCGTGCTTTGGAGTTCCACATTTTGCTTGGAATCCCGGTCAGCTTTGATGAAAAAATGCAAATTCAACAAATGGTGATGATAGCCGGAATTGAAGCCAACGATGCGGTAGAATCAGCATGTTTGTTGGATCGTGTCTCCAAAAGTCTTAACGCTTAACTATTCGTAAAAATATTTGGCATAGTCTTTGCGTAACACACAATCGATCCGGCCCTACATATGTAGATGGCCGGATTTTTTATACATAAAACCATTAACAAAAACCGCTCATTACAAGCGGTTTTGAAATTCTAAAAACATTTATCCTTTACGTCTCCTTGGAGTTACACTCCTGACTATCTTCCGGCCCGACTCAAGAGTTCTCTCAAGGAACTCATTCCCATGCCCATACCGATTACCCTGATACCGGGTTCTTCTTCCTCTTCCGGCGTTTCGACAACCTTCCATCCTTTTCGAACACCGATACTGTCGGCCGTAATCTTTAGTTCGTTCCGAAGCTCTCTCCAAAACGCTGTCCCCGTAACCTCGATTTCATCCTTGAGGCGAGTAGCGGAATTACCAAACTCATCGCACATCTTTTCGGTATGACCCGAACCTTTATGCTCTTTTTCGTGTGCCTCTTTCAAATCTTTGAACTCATCGATCAGGACGCCGCGATAGGCAAGGAGCTTCCGCAAACCAACAGGAATTGTACCAATAACCTTCTCATCGTCGCCGACTTCGGTATCGGGCTCCTGGTTCTTGATGTCTTTATCGGGAAACGCCTCGATATTCGCGAGCAAATCGCGCAACCATTTCATTCAACATTCCTTTCGAATAGTCATTAATATATATGATTTTTCAACGTAGGTGGGTTCTTTTAAATACCACCCATCCGAGGTAGAAGATAATAAAATATAGACGTTCTGTCAAGCTCACCTAAGGCATTTGTCCTCGTGTGAGACTCCGGTCTCTCTCTAGCTATTTTCCGATTCTTCTTTCTTTGCTTTTTCTATTACCGATTTAATAAAAGCGTTCTTCCCGCTACTGTAGGAAGGACGATCATTGGGATATTTCCCCGCCAAAGCTCGTTTAAGATTGGCATATTCTTGGGCTACATCTGGATGGTTCAAATAATATTCTCGGATGAGTATGTGATTTTTCCACTCATCGCTATCCCGTTCGACAAACTGGAGATGATGAGTTCTCCATTCCGGCGATCCCTTAACATAAAGCCTTCTTCCGAGTACTCCTTCTTCGCCCCGGTATTCGTAGCCAAGCGCTTCGAGTTTTAGTTTTATGTCTTCGGCGTCTTTCAAAGAAGATGCCA
>JACRFG010000032.1 GCA_016234345.1 Candidatus Jorgensenbacteria bacterium
ATTGCGCCCAAGCGGTGGGTGCCAGGATAAATGGACGGCATGTTGGGACATTTGGCGACGCGGCCTGTTTTAGTTTCTATCCGACAAAAAACCTAGGCGCGATGGGAGACGGGGGGGCGGTGGCGACGAATAATAGAAAGTTGTCGGAGAAGATTAGAAGATTACGGATGTACGGAGAAGATAAAAGGTACCACTCGGTAGAACTTTCAACTCATAGCCGGCTCGATGAGATTCAAGCCGCCATTCTTTCAGTTCGCCTGAAACGTCTAAAGAGCGAACTTCGAAAAAGAGTATCGCTGGCCAATCGATATCGACGCCTTCTTCCTGTTGAAATTCAAATTCCTCCGACACGAATGAAACAGATTTATCACGCGTCTCACTTGTTTGTTATCAGAAGCGCTCAGAGAGATAGGCTTAAAAACTTTTTGAAGAAGGGAAAAATAGAATCCGTCGTTCACTATCCTTCTCCAATTCATTTACAACCAGCCTTTTCTTCTCTTCGGTATAAAAATGGAGACTTTCCGGTTGCGGAACTGGCGTGTAGGCAAGTACTCTCGCTGCCGCTTTTCCCAGGACTATCTGAGGGCGCACAGGACAGAATTGTCAAGGCAGTAAAGCAAGGAATGGCGATCTAATAGTATGAAGACGACAGAATATTACCGACTTGCTCAATCCGAGAATTCACATTGGTGGTATCGCTCAGTACATGAGCTGATCATGAGTCAGTGTCAGCAAATATTAAAAGGCCCGGCCTTTCCTAAAAGGCCGGGCGTTATCAGGCTTCTAGACGCAGGCTGCGGTACCGGGGGTCTCACAGAGAAACTTACTGCACTCGGTACGGTCGTCGGAATGGATATATCATCGCTTGCGCTTTCTCTCAATAAAGCCGACAATGTTTTTTTGGTACAAGGATCGGTGAATGCCACACCGATGAAATCACATGTATTTGATATGATCGCCAGCATCAGCGTTCTTTATCACAAACAGGTAAAAGAGCAAAGAGCTCTGCAAGAAATGCTTCGAATGCTAAAAAAAGATGGAATTGCAGTCATCGTGCTGCCGGCGTTCGACTGGATTTTCGGGATGCATGATCGGAATGTATATACACGGAAAAGATATTCATTGGGAGAAACCGTCAATTTGATGAAAATTTCCGGATTCAAAGTGCTCCAAGCACGGTATCTGTTCAGTTTTCTTTTTCCCATTTTTTTCCTCAAGAGGATATCTGAGCGGATTTTAGCTCGGAATCTCTCCGACCTCGTCCTCTTGCCGCCACCGATTAATACGCTCTTTGAGTGGATTTGCAGGTTAGAATGGAAACTTGGAAAGATTATACGTTTCCCGTTTGGGAGTTCGCTGATGTTGGTGGTTCAAAAATGAACTTTACTATATTTTCCAATACATCCTATCGGCGACGGCTTGTCGATAGAGATCTTTATCAATACCGGCACATTTTTTCAGGCGTTGTTCTTGATCTTGGAGGAGGGAGAACAAGAGGATCGTTCCCTCACGGAAAGTCTCTCGGGTGGGTAGTACTTGACAAAGACAACACTCTTCAACCAACAATCGTCGGAGACGCGCAAGTACTGCCGTTCCGTAATGATTCTTTCGATGCGGTAAAGTGCAGCGAACTGACAGGTTATCTATTCGAACCGCTGAAAATGTTGCGAGAAGTCGAGAGAATTTTAAAACCAGGCGGGACAGCGATTTTCACTTCCCCGTATTTAACCCCGTTTGATTTTGATCAGCATGACGGCATCAGATTAACCAACGCTTGGTGGGAGTGGGCCGCCCGGAGGGTGGGACTGTATTTGGGAAAAGTTGAGCCGGAAGGATTTCTACTGACTGTTTTGGCGGACTTTGAGAAATACTGGATTTCCCATTGGTGGTTACCGCTCAGATATGCGGCATATGTAGTGATGTTTCCGATTTATGAAACGTTGTTTTGGTATGAGAAGAAATTTCCGATGCCGAAATATTTCGAGCGTTTCACATCCGGATTTTTTGTATTGCTGAAAAAACCGTCATAGACGTCATTTCCGATTATCTAATGGTTCGAATTATTAGATCCAGCACTGTGAAAAATAAGAAGAAGATCATCTTTGTATTCCCGACCAATAGGAAAAAATTGATAGGAGAAGTTAGGCGTAGAGTGACGCCAGACAACGGATTGTATGGGTTAAATCATCTTCAGGGATCTTTTGATATTGAGACAGTTGAGGTATCGACGGTATGGGAGCGTATATTAAATCTTTTGCTGCTTCCGGTGACAATTTTTTTCAATTCAGAACATACCAGGCTAAATTTGGGCAGGATGATTTTGGCGTTATACGAATCCGGGTCGGCCGATTTGGCAGTCACCTGTGTTGATTCGGTGAGCAAGGCGGCGTGTTTACTGAAGAAATTTGGGATCATGCGGCAGCATCTGGTATGCATGGCGGGAAATGTGTTGGACGGAACTGAAAGACTTATATTTCTGCATCGGTGGTTATTGTCTGGAGCGGATTTGATTGTTACTCATGCGCCCGTGGATCAGGAGAAGTTGACTGGACTAGGTTTGAGAAACGGCGTCTGTATTCCGGTTGGGTCTGATGCAAGCTTTTACCAAAAGCATGCAAATTCAGAATTCCCTGCTTCGCCGGCACGCGGGAGAATTCAAAATTTAAAATTAGTTGTAAGCATTGGGGCGGATCGGGATCGGGATTATCAAACGTTGTTTTTAGCGGCGTCACAGCTACCTCAACTAAAATTTATAGTATGTTGTGGGAGAAAGAACGTTGAGAGTTTAAAGATTCCCGATAATGTCGATGTCAGGACTGGTGTTTCGTCCACAGAAACAAAAAACATTTTGGCTAAAGCGGAGTTGATAGTAATTCCACTTAAAGAAACTTATCGGGCCAGTGGACAATTGGCAATGTTGGACGCGATGCTGATAGGAAAGCCGGTGATTGTTAGCCGGACCCGGGGAACAGTTGAGTCGTACGGTTTAATTGATAAGAAGCATATCTTATTGTCACAGCCCGAGGATGCCGAAGATTTAGTCAGAGATATCAAAAACCTACAGAGTAGTCGGAAACTCAGGCAAAATTTGGGAGAGGCCGGAAGAAAGTTGGCGCTTGGGTATACTACAATGAAATATGCCGAGAAACTCAAGAAAATTATTCTCGCCTCAGATTGAGAACCCTCATTATTTGACGATGCCGTATCTGTCGCGGGAACGATGGACTAGCTTTTGGTATCAGATTATGGAGGTAATGGAGGCAAAACCGGAGTCGGTATTGGAGATCGGGCCGGGGCCGGGAATTGTTTCTCATGTTCTTAAGAATATGAGAATAACGGTTACAACGGTGGATATTGACTATCGGCTGAGGCCGACGGTGGGAGCGGATGTTACCAAGCTGCCGTTTGCGGATAAAAGTTTTGATTGCGTGTTGGCGGCGGAGGTATTGGAGCACATTCAATTTGCCGAAGTTTCGGCGGCGATGAAAGAGTTAGCCAGAGTTTCCAGAAACGCAATCGCGATAACTTTACCCCATTTTTCCCAGTTTGCGCCATCCATAGCTTTAAAAATATTTCCATTTGTTCCAAAATTTTCTAAAGTGTTTCCTCTCTCATTGCCGGTTACGCATCGGTTTGACGGACAGCATTATTGGGAGATAGGGAAAAGCGGTTACTCAGCGTCGGTGATTAGACGGCTATTAATCGAATCGACCGGCATGAGACTTGTGAAGGATTATTTAATTGAAGAAAATCCGTTTCACCATGTTTTCGTATTGAAAAGAACGGTGTAAAATAGAAGACCGTTATTAAAAAGGATACGCATTGAAAAAATCAACAATTCTTGTTACCGGCAGCGCGGGATTTATGGGATCGCACCTTGTGGATGCGTTAATCGATCAGGGGAACAGCGTCTATGGTATTGATAATCTCTCAATTGGGTATTTGAAAAACGTTATTCCAAAGGCGAGAAAAACATTTGTGAAGCTTGATCTCCGAGATAGAAAAAAGATTGCCTCTCTTATCGGAAGAGTCAAACCGGAGATTATTTTCCATCTTGCCGCTATCGCCAGGGAAGGCCTATCCCAATTCACTCCCATAAGTCACACGGAAAACAATTATAACGCGTATCTCAACGTTTTGATTCCGGCAATAAAAAATAAAGTACGACGAGTCGTCTTGTTTTCTTCAATGGCCGTGTACGGAGATCAGGAACCTCCGTTTTCTGAAGACATGCTTCGAAAACCGATTGACATCTATGGGACTGCCAAGGCCGCGATGGAGCAGGCAACGGAAGCTCTTTCCGATGTTTTCGGATTTGAGTATGTCATCCTTCGGCCTCATAACGTGTATGGTCCGAGACAAAACTTAGCCGATCCATACCGGAATGTGATCGCGATTTTTATGAACAGATTATTACAGAAAAAACCGTTTTACATTTATGGCAACGGCGAACAAACGAGATCATTTACCTACATTGGCGATATTGTGAGTCCGATGGCCACGGCCGGTTTTCAAGCAAATATATCCGGAGAGATTATTAATCTCGGCCCCGAACGAGCATATACGATTAACCAAATGGCAGAAATTGTTTTAAAGAGTTTTGGATCCGATCTTCATCCGATCTACCTCCCCGATCGCCCCAGAGAGGTGAAAGATGCATTTTGTTCCTCGGCGAAAGCGAAAAAATTGATTGGATTTTCCGATAAAACATCTCTTTCGGAGGGGATAAAAGAGATGATAGGGTGGGCAAAAACCGTTGGATTCAAAGAACCAAAATATTTACGGTCCCTAGAACTGAACGAAGGAAAAGCTCCCAAGACGTGGAGCGAAAAACTTATTTAATCCATGCGCATCATTATCTTGACCGAAGAAGACGTTCTTGAAGAGAAAAATACTACCAGTGTTGGGATGCGTCAGTTGGAACTGGCAAAACGATGGTCGATAGATCATAACGTTACGGTGGCGACAACGTACGGGCGGATCGTTAAGAAAAAGAAGGGGAATATTAATTTACAAGGCGGTGTTCAAACGCTTGATTTTATTTCCGGTTACTACGACGTGGTTGTGATTGAATTGAGTACTAGTCTGTCATCAATTGCCTATCGGTATGTGACCAGTTCGATTGACCTTCCGACCATTGTTGATTCCTACTATGCGATTCTATTTGAAAAATTGGTTTCTCTTTCTCACGAGGTGGTGCAGGGCAACGTATTAGCTGAAAAACTCCATGTGATGTCGAGTATCTTAAATCATGGCGATCATTTTATTGTCACGACAGAGAAACAACGTGACTATATTATGGGGTTTATTTCATGTCTCGGGAAATTTCACGTTGATTCTTTTTCAAAGGAAATTGTTTCCGTCATTCCGAATACTCTTGACGTTTCATTTTCAAAAAAAGAAACAA
>JACRFG010000034.1 GCA_016234345.1 Candidatus Jorgensenbacteria bacterium
CCCAAAATTGCCGGTATTGCTTATGGCTTTTGGTAAAACCGGTAAAGGATTGCTGGGATTATACAGAGTTCGGGGACGGCGCAGAACGAGTGTATGAATGCGCAACAGTTGGAAATGGAGCAACCAATGTGTCGTTTTCCATCTATGCTGGTAAGGCGTCCTTTAATATGGAATACGCAGCGTATTGTTTCGGCGTAAGTCATGTTTTCGGTTGCGTAGGGCTCCGAAAAAAAGAGCATTGTATTCTAAACAAACAATATACGCCGCAAGCCTTTGAAGGATTACGCCAAAAGATAATCAATGGCATGCATGAAACCCCATATATAGATACAAAAGGCAGAGTTTATACGTACGGAGAGTTCTTCCCGGTAGAATTATCTCCGTTCGCTTATAACGAAACTTCTGCGCAGCAATTTTTCCCATTGGATAAGACTCAGGCAGACCAGTTTGGATTTCGTTGGACAGAATCAGAAGAAAAGAATTACAACATTGATGTGTTTCCGGATGAATTGCCTGATGCGACTTCCGATACGACGGAAGAAATCACTAACAAGATAATAGGGTGCGAGCATAAAGGAACCTGTAAAGAGCAGTGCGCAACGGCATTCAAAATTACGCCTTCCGAGGTTATTTTTTACAAGAAATGCGGGCTTCCTCTTCCGCGACTTTGTCCGAACTGTCGTCACTATGAACGACTTCAAGAACGTACTCCGCTTATTTTTATAAAACGCGTGTGCGCTTGTAACGGAGAGAAATCCAAAAATGGTGTATATACCAACTCAAGCGTTCACTTTCATGGCGCCAGTAACTGTCCTAATGAATTCGAAACGTCCTATGCCACCGATCGCCTCGAAATAGTATACTGCGAACAATGCTATCAGGCCGAAGTGGCGTAACCTAAATTTAATCTTCAAACAGCAAAAACCTATGAATTCCTTATGATTCACTCCAAAACTAAAAAGACCAGTTTCTTAACCAATTCTTTGCTTTGTCTTAATTAGCACAATTGAAATTTGCTGTAATTTGACAGTAAAAATCAGCGGAGTCATAATTTTATCCTCAACTTTTACAAATAAACAATGAAAGAGTGTGAATGGAAAAAACATTGACGTTCGGCAAACTCGCTGTTGGAGATAAATTCATTGGTTTACCGATCCCGGGCGACGACAAGGGGCACGGCGGACTGAAAGGCGTACATCTCATATTCATAAAAACAGAAGAGGCTGAAGCTGCTTTTGATTTAAAAGTTAATAGTGTGCAAGTATCTACCGGCATTCTTTCGCACATGCCAGACAATATGTCGGTTATCCACGTTAGATAACCAGTAAGAAATTGTATGGTTTTAACATTCGACCTCCTGAAGAATTCAGGAGGTTTATTTTTAAGATTGAGAAGGAGGCAAAACTAATTTGGTATAATATACATATGGATCAAATTACTAATACGCCTTCAATCCCGGGCGAGACCTCTTTAAAATCCGCATGGTCGTGGGGAGCTTTTATGTTCGATATACCATTTCTCATTGCAATTAAGAAATATGTCTGGCTTCTCTTTTATCTTCTGGCTTTTGTTCCAATCGTGAACGCCATATTTTTAATTATCTTTAAAATAGTTATGGGAATGAAGGGCGCGGCGCTGGCTGCGCAGAGCCCTCAGTTTACAAACCAAGACGAATACAATGGTTTTATGAGAGCGCTAGATCACGCAGGCAAAATTACATTCTTCGGCCTTATCGTTGTTTTTGTTTTGATTATCGGACTAGTACTTTTTGGATTCAAAACTTTCATCCCCTATCTACAACCAAAAGTGCCTGGATTCATGACACAATAAAACCGCATTGATTTTAAATTGAACTCACACATCAAAAACGCCGTTACTTGACGGCGCTTTGATTTTTGTAGTATTTTATTAAACAGTCAAAGACTTTAACAAGAAAAAGGAGAGTAGTAATGCAACGAATCAGAATGCGGGTTGTAGCTGTTGGTATTAAAGGTACCGAATCAGTCCTTATTCTTCGAGAAGAAGGGGGTGAACGTTATTTACCCATCTTCATTGATCCGTTTACGGCTCAAGCAATCACGCGACATATGGGTGGAATTAAATCCAATCGTCCCCTTACGCACGACCTTATGAAAACCCTGATCGAATTCCTCGGATCACGTCTGGCTGAGGTCACAGTAACGAAAATAGAAAACGAAACTTTCTATGCTGTGCTCTCTATCGAAGGCAGAGAAATCGACGCGAGACCAAGCGACGCGATAACGCTTGCCTTGAAATGCAACGTTCCCATATATGCGGCCAGAGAGGTAGTGGACGAAGGAAGCTGTACCCTCGATGAAATGAAATCTGGTTATCCCGCTACAGAGAGAAAGGGTGATCCCCAAGAGAAAACAAAACAGCCGCAACGCAAAACGGAGATTGTTCGAAAAACCAAGGAGCCCCAAAGCCTGGAAAGCCTTAAAAAACAGCTGGATAGCGCCATTAAACGAGAAGATTACGAAAAAGCCGCGGAACTGAGAGACGAAATAAAACAACTGGAGGATAAAGATTGAAAAAATCTCTAATACCCAAAAAGCTAATTCGCTGTAATTGCTGCGGCTACGCATTTCACCTACCGCTTATAGAAAACGCAACTAGCCATGATTTATCGAAAATAAAAAGATTCTTGGGCACTTTCATGAATAGAGGCCTCACCCCTGAAGAATTGAAACATATAATTATTCTTAAAGGTGGAGATGATCCTGACAATCAAATCATACTAGGATGCCTTGTAGCTCTCCCTATATCAGAAAAAACAATGTATTTGAGCCGCATGAAAATAGGCAAGCCGTTTCGGAAAAATAAGTTGGCGAGTGAACTCCTTGCTCACGCGTTGCACGATGCCAAAGACCGAAAATTTTCTTTTGCATTCGCTGTAACGCTTTCGGAAAAGGCCGCCCGACTACTCCAAAAGTTTAATGCGGAAGAAATAAACCGTTACGATTTTTTCAAAGAAATACCTCAATCCATAGCACAGCGAAATTGTCCATGCAGTGAAAACCACCGCTACTGGCGTATCCGCATATAATTCAGCCGAGTCTTTGACTCGGCTTTTCATTTAAAATTTGGTGTGTTATTATAGTAATATCCATTACCGAGTCAACAGCCAAATAACCGCTAAGGAGCTTAGGGTTCTCGACGAAAAAGGGGATAATCTCGACGTACTATCTAGAGAAGCGGCGTTGCGCTTAGCCGAAGAGCGTCACGTTGATCTTATTGAAATCGCTCCGAACGCAAACCCGCCTGTCGCGCGTCTCATGAGTTTCGACAAATTCCGTTACCTCAGAGAAAAAGCCGAAAAGAAACAGCGCCATCTTCAAAAAACCAAAGAGATGAAGCATGTCCGTATTTCACCTCGAGCCGCCCAGAACGATCTTCAAATTAAAGCGAGTAAAGCCGATGATTTTTTGAAAGAAGGACACGGAGTTGAAATCAGTC
Source organism: Candidatus Jorgensenbacteria bacterium (assembly GCA_016234345.1). Lineage (GTDB taxonomy): Bacteria > Patescibacteriota > Minisyncoccia > UBA6257 > GWB1-50-10 > JACRFG01. The sequence goes on from JACRFG010000034.1 coordinate 3,478, forward strand.
TTTTTCTCCGCGGACGAGAAAAAGGCAATCGCGATTGGAATCTTAAAAAACTTAACGAGTTTCTAACAATGGTCAAGGTTCCGCATCACGTAACGCTCACTCCGAAATTTGTAGGTAAGGGATTTATAGTACAGATAGCTAAAAAGTGACGGACGGTTGAAAAAAATATAGAGCAGGGTATAATAGGCTCTGCCTAAAAATCTATGGCTAAAAACAGTATCGATCATCGTATCAAAACAACCAGAACAGGCAAGGTGCTTCGCAGAGCTATGGCGCTCGGCCACTCCCGTGGCAACAAAAGCAGCGTACAAATGCAAAGAAAAAAACGATCAAGAAATCTGTCGCTTTCCCATCTTATTACAAAAAGAGGCTTATGAGCCGAGTAAAAAGGGGCATAATCGCCCACAAAAAACGCGAGCGTTTGCTCCGATATACAAAAGGATTCAAATGGAGCAGAAAATCAAAAGAACGGGCCGCTAAAGAAGCGCTTCTTCATGCTTGGAGCCGAGCTTTCGAAGGACGCAAAGAAAAGAAACGCGTATATCGAACGTTATGGAATACGCAAATTAATGCTGCCGTGAGGGCCGAAGGGCTAACATACAGCGTCTTCATAAAAAAGCTCAAGACTAAAAAAATAGTCTTGGACAGAAAAATATTGGCTGATTTAGCCAAAAATGAACCGGCGGTTTTCAAAAAAATAGTGGCTCTGGTCAAATAAAAATTCCAATCGCGTTGATTGGAATTTTTTTATTTTATAGATTAAACTCGCCAACCGAAAACATGTAAGTCGATCTTTTTACCGATAACAATAATTCCTTCCTGTTTCAAAAATTCAATTTTCTTTTTAGCGCCTCTCGCGTAACCGCCAACGGTTCCATCCGATCGGATTACGCGGTGACACGGGACTTGTGGCGCGTACGGATTGCATTTCAAGGCATGACCAACGGCACGGCTCGCTCGAGGCTTATGAATTGCTCGGGCCACGGCTTGATACGTCGAAACTTTACCTTTGGGAATATTCTTAACGACTCGGTACGCTTTTTTTGCGAATAATGTTGTCATAGGCTTTTTTAAGGTTCGACTTAAGATTAGGATACATGAGCATCCGCAAGGCATCTCTCAATAAAAACCATCCGTATCCATGATGCTCGCTTGAAATCTTAATAATGGGATTATCAGTCTCCGCCAAATAGTACATTACTATTTTAAAAACTTTTTCTTTGTTTTTAGTAAACGTAAAGCGATCGTAAACCTTAAACCATTCTTTAAGTCTAAGCTCATTTGAGCTTAGGCCTGTTTCTTCCTTAACTTCCCGGAGTGCTGCTCGGAAACTTTTTTCACCCTGATCAAGTTTTCCTTTAGGGAAATTCCAATATCGACCTCCGTGATAAAGAAGTAAAAATTTAATACCTTCACTGGTTTTCCGGTAAATGATTATGCCGGCCGAAATTTCTTTAACCATAATAGATATTCTACCGTTTAAAGTATTGTAACATCTTCTCGAACGGCCAGGCATTCACAATGTCCTCACGGGTAGCCCAGCCGCGGCGAGCCTGAGAGATACCATATTCAATATACGCAAGATGGCTTACCGAATGAGCATCGGAATCAATGGTCAATTTAACGCCGGCATCAACGCATTTACGCACGTATTCGTCTTTCAAATCCAATCGATCCGGATAAGCATCTATTTCCAAAATAGTTCCTGTTTTTTTAGCTGACCGGATGATGTCGTCGATATCAATATCATATGCTTCTCTTTTCTTTATTATCCGGCCAGTCGGATGAAAAAGGATGTCTACGTGAGGATTTTCCATGGCTCGCTTGATTCGTTCGGTTTGTTCCTTTCGGGAAAGATTAAAATACGAATGCACAGAGACACCAACAACATCTAGCCTGGAAAGAACACTATCGGACAAATCCAACGATCCGTCTTTCAAAATATCACATTCGGTTCCTTTAAGGATTTTGAATTTTTTATTACCATTGGTCGATTTAAACTTTGAATTAACGGCGTCTATCTCTTTCCATTGATCCTTAATTCTTTCATCGTCTAACCCGTGAGTCATAGCAAGTCTTTTAGTGTGGTCGGTAATAGCAATGTACTCTAATCCCAAACCTCTGGCAGTCTTTGCCATCTCTTCGATGGAATTTGCGCCATCAGTCCAATTAGATTGAATCTGCAGATCACCGTATAAATCTCCGTAGCCGACAAGCTTAGGCAAATTTGATTTTTTATTTGCATCTTTTAGAATAGCTGCCTCGATTTCACCATTGTTTTCCCTAAGCTCAGGCTCAATATAAGCGAGGCCGAGCGCGTCATATAATTCTTCTTCTGTTTTACAGGCAATACGCATTTCTCTGTTCGATTTCTTTTTAAACAATCCGTATTCATTCAACTTCAATCTCCTCTTTATAGCCATTTCTCTCAAGGCAACATTGTGTTCTTTAGAGCCGGTGAAATAATTTAATGCCGCACCATATGATTCTTGACCCACAACCCTCAAATCAACATCAAGTCCGTTATTAAGTTTAATTGCCGATTTTGTCTCACCATGCGCATAAACACGCGCCACTTCAGGCATCGCTACAAAAAAATCCATTACCGCATTCGGTTTTTTAGAAATAACCAGGATGTCTATATCGCCTATTGTTTCTTTGCGCCGCCGTACCGATCCGGCAACCACGATTTTATCCACCTCTTTCAAACCGCGTAACCTGGATTCTATTTCACGAACGAGCGGCATAACAAACCCCAAAACGAACCGGCCGCTCGATTTCTTTACGAATTCAATGCCTTTCAAAATGTTTTCTTCTGATTTTTCGCCAAAACTTTCAACGGCTCTAATCTTATGGCTCAAGGCCGCTTTTTCTAAATCGGCGATATTTTTAACATTGAGGGCGCGGTATAACTTGGCAATGCTTTTAGCTCCTAGGCCTTCAATGCCACGAAAAGAATTGAGATCTACCGGCGTTTTTTTCTTAAGCTCTTTGTAGTATTTAAGACTGCCCGTACGCAAAAGCTCTTCAATCTTTTCAGCAATTGATACACCGACACCAGGAATTTCTCCAAGCGCTTTAGATCCTCCACGCTCATAAATTAAACCCGCTTCTTCATTCAAATTCTCAATAACTTCGGCTACTTTTTCATAAGCGCGTGGCTTAAAAGGAACTGCCTGCATTTCTAAATAAGCGGCTATTTCATAAAACAATCTTGCGATATCCCTATTTGTTATTTTCATGAGTATCGCCTATTAACGATGGGGGCGATGTTCAGGTAACGCATTGGCTTCACGACGTTTCGGAAAAATGTGGCGCCGCAAACCAAGAAGCAATAACGAGGAAGTAGAAGCAATGGTGCCGGCGGCAATAAAAAGCGAATTGAAACCAAACCGATCAACAACGTAACCGCCAAGAGCGGCCGCAATAGCAGTTGCTAATCCAACCGAAAAAACACTCTGAAGACTCCACTCGAAACTCACGCGCCATTTATCAACGTGGCGCGTAAAAATAGCGTACCAACTTGGCACCGCCCAAGCCATACAAACACCATAAAAAGCCTGAAGAACATAAAGATGCCACGGCTCGCTCACAAATAGATAACCGAAGGGCAGAAGACCACCCAATAAATACCCGAAGAAAAGAGCCCAGAAATCATCAAACTCACCATCGGTTTTATCCAAAAATCGCGCAACAGGCAACTGAACCAAAGATTTAACAATCCAAAAGACCGAGGTGGCAAAACCAGCCACGCTCGCGCTACCGTTATGAATCTGACCGGTAATGAATATAGCAAAAATAGGCGCAAATGAACCGAATGCCGAGTTTACGAAAAAATCGGTCATGACCAAAACTTTTACAACTTTATTGATGTGTTTAAACATGGTTTAAAATATTTAGCTCAAATTGATTGCCATTAAATGATAGCTGAAGGGTGTTGCCACGGCTAACTTCGCGCCGCAGAATTTTTTCGGCCAGTGCGCTTTTAACTTTTTCCGAAATAACCTGGCGGAGAGGACGGGCGCCAAAAACAGGACTATACCCAAGTTCAGTTATCTTCTGAATGGCATTATCATCAACTTTAAGCTCGATTCCTTGAGATTCCTGTAAAATATCAACAACTTCTTTAATAAGCATAATTGTAATCTTATTGATCTCTTTCACGGTTAAATTACGGAAAACCATTACGTCTGAAAAACGATTAATAAGCTCCGGTTTAAAATAATCAGTTAATTTTTTCTTGAGTTCCTCGGCAACCTCTTCGCTAGTCTTACCTTTTTCGATCTCTTCTTTAATAAAATTTGAATGGGCATTCGAAGTAGCGATTATAATCGTGTTTTCGAAACTCACCGTTCTTCCTAAAGTATCGGTCAGTCTACCGTCGTCGAAAACCTGCAAAAAAAGATTGAGGATGTCGGGATGAGCTTTTTCGAATTCATCAAGCAAAACCAAACTGTAAGGAGCGTGAAAAACCGCATCGGTTAAAGTTCCTGTTTGTTCACCGCTTGGAGTTCCTAAAAATCTGGAAATACTATCTTTGTTTTGATACTCAGTCATGTCAAAACGATGCATGAATTCTTTGGAACCAAACTGAGTTTGGGCTAAAATTTTGGCCAATTCGGTTTTTCCGACACCGGTTGGACCGACAAACAAAAATGCTGCGATTGGCCCTCCCCGACGGCTAAGACCACTTCGATACTCCCTGAGAGCTCGAGACACCGCCTTAACGGCCGCTTCCTGATTTACCAACCGATCATGAATAATCTTTTCAAGCTGTAGAAGTTTTTCGGCCTCGGCCGCCCCGGCTTTTTGTATAGGAATTTTGCTTTGGGTTTCGGCTACATCTATAACCATTTCCTCATCAAGCGCTTTGTGGCCCAGCTGATGGGCTTTGGCTAAGGCCTGTTTTAAAAGATCTAAAGCGCTACCTGGTAAAACCTTGTTTCTAAAATAGCGTTTGGCTATTTTTACTGCGGTGCGTACGGCGCTAAACGTTATGAATACATTAAATTCTCGTTCCAGAATCAAACTCGAATATGTTAGGAACCTCAGACATTCTTCTTCGCTTATTTCTTCGACTTTAATCACCTCAAACTGCTCCAAAAAATCTGACCGCGGTTCAATGTATTGTTTAAATTCGCGAGAATAAGTTTCGCCGATTACTGGTATAGCTTCGCTTTTCACGATCGGCAAGAGAAGATCAAGAGCGCTTAAGGCTTTGGTCTGACTGGTTCGAAAAAGATCATGAATGTTGGGTATAAAAAGAACGATGTTGCCGGCCAAAATAATTTCTTGTACAACTTTCTGAATACGTCCGGCCAGAACTTCCGGCGGCGCATCAGCAACCAAATCGCCTATTTCTAGCGAAACCAGTCTTTTATCAAAAAGGATTGACGGAACTTGATCCTTAACCATTCTAAAGGCAAGGTGTGCGATCATGGTCGATTTGCCTATGCCAGCATCACCAACAAGAAGTGCGTTTGGTTTACCCGGTCTAGAAATAATAGAAAGAAGTTGATCAAATTCCTTGGTATGACCTATAAGTAATCCGATCTGTTCGGCCCGGGCCATGTCGGTAAGATCCGTACTAAACTGATCAAGCATTGGCGTCGGCCGAGCTGTCCAAGCCCGGTTCATAACACGATGACGCAAAAAATACGGCCGATGAGCAAAACCGCCCAGTACAGCCGGCATGCGTCGAAGGCCGGCCAAGCGTTTTCGCCATCGGCCGAAAATAATTGATTCTCGAAGATCAACTGCCGAAAGTTCAAAAAACTCGAAAAGCTTTACCAAATCGGGGTTTTGAACCGTGGTCAAGGCCACGAAAAGATTGCGCGGCTCGATAAAACGCTCGTTAGTGTCGCGAGCAACGTAATAAGCGGTAACCATCAGATCTTTAATTAGTTTACTGCCGTCGCTTGCGTTCATCTTGGTTATGGCTGATTGTTGCAACGTTTCATCAATTTTCTTCGCAAGGTCGGACGGGGAAACGCCCAACCGACGAAGCGCTTCTTTTATATCTTCGCGGTCAAGTAGCGCTTTAAGAAAAATAATATAAAAATTCTGCCTGATCATCCGATGCTTACGCATAGTGTAATCAACAATACGATATGCTGCCGGCGTCACTGCTGCCGCACAATTAATCTTTTCGCCTTTTAACTCGTTCAGGGCGCGTTCGGCCTCACCAATATGAAAAACCCGATCAACAAGAAACAAACCAAAAAATACGCCCAGCCAAAACAGCTTGGAAATGTCACTGAAAAGCAAAATTATGGTTACAACCGAAAAGAAAATATACCAACAAGTTGTAATAAGCCTTATCGAAAATTCGCTAACAGCATTAAATTGTAATCTTGGTTCTTTATAATAGTATGTCTGCATACGATAAATAGAAATTAAAATATCACCATATTATTTTTGCGATTACAAAAAGAGGAAATAGAACCCAAATAAGATATATGCCGATCGCCAACATAAAAATATTGAAATAAATGAGCGTTCCAATCATAAGCCGAAGAGATCTGAAAATAAAACCTAAGATGTGACCAAGCACACTGTAGTCCTTATACAAGGGCTGGAAAAGATGTTTTAACGTAATCCGCCAAGCAAGATAATAATCGAACTGCTCCAACTGGCTAATCACGAAATGCCAATACATACGCATGCTCTTCACGTACCAATGACGCAAGAACTCAATAATATGGTAAAAAAAATGATAAATAATATAACCGATCGCAAAATTACTCATAGAGGGTTTTGTCTTTATTATACCCGATTTTTAAGTCCTTCTCTAAACAAAATCCCGTTGATTCGAAAGAATCAACGGGACGATAAACTGACGCCCGGCTTTTAACCGTCAGAACTTAGAAAACAGGAGCATGCCGGCGAGAAAAAGACATACGATCACAATAATTAAGGCTGTTGTGACGACCACAAACCCATCCTTCTCAAGCTGAACAACAATCTCGTGTGTTTTTGATTTAACCACGATCTTGCCGATCACTTGCCTAAACGAAGCAACGTTTGGTTTCGACGCGTAGTATACATCTCCTTCTTCGGTATAACCGAAAAAATTAAGATCTCCACCTTCGACCAATGCCTGAATTTCTTCAAAAGGGGTTTTTGTAAAATCGTGTAGCCGTGAATGCGCTGCTTGAACATCCGATGAATAATCCTCAATTACCGAGATCTTCTCTGCTTTGGGAAGCGCCATCGAAAAAATCTCTTTATGGTTTTCAGTGACAGTTTTGTACGCACCCGATAAACCCATAGCAAAAACTGCTATAGCAGACATTATACGTAGAAACATTCGTTATCTCCTTAAGATTGTTATTAAATAATACAAATGGACTAAAAATAAGCATAGCATATATTATGCTTTATGTCAATAGATAAGATTATGCTTGTTTAGAAAACTCAACTCCTAAAACAATCCTTTTTGGGCAGCCAATTCATCACGTTCAGATTCATTAAAAATCTTTATTTTGCCATATTCGCCGTCATAACCCGGCTCAATATGGATCTTTCTCTCTCGTATACGAATAACGCCTTCAGCCACGGCCGGAGCAAGCCCGGCGCGAAGATCCGATTCGGTTGCATCCATAAGAATAGCGAACTCGGAACCAAAACGTTCGACGGCTTCCTCATACGCTTGCCATACCGCTTTCGATTGCTTACCAACGCCGAGCGCCTCTCCGATAACTTCATCAAACGGCACAAAACTCCAATATGGTTTGCCTGAAGCCGACTTGAATCCTTCAGGACGTTTAGGATCGGCCAAGGCATCGATTCTCGCCATAACCCCTACCGTAACCTTCCTGCCACATACACTGCATATACCTTTATTTTTTTTGGTTTCTTCGGGCTTCCACGAAACTTTGCAATCACGATGACCGTCATAATGATATTTACCTTCTTCAGGAAAAAATTCTACAGTACCGACAAAACGCTTATCTCGGGTTTTAATCGCTTCCATAATTCCGGTATAAGAAATTTCCGAATCAAATATGGTCGCCTCTCTGCCAATCCGCGGCAACGAATGAGAATCTGAACTGGAAATAATAGCTTTATTATCCAAAAACGGAATTCGCCAGTTCATGGGCGGATCGGAAGAAAGGCCTGTTTCTATAGCGAATACATGCGGCTCAAGCTCTTCAAAACATTCTTTAAGGGAATCGAATCCTGACGCGGAACCGAAAACTCCAAAATGAGGGGTCCAAACATGAGCCGGAACGAGAACGCACTCCGGCGAAGCATCAAGAAGTATCTTTAAGAGGACTTTTGAATCAATGCCTATGATCGGCCGACCATCAGATGCAATGTTGCCTATTAAACTAAGCTGCACATTAACCCTTTCAGCGACTTCGATTGATGGGGCATAAACAAGATTATGAACTCGCCGCACTCTTCCACCTTTCGAGTAAATACAACTGATCTCACCGGAGAGAAGAAATCGAGTGTTCAACGCATTGTGTTTATGAGCATCTCCGGATAAATACTCTTTTTTCAAACGAAAAAGTCCGAGCTCGGCTGGTTCCAGTTTTTCTTTAATTTCTTTCATCCAGCGGGGGTGGCTAAAATCACCCGTACCCAAAACAGTGATTCCTTTTTTAGCTGCCCAAAGAGCAAGATTTTCCAAAACCATTTGAGGACTTACGGCCCGGGCATATTTGGAATGAATCTCCAAGTCGGCGACAAAACGCATAAATTTAATAGTAACACCAGGGACAAACGCTGCAACAAACTTAAAAATTTAGTATGGTCTTAAATAAACCCCAATCAAACACAAACTAACCATTATTGATATAACGACTTGTTTTTAAAAATACCTGATTTCTTCTTCGAGTTGGATCTTGAATTTTTTGTAGACTTTTAATTTTAAAATTCTGGCCAGCCTTTTTACGTCTTTCGCGGTTGCGCCGCCCTGATTAATGAATAAATTTCCGTGAAAATCAGCGATTTTAATCCTACCAACCTTCATGCCTTTTGCACCGACTTGTTCTAATAAATAACCGGCTGGAATCTTACCGTCGATAATTTTTTCTTTAGGAATCATTCGAAGCGAACGCTTAGAAATATTCTTTACGAGAACGTTTTTAAAAAAACTCCCCGGGCATCGAAGTCCTGGCTTGTATTTTTTAAGACGGAGTTTGATAATCGTGCGCGAAATTCCACGAAGTTTTTTGGTGTTGCCTCTGTGAAACCTCAATACGGCCCGGAGCACAAGAAATGGTTTGTATTTCAAAATGCTATCGCGGTACGCAAAACGACATTTATTTTTAGCAATCCATGCACACCTCGCTCCATCCCAAATCTCAACCTTTTCTACAACTTCAGCGATCGAATGTCCGTAAGCGCCAGCGTTTCCAACGATTGCTCCACCAATAGTTCCAGGAATCCCTGAAAGTGTTTCTAAACCACTCAACTTTTTCGAAATTGATTTGCTTATAACATCGCGAAGCGGAGTTCCTGCATGCACGAGCAATCGACGACGAGGCAAAACCTGTATATTTACTCCATTATACTGAACCAATAATCCTCGAAATCCTTCATCAGGAAACACAATGTTACTACCGCCGGCAAAAACCCTATACATCAGTCCCCGCTCCAGAGCCCACAAAACAACCCACAAAAGATCTTCAGGTGTCTTAACTATACAAAAATATTCGGCTCGGCCTCCGATTTTAAATGTGCTGAATTTTGCTAAATTAACGTTTCTTTTTATAACCATATTCAACTTATACGAACTCCGGAATCAGACTGCATAAAACTTAAAGCTGTGCTAACTGCCGGAGATAAAAAATCGGGAAGATCTTGAATCGGAAACCAGCAAGCCTCTCCAACTTCATTCCCGTCTATGCAAAAAATTCTTGAAGCCACTCTAGCATAAAAACAGAAGACTTGATCGCGTTTGTATTCGCAAGTATTCCAATACTGACCCAAGGATTTTACCGCATCAAGTTTTATACCAACTTCCTCCTCGACTTCACGCACTATACCGCACTCAGGCGATTCCATCTTTTTTACGCCGCCGCCAGGCAAAGTCCAGTGCATTCTTCCATACGTATTTCGTATAAGCAGGACCTCATCGCCATACTGAAGCAAACACTTAACTCCTTTTGTATGCGGACGGAACGCAAACCAATACGCCTTACGAATCGGCCACGCAATTCTATAAAACATCTTTATAATAATCATGATCGCAAAAAGATTTAGGTATAACCGGAATGTACCCCCACGAGGAATTGAACCTCGATCTCAGGCTTCGGAGGCCTGCGCTCTATCCGTTGAGCTATGAGGGCTTACAAAAACCATAGTCTCACCTCAATTCGATTTAAGATGCTGATTTTTATACCCCATTAGTATTCCTAAAACAACCCAAAACATCAATCTGCCAGACTGCAAATCCCACGTAAAATGATCGAAAAGACCGAATACGAGAAGACCTATAAACATTATTGAAATGAAATCAAAGCTTCTCTTGATCAAAAGCCACCCAACCAACAACAAAAATGCTGCGAGACCCAAAAAACCAATTTCTGAACCAATCAGCAAATAGATGTTATGAATCGGCTGCCAACTCCAGAACCACGTAAGGCCGTGTGATTTATAAATTCCTTCTTCTACTCCACTAACAAGCTGATTGCCAACGCCTACGCCAAAAGGGTGTTTTTGCATAAGCTCCCAGCCAATTTTGTTGTACTCCCACCTATGAGCAACCGAGAATTCATGCGAAGTAAAATGAGCTCGTGGAAATATTGCCCAATTTAAAGTGGAAAATAATAAACCTAAAATAAAAACCAGAACCAGAAAAAGGATTGCCGTTTGATTGCGTAGTTGTTTATTCAAAAAGCCGTAACACAAGGTCGCAACTGTGGCGATTCCAGCCACTATCCAACCCGAGCGAGAAAATGTAAATACAAGGCCAAGCCAAAGCATGAATATCGATAATACGATAAAAAGTTTATAAACCTTCTTCAAATCATTCGTTCTAAAATAAAGGCAATAAAAACTGACGAGGCCCACGACTAAAAATGCGGCTAGAATATTCGCATGAGCCATGGTGCCATAAGCACGCAGAAGTTCAGCGCCTTCAACAGTTGCACGCGCCACCCCAACCGACGTCTCGGTAATGAACGATTCGCCTAATAATTTAAGGCCAACGCTCCGCTGGAATAAAAACTGAAGGAAGGCGGCAATAGCCTGAAATACGGCCGATGCTCCAAGAGCTGTCAAAATTCGCTCTATAGATGTGTAACCACTCTTTAAAGCTGCGGCCACGGCTAATGCCGCGAGAATCACGAAAACGAGACGTAAAGAAGCATAGAGAGCGAGCGGTACGTTTAAGGCCTGAGAAATAGAAATCAATGATAACCCCACAAACACAGCTGTCATCCACCATTGTTTACATAACTCCGATAAAACTTTGCGCAAAAACAAAAAAACCAGCACCACAAAAACAAAACCTATAATATCGGTTCCGTAGAGAAAAACCGATGAATACTCACCAACCGCATTATTCGTAAACGGGAATGGCAAAAAAAATAAAAACTTCTTGGTGCCAAACGGTATGGCAAATATAAACAGCAAACAAATCCAATTTATTAATTTCTTTCTAAAATTGCTGTTCATGAAAATATATTAATAATTTCATACGTTATGGCAGCAAAAAATATAAGATAAAGCGGCCAGACAACCCAACGCCAGCTATTCTCGGGGAATGCCTTGCGCCACATAGTTACAATGAATAATCCTTCAAGCGCCAGAAAAACGCTCCCCGTAAAACTCACCGCAGACAGAAAATCTTGAAAACCAAGAGAATACAAAAACAACGGTATTCCGACAACAACGAGGCCAGCTACTGTTTTGGAAACCTTCATGTCAAAACGTAAAATATCTTTTACGTTTATACCGATCATGAAATACGAAGTCCAAAGGGTAACCAAACCCATTATCCCCAAAAGAGAAAAAATGGTCGGCGGAAGATAACCAAGACTATCTAACGCTTCGGGAGAAACTTGAGGATTTAACTTAATAATACCGATCACGAAAAGCGTATACACAATAGCCGGTATTACTGTTCCCCAAACAATTGCTTTGCGCAAAGAAAAGTTTTTGCCGGATAAACGGTGTTCTTCAACCATTTTGGAAACGGCCGGCCGGCCGGAAAGAGAGAATAGAAGCGGGCCGAACGGCAAGAAAAATGCCGAGAGCGGCATATTACCTAGATTAACCGTGGTCGACGGAAATGGTTTGTCGACCGCTGCAATCAAAACCAAACCGATGATAAATAAAATCGCGACCGTGCCGGCTATTTCAGTTATTCCAAGCCACGATAGCCTGACAAACATAAAAACCGACCCAAGAATCCAAAAAATCAAAAGAGCTGTTTTACCACCCACACCAAAAGCTATTTCAAAAAACGTCGGAGCAAGAATCAAATAAACAACGAGTACAAGAAGCAGTTCACCAAGAACCGCAAATGTCGCTACACGCGCTGTTAATTTGGATAGATATGTTTTGGCAAGATAGAAAAATTGATGCTCGCCTTCAAATTTTTCCGAGAGATCTCCGTACATTATATGAATCACCGAATATACGGCGGTAAAAATAGACATATAAACCAGACTCGGAATCAGTCCTATTTGATTAAAAACATATGGTAAAGAAAAAATGCCCGCGCCAATAATGGTACCCGCGAGCAATCCTGTCGCTAGGATAAAGCTTTTACCCTTCATAAAGACTTGATTTGTCCCTTTGATTTATTCGGCGTCGTAAATCTCATCGCCTTCGCGAACCTTATCACCGACTTTTATGCCTACCTCTTGGCCCTTTTTAGCTGACGAAATATCCTTATGGTCATACTGCATTGATTTTATAGTTTCTTCAAAATCGGTTGTTGCTCCCTTGAAGCGGACCTCCGCACCGACAGCAACGGCTTTCTTAAACTTAACAATGGCAACGCCGATAGCGCTGTAATAGTGGGTAACTTCACCAATGGGTTTTGGTTCTTTTGAAGCCATACGCGTTTATTAAATAATTCGACCTTTTACACCGTTTTTTTCTTCTTCTGATTCGATCATATCGAGAAGTTTATCCAAAAGTTCCGACGGATTTTTAGAAAAAACGACTTTGCCCGGTCCGCGATGCACGTTTTCCAATAAATTCGACACAAGATCGGCCGTACCGCCGGTTCCTTCAAGAATACCAACCGGTTTTTGATCTTCAAAACCTATGGTAAATTCGTTCAATGTTCCCATTCTGCCGCAAATAACAATTATGGCATCGGAAGATCTCGTAAGAATCAAATTACGGCCAGTGTACTCGAATCCCGTATAAACTATTACATCATGGTAATCGAGCGGTAAATGATACGTACGCACATGCTGTGCTTTGGAAGAAGCTGGCGAAAAACCAATCACAATACCACTTTCTTCTTTAACTCCTTTGGCTGCCCAATAAGGAATACCGGTGGTGGCTCCGGTTACAAGAACCAATCCTCTCCGCGCGATTTCTCGGCCAAGCTCTTCGGCTTTCTCAAGCGCATCTTTGGCACAATGACCGGTTTCAGCCGCGCCGGATACGCAGATTTTATACTTTAATTTATGGCTATGATTTGAGTGATACTGAGGCGGAATGGTCTTTTTAGGCGGCATACGTATGATCAATCTATTATAACACCACCGATTCTCCGAGCGAAGGAACTTCTGCTTCAACAGCCAATTCATCTTTTATCTTTTGAGCCAACGGTACGGCTTGATCTTCTTCACCCTGCACAATAAAAAGTCTTTTGAGATTTAATCTCATAGGCGAAACCCACTTTAATAACTGTGTTTGATCGGCATGAGCTGAATAACCGCTGATAGATTTTACCCGGCAACGAACCGGTATTTCATTACCGTATATGCGCACCGATTTTGCTCCATCCAGAATTTGCCGACCTAAAGATCCTTTGGCTTGATGACCAACTATAAGAATTGAATTGCGATGATCGGAAAGATACTGTTCTTCGTGACGCAGAATTCTCCCCGCATTCGACATGCCCGATCCGGCAATGATAACTTTTGGTGGCGGTACCTCGCTTATTTCTTTGGATTGATGCCTGGTTAAGGTCATCCGGAGACCCGGAAAATTGAAGATCGCATCCCCTTTCTCAATAAGGTGCATAGAATCGGAATTAAAATACGTGGGATCTTGAGAATATTTCTGGTACACCGAAGTAAGTCTTATCGCCAAAGGACTATCAATAAAAACAGGAATGCGGGGAATTCTGCCGTTTTCCACAAGTTCGTTTAATTCGAAAATCATTTCTTGCGTACGCTCAAGAGCAAAAGCCGGTATCATAAACGTTCCTTTGGTTTTAACCGTCTCTTCAATCATGTCTTCAAGAATATCCTTCCGTTTAGCCAGATCTTCATGCAAACGGTTGCCATAAACCGATTCGATAAGAGCGTAATCGGCGTTTTCTATGTACTCGGTGGATTTTATAAACGGCGATGGATTATTGCCCAGATCTCCGGAAAACACTATTTTCTTTCCTTCGGCCTCAATGAATATGGAAGCGGAACCTAAAATATGGCCGGCATCGTAAAATTCGATAACAAAGTTTCCAATAGTAACCCGGTTATGATATGAAACCTTATGCCACAAAGGCATAAGACGGATAACATCATTAATATCATAAAGCGGCGGCCGTTTATGCTTCTCAGCTTCCTCATAAAGAATGTGTTCGGAGTCCAATAACAAAACCTCGCTAAAATCTTTGGTTGGTGGGGTTGAAAATATTTGGCCGCGGAAACCAGCGCGGTAAAACTGCGGCAGTCGACCGACGTGATCAATGTGGGCATGAGTTATGAAAACCGCTGTAATTTCACTCGGCTTATAAGGAAATGGCTCGAAGTTCTGTTTTTCAGAATATGAACCCCCCTGATGCAAACCACAATCAATTAAAATTTTGGTGTCACCGGACTCAAGTAAATAATTGGCTCCCGTAACCGACCGGGCACCGCCACAAAAAGTTAATCGCATAATATATTAGCTATTATATGCTCAATTGTTTCGAAAGAAAAACCTAGATAGATTATGTTTATCGATTATCTTGACATTCTATCAATAGTAGTATATTATTATAATTAGTACTTAACAAACTCTGCGGAGAAAACATCATGATGTCTGACTTCTTATCCGAACAACCAGGTTCGTTCATGTTCTGGTTTCAAATTGTATTCAGTATTGTTGGAAATTTCTGTCTTTCTTATTTCTTCCCCTCTCGCCGTTTACAATCAATAAAATGGCGAACTCGTGTTATTGGAAACGCATTTCCTGCAATAGTAATACCCTTCGCTCTTATTTTCTTCTTCAATACCCAACCACTACTTTCATGCGCTATCGGCTTTGCCTTTTTTGTAGGCGGAACGGTGGCCGATCTTATGCTATATGCAAAAGAAAGGGGTAAAATATTGTGAAACAGAATCCAGAAGTATTTGTAGAAACAGTTGCCTCTGATGGTTCTTCGGTAAAAATATGGGCTGGGAGTGTATTCTTTGTTTTTGGTTTAGATGAAAAGGGCCAACCGAAAGAATTGTCTCGTGGAAGCTTGAGCCAATATTTCGATCGTAGCGCCCTCCGAACACCACCCAAACTCTACGCCGACGCCATAAAACAAGCCGCAGGAATCTTGAGAGATCGAAGAAAAACCATTAAGGTCAAATCATTGCAACTATCATTCGTATTTTCATAAAGCCCCATGTTTCATGGGGCTTTTGTGTATTACACCAAAACACTTAATCGTTCTCATGGATTTAAAAGAGGACCTTAAATGCTTTTATTGCTAGTGTTTTTTAAAGCTTCTTCCACAGCACACCGTTCACTCCAAGAAATCTTTTTACCGCGCGCCACATGAATCCATCGCTCGCTACCCTTGCCTGTAATCACTACCACATCTCCTTTTTTAGCGATGGAAACGGCTTTTTGAATAGCCTCCTTGCGATCAAGAACGCAGAAATAATGATCCGGCCTCAACCGAGGATGGTCAATCTCAAGAAAACCGTCCTCAACTTCTTTTATTATTTCCATAGGATCTTCGTCGTAAGGATCTTCGTTGGTTAATATAATTTTGCTGCAATGGGTTGCGGCAATTTTACCCATAGCCGAACGTTTCCACTTGTCACGACCTCCGCCAGCCGACCCCAAAACACAAATTAATTCTCCTCCTGATCGCGGAGTAAGGGCTACCGGATCAAGTGCTTGATACACTTTCTCAAGCGAATCCGGCGTATGCGCATAATCAATCACCACAGAAAATGGCTGCTTCTGAACAAATTCAAGCCGGCCGGGAACACCACGAAAACTATCGAGAGCGCGCTGGATACTCGGCCAATCAACTCGTAAAGTGCGTGCAATCGCAACCGCTGCAGCCGCATTCTCAAGATTAAAATCAGCCAAAAGCCAGTCGCCTATGACGCGACGGCTCGCTTGAGACCTCAAATCATAATGCCGTCCTAATTCCTCTTTTATGAAACGGTCACGGCTGAAAAAATTTATTTTGGCATCGGGTACCCGACGAGCAGCTTCTTCAAAATAGTGGTGATTTGCGTCGTTTTCATTAATAAAAAAATGCTTCGTTGTTTTCTTTGATTTGGCTAAATACCGGAAAAAATCTACCTTAGCTTCGCGATATTCCTCAAATGATCCGTGAGACTCTATGTGTTCCGGCGCCAAATTAATAAAGACTGCCGCATCCCAATCAATAAAACGGTGGCGGTGCTGTGTTACGCCCTGAGAAGTAACTTCAATGAGCGCGAACTCGCATTTGGCCTTAACCGCGTCTTTCAAAAAACCTTGTATGGCCAACCTCCCCGGCATGGTGTTATCCGAAAGGTTGGCCGCATCATGCGCACACACTTTTCGGCGCACCGAAGAAAGGAGCGCTGTCCGCTTGCCAGCCGCCTCAAGCGTAGCATTGATAAGTTCAAGTACGGTTGATTTACCTTTGGTGCCGGTAACGCCTATCACAAAAAGTTTGCGACTCGGAAAACCGAACAATAAATTACCTAAAAAAGCCAGGATTAAGTGATAATACGATTTAATAAATTGCATGGTTTAGGCATGCCGTGGGCGACCAAGTTCTTTAAGGGCTAGTTTTAGCTTATCTTCTACTGTTTTAGCCTCTCCTACCTGTTCCAAAGCTTGTCGCACTTCATGCCTAGAGTATCCCAATCCCGTAAGCACGTCCTCTGCTTCTTGATTAATGTTGATTGCTTGAACCGCTGTTTTTGAACGGGAATTTTTTATTTTACTTTCGAGATCAAGTATGATGCGCTCGGCTGTTTTTCGACCAATGCCCGAGGCATGCGTTAAAAGATCGCTTCTTTTTTCAATAATCGCGGCCATAATATTAGGGACGGAGTCAACATCAAGAACAGATAATGAGGTCCTAGGGCCAACTCCGGCCACCGCATTCAAAAGCTCAAAAAGCCTAAGTGCTTCTTCTTCCAAAAACCCAAAAAGCTCTATCCTCTCTTCGCGAACATATAAAAAAGTATAGAGATCTATCTCGCTACCCAATGACGGAAGCTTGGTTAGTGTTCGATTGTTGGTAGTTACCTTAAATCCAATGCCGCCAATTCGTACCACCAAAAGATTTTCACCGCACTCAACTAATTCACCGTGCAAAGTGTAGATCATCTTTTTTACATTATATATTAGAAAAGGCCTAGCTGCACTCACCTTGACGCCATGCTTAATTTACTCTATCTTGATCAAAGCCTTAATTTTATTTAAAAACAGACCAAGGAGACAATAAAATGTCGACAAAACAAGCCAAAGAAAGCATAGAAATAAAATGCGTCTTCTGTCCGGATACAATATTCGTACCCGTATATATACCTACAGATAAAAATCTGCCGGTCTTACCACAATATTTTGAAAAGCGCTCTGGGCTTTCGGGACGAGATCCGTTCCTCGGTTTTTATATATTCAAAGAAAATGGGTTCGGCGTACAACTGTATAACCCCGAATATAACCCGAAACTACCGGAACGCCCAATCGTTCCAAGGCTCGGCCTTGGCAAAGGGTTGGTTTTTTGGCTCTGCGACCATTGTAAAGATTTATTGAATCACGACCTAGAAAACATCTGGAGCGAGATTATAACCTGTAACCAAAAATACGTAGAATTTCGCATAAGAGGGGCAAATTAATGCCTCTCTTTATTTTTAGTTTTTGTAGTTGACTCAAAAAGCGTACATCGCTATAGTAAACGTTATGCCAAGAATAGCTTCAGCCAAAAAAGCTCTCAGGCAAAACGTCCGGCGCCGAACCCGTAACCTAGAACGCCAGAAAAATCTTAAAACAGCCTTAAAAGATTACCGTAAGCTTCTCACAGGCAATAAAACCGAGGAAGCCAAACGATATCTTTCTAGCGTCTATAAGACACTCGACAAAATGGCTAAGGTTGGTTTTATCAAAACCGGCAGAGCTAATCGCCTTAAATCAAGGCTTTCTAAAAAACTCAAGACAGATAAGAAATAACGGTTTGGGGATCTTTGCGCCTATTTACCGATGGCAAAATCGGTCAACGCTTCTTCGTACTCTAGAGAGCCACTTTTTATCGATATATCATAATCAGCCAGAAGATTAATATCATTGCTCCGGGCTTGATAAGCCATTGAATTAAAAATATACGCTGGAGCATCACCTTGAACCAATGCCTGTTCAAGTAAACATAGTTTTTTTGAAACTTGAGAAGTTCCCAAAAATTCTCGAGCCAGACCAAAAACTTCGCTCCGCGGCAACCATTGAACCAGCGAACGTAGATCGAGTAATGTGATTGGTTGAGAAAAATTAGCCAACGAAATTTTGTCTAATTCATTAATCAACATCCAACTACGGTTTTCAAGTGATTGAACGTATTCGAAGAAAAACCGTTCCGCCTCCGGAGCAAATACAAGATTCCTTATAAAGGATTCTTTTTTTATAAAACTTTCGAGCAAGCGGCCATCGGGATAATCAAATAATTGTGATTTAACTGGATCTTTGAGCAGAAAAGAAAACTTTTTGGTTGGTTTGTCTTCGTCGGAAATTATAACAAAAGTCTTTGTTGTTTTAATTTCAGCCTTAAGAGCTGAAACCCATTCCGGTTCATCGACTGATCCACCATCTTTCACTATTAAAACTTTCGATTCTACGAACATTGAAGGCTGTGACAAAAAATTCTTGGCTCGCGTCCAATCAACCGAATCATGACCTAAATCAACTCCATAGAGATCAATAACTTGATTCTTCCTACGATATTCTGAAATAAATTCTTGTGTTTTTTTATGACGCCGGTACGAATCCGAACCGTAAAGATAAATGATCACTGAATAAGTATAAAACAAAGCCCCCCCGCCTTCGAATGAAGTGTGGGAGGGAATTAATCGATTTTGCAAATTATTTGTTCTTAGCTGTCTTCTCGCCTGATATATCCATGGTTCCTACAATCGGCACGCCCATCGGGCCAACCGGAAGATAAATAGTCGTATGATTCGGGGAATTAACCATTGCTTTCTGAGCATCAATGGCTTCATGCTGAAGATACTGTGATGTAAGTCTGGCATTGATGATCTCCATAGCTTTAGCAATCCCCTCGGCATCAACGATCCGTTTTTGTTTCTCTTTCTCCTGAATCTTAATCTCGATATCTTTCCGTTCCAATTCTTGGGAAGCGGCTAATTTTTGTGCTACCGCGTTTGATACCTGCGGCGGATACTGAATGTTCCCGACAACAACGTTTGTAATCTCAAAAGGAGTGTTAATGAATCTTTTTTGAAGCCTCTCGGTAAGATTCTTACCGATTTGATCAATCTTATCCTTGATCTCCAAGGCCCTTAAAGATTGGATTTCGCTACGGGCCATTGTCCGCAAAGGCTCTTTAAGATTGTTGTTGTAGGCAATTTGAGCAACTTGATCGGATTGCTGACCAGCCTCAAGAATAGTAAATCCTTCTACGAAGGATTGAATGCGTTCCGGATTTATCCTGAAAATGGTATGAATTTTGAAACTAACCTTCAGATTATCACTCGAGAGAACGTCTTGGTCATTCGAGAATTCTTCGGTATAGGTATACGGCGTGATACTCACATTAGTCACCTCATACATCCAGTTTCTACCAGGTGATCCCGGTCCTTTTTGAAGACCGATGAATTTGGCTTGCCCGAAAACCGCTCCTTGAGTAACGTACCCAACATAGCCAGCCGGCGTATAGGGATTTCCTGACCCCACAAACCAGACGATCGAAACAATGAAAGTAATGACTGCGAACACGATCGCGCCTATCATCATTCTCTTCCTGTTTCGTGTTTTCTGCTCTTCTTTCACATAATCATCGCTCATTGACTTACTTATCCTTTCTTACTTTTTAATGATTGATTTGATTAATTAGATTGTTAAGGATTGCAAAAACTATTGTGCGTCAATATATTTTATATGTCAATGCCTCTGACATTTTGGACAAAAATGGGCTGAACGGCCACCGACCACAATTCGTTTGATCGGCTGCTTACAACGCGGACAAGGTTCGCCGGTTCGCTGATAAGCGTAACGAACCACATCATATCCGCCCCGCCGACCGCTTACGTCACGATAATTATCAATAGAGCTACCATGAAGCGCAAGCGCTTTTTTTAAAATTCTCTTGATTGAGGCGTAAAGACGCTTTAATTGTGCTTCGTTTAATTTCTCGGCCCTACTTAAAGGGTGTATTCTAGCCAACCATAAAGCCTCATCGGCATATATATTGCCGATACCGCTTATAAAATCCTGATCCATTAACACTGGTTTAATTCTGCCTCGTTTATTATTGAATAGCGCTTTAAAATTCTTGTAATAAAAGGTTGGCTCGAGTGGTTCCGGCCCGAGTCCTTTTATTTCTGGTAATGAAATTATTGTTTGGGTAGGTCCAAAACGAACCTTAGCTAACCGACGGACATCCGAAAGACCAAGAGCTTCGTTGTTATCGAAAAACAATATTAACCGGAGATATTGATTGATTTTATCCTCTCGAAGAGGCCCGCTTTTTAAGCTTAGCCATTTACCGTTAACCGACTTCCATTTACCAAAAAGCAAATGACCGGTAATTTTTTGATGTACTAGAAGCATACAATCATCGGAAAGGCTAAATAAAATGTTTTTACCGCGTCTTTCAATCTTTAAAATCTTCTTCCTTATAACGCATTTTCTAAGTGCGTTTTCTCCGCCGGACGCACGTAAGTATTTGCGCCAATCAGTCCATATTTTCTTTATCTTTCGACCAATAATGCGTTGTTTAAGACCACGAACAATTGTTTCAACTTCAGGTAATTCGGGCATGCTTCTATTGTAAAACATATAGCCCCATTCTTCCGAATGGGGCTATTGATAAACATGATCAATACATACGATGGAGGTCGCTGGGACCGAAAAGATATTGAACCGCGTGAGGATGGCTATCTTTGAGATTGCCTGCCTCAACATAAAAAGATCCATAATCTTTGGTACCACCGGTGTGTAAGAGGTCGCCACTTGGAGTCCGCTGCACAAATCGAACAACAAGCTTACGCTCAATACGGTAATCCCTATCGTTCGCATCAGCCGTAAAAAATACCTCACCAGGTCCAACCACGTAAACGTCGGATGCGCCATCGATATCAACGTGAGCTTCGTAATTAGTTGCATTCGCAAACTGCTCACCGGTAATCGAACGAATCGGAAGTGTCGGAAACTTTATTTCCTTTGGCGCGTACAACACGGTTGCTGGATACGGACTCGCAGTACCCCAGTTTTGCCAATACTCAACGCGATTATCTATATAGACAATCTCGTTCTTGTAGAGCGGCCATTTCTCGATGAACTCTTGACCTGGCCCAGGATTACCTTGAACCCACAACACTTTTGCAGCCATTCCGATAAAATTCTTGTGGCAACTGTCGGAATATATCCGACGAACAATAGAGAGGGGCACTCTTTGAAAACCGGTGCTTACATAACCAAACGCTTCCTGACCGGGGTTTAGCCAACCCACGATTTTTCCCTCAACCACCACGTCTTCGTAAAAAGGCGTGTGGCTTTCGAGAACCACTCTGGTCTTCGGACCAATACCGAAAATCTGAGTCGGACCGGAAATAGTTACCTTGACGCCAAATTCGATTTGCGCTGACGCCATAAGAGGTATAAATAGAAAACTTAACAATATTAAGTGTTTCATTTCTGAACTCCTTTGTTGGTTAATGAAAAAGAATGAAATTTACTAATATATATTATACTATAAAATCAACATTTGTCAAATTACCTGTATTTTCCTTGCATTTAAGGCGTTAAAAAGATACACTGGATATAATGCTCAAGGCTTCAAAAGACCTCGAAGAGCAATTATTAAAACAGCGACGGCAAGCCGAAGAAAATGACGCTAAACGCAGAGCCGATCGTTTAGGACTCGCTTACATCGATCTTATTTCGGTTAAGGTACCCACGGAAATAAAAGCTATGCGGCTTGTTCCTGAAGAAGAAGCAAAAAGGGCACTGCTTGTCCCTCTTCAGGTACTCCGTAAAAAACTTATTGTTGCCGCATTCGACCCCGATATACCTGAGGCTAAAAAAGCTATTGAAAAACTTAGGAAAATATACGAAACCGAGGTTGCTGTTGTTTCCATGACAAGCCTTAAACACGCGTGGTCATATTACCACTATGTTATTAAAGAAGAAGGTGAAATTAGCGGCAAAATAGAAATAGACGAAACAAAACTTCAGAGCCTCCAAGCGACCATCAAAAATCTGGAGCAACTCAAAGAAACCATCAGATCATTCAAGAGTCCGCTCGTGTCGCAAACTCTGGAAATTATAATTGCCGGAGCTTTATCGCTTAAGGCGTCTGATATCCATCTTGAACCCAACGACGAACGCGGCGCAATCAGATTACGCATTGATGGGCTCTTGCATGCCGCTTACGAAGAGTTTACTCCAGCAACTTATCATTCAGTCGTCACGCGCATAAAACTCCTCTCGAATTTGAAATTGAATATAACCGACCAACCGCAGGACGGCAGATTCACCATCGGCCTCAAGGATCGGGATATAGAAATAAGAACTTCGGTTATACCATCGGAATACGGCGAAACAGTTGTGCTCAGAATTCTCGATCCTCTGGCACTTAAGGTTAATTTGGAGGAACTCGGCTGGCGACCGGACGATTTAGCTATCGTAAAGGCTGAAATTGCCAAACCAAACGGCTTGATACTCAATACCGGACCAACTGGATCTGGAAAAACAACAACCCTCTATGCTTTCTTAAAATACGTGTTCAGACCGGAAATTAAAGTGATCACCGTAGAAGACCCAATAGAGTATCATCTGGACGGCATTTCACAAACCCAAGTCGACCCTGGCGCCGGCTACACTTTTGCATCAGGCTTACGTTCAATTCTAAGACAAGACCCTAACGTCATACTCGTCGGCGAAATAAGGGATAAGGAAACGGCCGAAATTGCTATGAACGCGGCCTTAACCGGACATATCGTATTTTCCACACTACACACAAACGATGCGGTCGGAGCAGTACCAAGATTAATCGATCTCGGCGCCAAACCGCAGATATTAGGACCGGCTCTCGCCTTAGTTATAGCTCAACGCCTGATCAGAATACTCTGTCCACAATGTAAAACGACAAAACCCAACGATTCTAAATTCAAAACAAAAGCCGAGGAATTTCTGAAAAATCTCCCGTCTCGAGTCGACCGAACGCTTTATAAGCAATTATCTATCTACGAACCGAAAGGATGTGATCAATGTGGAAGTTTAGGTTACCGCGGGAGAATTTCGATATTCGAACTTTTCGTGGTAAATGAAAATATAGAACAAGCAATCTATGCCAATCCTACCGAATTAACCTTAACCGACTTGGCAAAAAAGCAGGGCATGACTACAATGCAGGAAGACGGAATTTTGAAAATGTTCATGGGGATTACAAGCCAAGCCGAAGTCGAACGGCTAACCGGACCAATTAACTGGCTTAAGGACTAAAAAATGCATTTTTAATAATAAAAAGCACCCCACCCTAAGATCTGTGGGCAATTGCCTTACGGCATGTTTCGAAAACTTTTCTGAAATGAATTTCAGAAAAGGTAGGATATTCCCGAGGAGTTCTCCAGCGTAAAGCCAGGGAGTCCTGAGACGTGAGGATGATATCCATATGCCCACAGATCTTAGTTTAGGATGCTGTATAAAGTCTAGCATAAATGTAATAATTTGTCAATCATCAACGTCACGCATTAAAAATACCTAACAATGCAAGAAATAACCAACTTAAATCCGGAAGATCAAACAGTTGATCTTGCTCTACGCCCCAAAACCTGGGATGAGTACGTCGGTCAGGACAAGGTAAAATCTAACCTCCGTCTAATTATTGATGCCGCCAAACAACGAAGTGAGGCGTGCGACCATTTACTCTTCTATGGTCAAGCTGGCTTAGGCAAAACCACCTTAGCTTATCTCATTGGCAAAGAAATGGGCGTAAACATTAGGCCGACCACCGGACCTACACTAGAACGGGCCGGTGATGTTGCCGCGCTTCTATCAAACCTGGAACCTTATGAAATACTATTTATTGACGAAGCTCACCGCCTAAACAAACTTGTTGAAGAAATTCTATACCCAGCCATGGAAACGCGCCGCCTACATCTGATTGTCGGAAAGGGCCCTTCAGCTAGAACTTTTTCCATTGACCTGCCACCATTTACCATTGTCGCCGCAACCACCAAAGTTAATCTTCTCTCCGGTCCTCTTCGCTCCAGATTTGGCGCCACATTTAGACTTGATTACTATCAACATTCGGATATAGAAAAAATAATCAAAAGATCAGCTAGCATGCTTAATGTAAGTATATCCTCCGAAGCGGTAGCGACGTTAGCTAAGGCTGCCCGGTTTACACCACGAGTAGCCAATCGCCTTCTCAAACGCACGCGTGACTACGCCCAAGTAAACAATCTTAAACAAATCGACGAGACGACAATAAATCAAACACTCGAACTTCTTGATGTTGATACGCTGGGCCTAGAAAACGCGGACCGCCAACTTCTTACTACCATAATTAAAAAATTCAACGGTGGACCGGTGGGCTTAAAAGCCTTGGCCGCAGCATTGAATGACGAAGTTGGAACAATAGAAGACGTATACGAACCATTTTTGATGAAATTGGGCTTTATTCATCGCACGCCAACCGGCCGAATCGCTACCGCTTTAGCCTACGAACACTTAAATCTCCCCAATCGCGCAACTCTAGTTTAATTTACCGAAAACGGCGATATCCCTATGACCCACTACGTAAGCCGTTCCTCAAACACAACCAAGAAAATAGGGGCTGTTTTGGCCGCTGAAGCATCTAGTCATCTCCGCAGAACCAACCAATCCCTAGTTATAGCTCTAGTTGGAGAATTGGGGTCAGGCAAAACAACTTTTATACAAGGGTTTGCTCGCGGCCTCGGCATAAAACAACGCCTTACAAGTCCCACCTTTTTAATATTAAAACGTTATTATTTACCTAAAAAACAAAAGGGCGTTAAATCTCTCCTATCAATAAATAAAAACTCGCTTTTCCACATTGACGCTTACCGAATCAAAAGATCGAGGGATTTAAATTTTGTTGATCTTAAAAAGATAATCAATAACGGAAAATGTATATTATTAATCGAGTGGGCCGATAAAATAAAACGTCTGATGCCTAAAAGCACTCTCTGGATTTATTTTCGTCATGGATCGGACGAACATGAAAGACTAATCGATTTCAGCACCAAACCATGAAAACCTTTCTGCTCATTGATGCAAACGCCTTAATACACAGATCGTTCCATGCCTTGCCACCGTTAACCACGCCTGATGGTAGAGCGGCTGGTGCGCTTTATGGCCTCTCAAGCACGCTTCTTAAAACACTGAAGGATCAACCTCCCGAATACATCGCCGCCGCCTTTGATCGTCCCGAACCTACCTTCCGGGACGAAATCTTCGATGATTACAAAGCCCACCGACCGCCGGCCGCTCAAGAACTTATAGATCAAATTATTGCTGCACACGAACTCTTTAAACGATTCGGCATAACCACATTCGAACAGCCCGGCTTTGAAGCTGACGATATTATCGGCACCCTAGTTCAACAATTTAAAACAGAAAAAGATCTCCGTGTTGTTATACTTACCGGCGATCTCGACACGCTTCAGCTAGTAGAAAATGATAAGGTGCTTGTCCAAACCATGAAAAAGGGTGTAAGCGAAACCGTTCTATATAATGAAGAAGCAGTTAAACTGAGATACAATCTTTCGCCTCTACAACTTCCCGATTATAAAGGCTTGGTCGGTGATCCTTCTGACAACATTCCTGGAGTTTTAGGAATTGGACCTAAAAGCGCCTCCAAGCTCCTTAATGAATATCAAACCTTAGAAAATGTATATGCTCATCTATCAGTTTTAAGCGATGTCCTACACAAAAAATTGGCGCCGCAAAAGGAACAAGCATTATTGTCAAAAAAATTGGCCATCATCCGCCGCGATGTGCCGATCGAAACAAACCTAGAGACGCTAAAATTCGACAAGATCGATCCAGTAAGCCTTGTTAATTATTTTAACAAACTGGGTTTTGAAAGCTTGATTAAACGATTTGATAAAATTAATACTAATGAAACGGATAACGGAACCGTTGATTCTCGATCGATGATCGAAACATCAGATATAATAGTAGTTACAGACGAAAAAGACGCACGCGAAAAAATAAAATCTATTACCACCGACGACGGGTTAAAAGTGGCATTTGATTGGAAATCTATCATCAAAAACATGGAATCTCCGCGGTTGGCCATTAAGCCGCCTATTTTCGATATACAAATAGCTGGCTGGTTACTTGATCCGGATCAAAAAGATTTTTCTATTAAAGCTCTCAGTCGTCGTCTCTTAAAAAAATCGGTGTTGGACGATCTTTATCCAAGCAAAAACGCTGTTGTTGATCTTTTTTTATTTCTTGATAAAAAGATTAAATCTTATGAACTTGATCATGTATTCAAAAATATAGAAATGCCGCTTATTCCTATATTAGCGGCTATGGAACGAAGCGGCATTGCGGTACACACCAAAACTCTCTCGTCGCTAAAAAATGCCCTGGATTCAGAACTTAGTTCACTAACTTCACAAATTTATAAAGAAGCGGGTGAAGAATTCAATATCAACTCACCTCAACAAGTGGCTCATATTCTATTCGAAGTATTAGGTCTGAAACCCAAAAAACGGGCTGGTAGCGGACACCACCGTACCGACAAAGAAGTGCTCTCTACGCTTGTAGAAAAACATCCCATTATCTCCTTAATGCTTAATTACCGGGAAGATTTCAAAATAAAAACAGCTTTTATTGAGCCTTTAATAAAATCGATCGAAGAAGACGGAAGAATACGTACTACCTTCCTGCAAACCGGAACAGCTACCGGACGCTTAGCCTCCGAAAAACCAAATCTTCAAAACATTCCTCAAGAATCAAAATGGTCCAAAGAGATAAGAAAGGCTTTCGAAGCCACTCCGGGTTACACCTTGCTCTCCTTTGATTATTCTCAACTTGAACTCCGCGTACTTGCTCATTTATCAAACGACAAAAATCTTATACGGGCGTTTTGCGACAATCGCGACATCCATCAACACACCGCCTCAAAAGTTTTCAATGTTTCTCTAGACCAAGTAACACCGGCTATGAGGAGAACCAGTAAAACCTTAAACTTTGGAATAGTTTACGGCATGGGAGTGCGCGCCTTCAGCCGTGAAAGTGGTTTTAATCTAGATGAAGCCGAACGGTTTATGGACGAATATTTTATGGAATTTCCCACCATAAAAGAATGGCAAGACCGAATTAAAGCTGACGCACAAACTTTCGGCTACATAAAAAATGAAAATGGGCGGCGGCGTTGGTTTATTAAAATGGCTGGTAATGGTTTGTTTTCAGGGGAGTTTGAGCGGGCGGCTATAAACATGCCAATTCAATCTCTCGGAGCCGATATCTTGAAATTGGCTATGATCAAAATAGCCGCAATGGTTAAAAAGAACGATTGGAACGAAAATATTCTAAGATTACTTCTTACCATACACGATGAATTGCTCTTCGAAGTACGCGATGATATGCTTAAAATTATAGCGCTAACTATTAATAAAATAGCAGAAGAGGCATATCCCTTAAACGTGCCATTGGTAGTGGAAGCGAAACACGGTAAAAATTGGGGAATGATGAGCAAATTATCCGTAAACGCATCGTGAATATGAATAACGTCTCTACAAAATCTTCCCAAACGCTCCAAGAACACTTGCGAAATCCTGAGATACTTTCACTGTTCATACTCATCGGCATATCTTTTATTTTGTCGGTAATTACTCTGTTTGTAGCCCCGCTTTTTATCGGCGCTATTCTTATCATGACCGTTGCCGGTCTCGGATTTTCGGTAGTACGGATAACCCTAAAGACCTTATCCGTAGAACGGGGCTTGATATTAACTGGCAGCGAGCTCGATGCTATTATCAAACACTTAAAAGACGGTGTGGTTATTTATAGCCCGAACTTCACCATACTTTCGATGAACCGGGCGGGTGAAGAGATTTTCAACGTAGAAACCAAAGACGTTGTCGGAAAATCCATAGACCCAAGCTTAGTCAAAAACCCCAAGCTCCGTACCCTAACACAGGTTATTTTCCCTTCGTTGGCTCCGACCGTCCGACAAACATCCGAAGCTGATACCTGGCCTCAAATAATTGATATATCTCTGGATGAACCGAGATTGGAACTAGAAACAACCTTACACCGTCTGGCTGACCAAAATGGCAAATCTATTGGCTTTCTAAAAATAGTGAGGGATAGGACTCGGGAAAAAACTATTATCGAATCCAAAACAGAATTTATCAATGTAGCAGCCCATCAACTAAGAACGCCTCTTACGGCTATGAATTGGGCTCTGGAAAACCTTAAAAAAATGGCTGCTTCAGGATCCCAAGAGATGCGAGACTTAATTGACCAAGCTTTCCAAATATCCGAACGCTCTCTCAAAATCACCAACGATCTTTTGGATGCTTCGAAAATAGAGGACGGTAAATTCGGATACCAATTCAAGGCTATTAATCTTTCCGAACTTATACAAAAAGTTGTGGGCGCCGCAACTCCCATAGCCAACCAATACTCTGTCCGCCTTTATATAGATTTAAAAACTATCCCATCACTCGAGATACATGCCGACCACGATCGCATAATTACCGCCCTTTTAAACCTTATCGAAAATTCAATTAAATATAACGTTAAAAATGGTAAGGTTGTAATTACTACAGAATCTAGCTCTGGTGCACCCTTTGTTAAAATAAGCGTTGAAGACAGCGGCATCGGCGTACCAGAAGAAGATCTAAAAAAGGTATTTCAAAAATTTCATCGCAGCTCAAACGCAGTTCAAGTCGAACCCAACGGCACTGGCTTAGGACTATACATAACCAAAAACATAATAGAGCGTCATGGCGGAATAATCGGCTTTACATCAACCCTAAACAGAGGCACCACTTTTTGGTTCACCCTACCACTAAACCCGGATTTAATACCTCACAAAGAGTTTGTTTAAATAGAAAATAATTATATTATCCTATGGCCGGACATAGCCACTGGAAACAAATAAAAACTCATAAGGGGGTGGCCGATCAGAAAAGAGGAATAGCTTTTTCTAAACTATTGAATGCTGTAGCTATTGCGGCCAAAAGCGAACCTAACCCCGATTTTAATCCTCGCCTCCGAACCACTATTAATAAAGCACACACAGCCGGAGTTCCAAACGAAAACATCGAACGGGCCATAAAGCGAGCATCAAGTCAAAACGATAACCTAGAAGAAATTATGGTCGAGGCGTATGGACCCGGCGGCACCGCTATAATAATCGAAGCGATCACCGACAGCCGAAACAGAACCATACAAGAACTTAAGGCCTTACTTAAAGAACTGGGAGCAAAATGGGCCGAACAAGGAAGCGTACGATGGGCCTTCGAATTCCAATCGCAAACCAATGGTTGGTTGGCAAAATTTTCTCAACAAATTTCACCCGAAGATATGACAAAATTAAAATCGCTGATTCAAACAATCGAAAATCACGGTGACGTACAATCTGTTTACGCCAACGCTATCTAATATGGTCATACTTGGTATCGATCCAGGAACAACCAGGGTTGGTTACGGCGTAATTAAAAAGAGTGGACCAACTATTTCGTATATAGATGCTGGACTTCTAGATATACCGAAAGCAGCGCCAAAAACTACTAAGCTTGTTATACTTGATCGTGAAATAAATGATCTACTTGACCGTTTCTCACCAGCACGAGTCGGCATAGAACGTATTTTTTTCTCAAAAAATCAGAAAACTGCTTTAGACGTGGCCGAAGCCCGTGGGGTAATCATGACTTCAATAGTGAAAAAATCCATACCAATGCTTGAGTTTACGCCGTCCAGCGTCAAAGCCGCCCTAACTGGCGACGGACGGGCCTCAAAAACAGGGGTGGCCAAGATAGTATCATATATTCTCAAACGCGATGTAGGGCTTATTGACGACGTAACCGACGCTCTAGCAATCGCCATTGTAACTAGTAATGAACCTTGGAACTAACATCCGTCCACTTGGTTGGGGATTGACACCCACAAAACCCTAGTTATACTATCCCCAAGTAATCACCGCATTTGCGGAAAAGGTCGTTTGAGCAACAACGAATTACACTATGGTAAGCACGCTACCCTCATCAACAAAAACACCGTGGTTAAACTACAGCGCCGACGACGATCTAGACACCAACGACGACGCGCTCACAGACGATGAAGAAGACGACTTAAAACCACAGGAAGATGCTGAGGAATTAGAAGAATCACCAGAAGATCAATATTAGTAGTGTAAATTAAAGTTTTAA
>JACRFG010000035.1 GCA_016234345.1 Candidatus Jorgensenbacteria bacterium
AGTTCTTCAGCTAATGATGCGATAGTGTCATAACCTTTTTCTTTTATTTCCCGTGGAATCGGACCGAAAATACGGGTTGCGCGTGGTTCTTTTTTATCGATCAATACAACCGCATTATCATCAAAACGAATATATGAACCATCCTTTCTCCTCAATGGATTCCGTTGTCGTACCACCAAGGCTCGTACAACGTCCTTCTTTTTTACTTGTTTCCGAGGTTCGGCGACTTGGACCGAAGCAACAATAATATCACCAATCCCCGCATACCGCCTACGGCTACCACCTAAAACACGAAAACAACGCACTGATTTAGCGCCGCTATTGTCTGCCACCCTCAAAATTGAACGTTCTTGAATCATATATTAAACCTAAACAATCTGCTTATCCGATGAAGAATCCTTACTTTTTATTGCTTCTATTTTACCAACAATGCGCCACCGCTTTTCTTTAGACAATGGCCTCGTTTCCTGGATAACAACTTTATCACCAGCCTTAAATTCTTCTTTCTCATCGTGCGCTTTCAACCTCATCGTTACCGTATAATATTTTAGGTAACGGCGATGTTTTTTTAATCTCGTCACCGCCACTACCCTAGTTTTTTTCATTTTCGCCGACACAACGACGCCTTCAAGTTTACGCATAGTATTATGAAACAGAGTTACCCGCAAGCTTCGACTTTTTCAAAGTAAGCAGCTGTGCAATGTTTTTCTTCAAATGTCTGATCTCTCGAATATTTTTTACTTTACCCTGAACTAAATCCAACCCTAATCGCGCAAGACGTTCTCGATAATCAAAAATCTCTCT
This sequence comes from Candidatus Jorgensenbacteria bacterium, assembly GCA_016234345.1. Classification (GTDB taxonomy): domain Bacteria; phylum Patescibacteriota; class Minisyncoccia; order UBA6257; family GWB1-50-10; genus JACRFG01. Next base: position 805 of record JACRFG010000035.1, read on the forward strand.
ATCTATCTCAGTAAGTGGCTTGCTTCTTTGCGTTTGTAATTCGTTTTTTTTCATAATTAACGTTTAACGATCATTTTTGTCTTAATCGGCAATTTATGACCTGCGAGTCGCAATGCTTCACGAGCGACTTCCTCGGGTACGCCATCTATTTCAAACAAAATCCGACCGGCTCGTATAGGACATACATAATGATCAATATCGCCTTTACCGCCACCAAGTGTTACTTCCGGCGGTAGCTTGGTAATGGGTTTGTCTGGAAATATGCGAATCCAAAGCTTGCCTTCACGAGCCAATGAATGCGTGATGGTTTTGCGTGCCGATTCAATCTGTGCCGATGTAACCCATGCCGGGGATAAGGCCTGTAGACCAAAACTGCCAAAACTTACGGTAATACCCCGAGTATCCTTAAAACGGCCTCGTGAACGGCCTTTTTGTTGTTTTCGATATTTTTGTTTCTTTGGTTGCAGCATAATTCTCTATTTTCTATTATCTACTTTTTTCTTTTCTTCGAATATTTCTCCTTTATAAAGCCATACTTTAATGCCGACAGTACCATAACTATTGAACGCGGTCGCTTCACCGTAATCAATATTGGCACGTAAAGTTTGAAGAGGCATGCGTCCTCGCGCAAGCCAATCTTGCCGTGCTATTTCGGCCCCGTTTAATCGGCCGGCTAGTTTAATCTTGGCGCCCTGTACCTCTCGATTCTGCATCATAGCCTCCAGCTGACGTTTAAGTACGCCGCGATACGGTAAACGTTTCTGTAATTCAAAAGCTATTTGTTGAGCCGCTACTTTTGCTGAAATTTCGGTTCGCTTCAATTCTTCAATATTAAGACTGAAGTTCATATTAAACGGAAGTTTATTTTTAATGCGCAATGATCGAAGAGCGCGTCGAAGAGCTTCCTTAAAATCTTCTATCCCCTTGCCTCCCCGTCCGATTATAAAACCCGGACGACTCGCCTTGATAGAAACACGCATAGTATCACCGGTGCGTTCGATATCAACTCCAACAATGCCGGCGGTCAACAATTTTTCGTGAACCATTTTTCGTATCAAATGATCTTCTTCAATAAAGAAACGGTTTTGTTTCTTAGGAAACCATCGACTTGACCACGGAATAGTGAGGCCGAGACGAAATGAATTTGGATTGATTTTTTGTGCCATATTTTAATTATTGTTATATAGCTTTGCGCCGAAACATTTTTTGGAAAGCCCCGCGTTTAGTCGACTGCGTTTCACCGCTTTTCTTTTCTTGAGCGCCTAAACGATGCGATGTTTTAGCTCCTGTCAGTTTAGCTGTTTCATCGGTTTTTTTCTTTGAGGCTTCACGATGTTCTTCCTTACGCTTTGATTTTTTATCGGGTTTAGGAATAGTGAACTGCGGAGGACGGACTTTATCTGATACTCCCAAAATTAATGTAACATGGCTCATCTTTTTTTCTATACGGCCAGCTGAACCTCTGGCACGCGCCATGAATCGTTTGAGTTTAGGCCCCTGATCTACCCGTATTTCTTTAACGTATAGTTTGGATGATTCAAGTTTGAAATTATGATTTGCGTTCTGAACAGCGCTCCGAAGAAGTTTTAGAAGAGCGGTGGCCGGTCTACGCGACGAAAGAATAAGCTGGGCTTCGGCGGCATTCGCCGTAAGACCACGAACCAATTCAGCCACAGCCCGTACTTTACGTGGAGTTATATGCAAATAACGTAATTCGGCTCTTACATTCTGTGTTGTAGTCATAATATTATTTACTTGGCTGCCGGCGTACTGGGTTCTTGAGTCTTTTGTTCTAATTCACGCTGTATTTTACCGCCATGTCTAGTAAATTTTCTCGTTGGAGAAAATTCGCCTAACCGATGGCCAACCATATCTTCATTAACTCTAACTTCAATAAAATTTTTACCATTGTGAACGCCAAATACGAATCCGACCATTTCCGGAGAAATTTCGGAACTTCGCGACCATGTTTTAATAACAGTCATATCCCCAACTTTCAATTTGGCGACTTTCTTTAAAAGTTTGGAGTCAATCCAAGGTCCTTTTTTTAGCGAACGAGACATAGATTATTATTTACGTCGACTAAGTATCAGTTTATTCGACCACTTTTTCTTTTTACGGGTTTTGTGACCACCGGTTATTTTACCCCATTTTGTTTTAGGACGACGGGTACCGCGCTGAGTTCGGCCTTCACCGCCGCCATAAGGATGATCGCGTGGGTTCATAACCGAACCACGGACGGTCGGACGAATTCCCAACCATCGAGAACGACCAGCCTTCCCTATTGTCACAAGATTATGCTCGGCATTAGAAACCTGACCGATACTTGCAAAACAATTCCATAATACTTTTCTAACCTCGCCTGAAGGCATCTTAAGATGTGTGTAGCCGTCTTCATGAGCCAGCACTTGGATGGATGTACCTGCCGAACGGCCAAACTGACCTTTACGATTAGGCGAAAGCTCCACATTATAAACATATATTCCTACCGGTACTCTTTTTAAAACGGTTCTATTTCCTATCGAAACGGGGGCGTCTTCTCCGGAACGGATAGTGTCTCCTATTTTAAGACTTTGCGGCGCTAAATGATAACGGCGCTCTCCGTCAGCGTAAACAACAAGAGCGATAAACGCGGTCCGATACGGATCATATTCAAGCGCTACAACTTTTCCCGCCATACCCACCTTATCTTCTCCAAAATCAATTGACCGGTAAATAGACTTATTGCCGCCTCCCTGGTGCCGCATAGTAATGCGTCCTTGATTGTTTCGACCGGCATGACTCTTAAGTCTTTTTTTAAGAGATTTAAAAGATTTGGCGCCGCCAAGCGTGCTGTAATCAACTACAGTAATGTGCCTTCGTGATGCGGTTGTAGGATTGAATTGCTTCATGATAAAAAACTAGGTTATTTCCAACTTCTCACCTTTCTTCAAAGTGACGATCGCTTTTTTGAAATCCGAACGCTGACCTTCGGTAAAACCAACGCGTTTGGTCTTGCCTTGCATCCGTACTATGCGCACTCGCCGGGCTTTTACGCCGTATCTAATTTCAACTTCTTTTTTTACCGTAGATTTATTCGCGTGGATATCAACCATAAATGTATATTGAAGTTCCGAGTGAAGATTATGTGCCTTTTCGCTTAAATGCGGGGATTTAACCATATATCGTTTTATAGGATGGGTTTGATTGGTTGCTGAATTAGTTGTCGCCCCCGACTTCGACGTTGTTTCTGAAATCTCCGATTTTACATCCTTTTTGTCTTTTTTTAGAGATTTTAAAATGCTCATGATTTTACGTTAGTAAGTTCTGAAATCGCATCTTTTTCTAAAAAGAGGTATCGATGTTTAAGACAATCAAGAACCGAAAAAGAAGGACCGCGCACGACAGTAAGACGGGGAATATTTCGCGCCGCACGGACGATTCCATTATTATCCTTTTTACCGATCAAAAGAACGCTGGTTGGTTTCTTTAAAAAATGTTTGAGCATAATGGCGGCTTGTTTCGTTTTTTGTTCGTTGAAAACGAACGAATCGACAATACGAAGTTCGTCGTCTTTTAATTTTTTGGATAAAACAGTATTCATTGCTTTACGCTTCATTTTCTTATTGACAGTTTTGGCGAGCACGCGAGTATTTCGAGGACCAAAAGTAACGCCCCCGCCTGACCAAAGTGGAGAACGAATAGAGCTGTGTCTGGCTCGACCGGTATGTTTCTGTTTCCATGGTTTCTTTCCACCACCTCTGACTTCGCCTCGAGTTTTTGTATGTGCAATCGGCTGCCATTGTTTGGATTGTTCAACAAGCGTAACTTGATGCACAAGATCAGGATTCCAAGGAACGTTAAAAACGGCATCCGGTAATTCAACCGTGCCAACTTGTTCGTTGTTTTGATTGTATAGTGGTGTCTTCATACTTATATAAATCTATACACGAACCTCAACAATTCTTCCACGAGATCCGGGTACTGCGCCTTTCACGAGCAGAGTCCGTTCTTCCATGCGTACCGCCGCTATCTCTAAATTACGCACGGTTATATTACGATTTCCCATATGTCCAGCCATTTTTCTTCCTTTTATAACACGTTGTGGAGCTGTTGAACCAATAGAACCAGGGGCCCGCAGACGATTTTTTTGACCGTGAGTCTTGGGACCACCATGAAACCCATGACGCTTAACAACACCCTGAAATCCCTTGCCCTTGCTTACTCCTCTTATATTTACCAAAGCACCCTCTTTAAAAATATCTAGGGGTGTCATATCATCTTTAACCTTAAGAACGGTGACAGGAATTACCGTGTCATCTTTCCAGATTTGAGTCATATATGATTTGGTTGCTTTTATTTTTTGCATACTTAAATCAAAACAGCAGGGTTCGGCCCTGCTGCTTTTTTAGCAAACGTTTATATGGCTAAACCCGTACTATGCTAGCCCATCTTTATTTCTACGTCAATGCCGGCTGGAAGGTTTAGGTCACTCAGAGATTCGATAATCTTCTGTTGAGGGTTAATGATATCTACTAACCGTTTATGAACTCTAAGCTCGAATTGTTCCCGTGATTTTTTGTGAACAAAAGTCGAACGGTTAACCGTGTAACGCTTAAATTCAGTAGGTAACGGAATAGGACCGATAACCTCGCCTCCCTGGCGTTTTATGACGTCGATAATCTGACGGACAGAATTATCAATCAGCTTCGCATCGTACGATTTAATGCGAAGCCGCAGTCTTTCCTTTTGAAGCTGCTCGGCTTTTTTAGCCATGCTTATATTTTTCGAAGAAAATTATTTTAATATCTTCGTTACCGCCCCGGCGCCCACTGTTTTACCACCTTCGCGGATGGCGAAGCGTTGCTTTTCTTCAAGGGCTACGGGTGCAATAAGTTTAACGGTAATGCTCACGGTATCACCCGGCATTACCATTTCGGTTCCTTGAGGCAAAATTACCTCACCTGTGACATCGGTTGTTCTGATATAGAATTGCGGTTTATAACCCTTAAAGAATGGGGTGTGCCGACCGCCTTCTTCTTTAGAGAGAACGTAAACCTCGGCTTCAAAATCAGTGTGAGGTGTTACGCTACCAGGTTTGGCAATAACCTGACCACGCTCTACATCCTCTTTCTTCAAACCACGAAGCAAGATACCTACGTTGTCTCCGGCTCGTCCTTCATC
>JACRFG010000036.1 GCA_016234345.1 Candidatus Jorgensenbacteria bacterium
ACAAGGAGAGCTATACAATTTCCAGGAATATTTCACGTACTACTCAATGTGGGGCGAGGGCAGTTCGTTTAAATACCAACGCGTGAATGCCGCGACAGCAGTTCGCATTGTAAATCGATATCAACGAAACTATACCGGATTTAGCAAGGCGCTGGTCATGGCTTGGGGCTACCGTTTGTATTCGTTCCTCCCCATGTTTATTCGAGTCAATTTAAGCCCACTTCTTTCACGGTTTAAGAAATTATCGTTTTCCGGCCGTAAATGAGCAGACACTTGATTTTATATAATCAGTGTGTTATAATTAAATTTAGTAAATTGTTAGGCGAATTAATTTAAACAAAGCCATTCATCGAATTTCAGAAAGGAGATTTAATCAATGTCCGCAATCGGTGGGACCAGAAAACATCTTTTAAATACTATAAAAATTGGTATCTATACTTTGATACCAATTGCCATCCTCGTTTACGTCTTCCGTTTGGTCATCGGTTTTGCTATCGATGTGGGTGAGATATTCACTGATAACTGGATAGTCGCTTTGTTGATCGTCGGGGCTATTGGGTACGTGGTTGGCTTGATTATTGATAAAACCACGGTGGTTGCGCGGTTGCGTGAAAAATTTGCAGCCAATCCTTTTGCTTTGAGATTGTTGAACTTCTTGCCGACCAAACGGCATAATAGTGACAATCAGTATGGCGAAGCCGTGATTTATCTAGATCATGGTCTTCGGGTGCGTGTGGAGATCGTGGGCGAGTATTCCGATGATGAAGGAGACTGGTGGATCGTTCAGATTGGTAGCCCTCCGCTTCCTCGAACCGGTATGATGTTTGAAGTTAATAAGAGTAACCCTCGGATCGTTCGTACCGGTCGAAACGGCATGGATTATGCCCAATATATTATTTCGTATAGCGCAGCTATTAGGCATTAAATTTGAAAACCCGCAGTCAAAAATGATTGCGGGTTTTACTTAAGACTTAGTCATTTTATTTGGTTTTAGGTTTAACATGAGAGGTTCGTGTAGTAGATAGAGTATGGCGACATATGCGACTCCTGATAGAACTACATTCACAAGCAGGTGAATATGTAAAAGTAATAGAGTTAACGTAACGAATGTCATGCCTATGGTGGCAGGTATAATCTTTTTAAGATTTATGAGTGTCTTAAAACCAGTAAGATTACGCAGTTTCCACCAGTTATATCCATTGGCTATAATTTGCGAAATGATAGTGGCTATCGCTGAACCCTCAATGCCAAAAGATGGTATAAGAAGAATATCAAGCATGACATTACAGAGAGAGCCAAAGAAAGTAGATACAATAAAAATCTTTTGTTTGTCGTGCGCGAAGATGGCATTACCTATAACACTGCCGGGAAATATTGGAATAATTGTAAGCATAAGCAATTGGAAAGTCAGTGTGGCGGCGAAATAACTTTCTCCAAAGAGAAGTTTTATAATAGGCGCTCCTAAAAGTATGCCGCCCATTGTTATTGGCAGAGCAAATGCTAGGACGCCGGCAATCGATTTCTCTAAAATCGCTTTTGTTTGTCCGTGTTCATGTTTACTGATGAGGTTGCTTATGATGGGGAATAAGCTGGTGCTTAAGAGCGCGGGTAATACATAGAGAAGTTGTACTGGCCGTTGCGCTGCTGCATAAAGGCCTAGTTCGTGGGCGTTTCTAAACCATCCCAAGATAATCATATCGATGTTTAGCATGAATCCGCCGAGAAGCCCCATAATCGCAAATGGCCATGCTGAGCTTAATATCGGCCGTATCAAATTAAGACAGAACGCCTTGAAGATTTTATTGAGATGTTTTCGAAGAACAACATACATAATAATAAAGCCAACCGCGCTTCCTAACGAATAGCTTATAGCCAGCGTTTTAGGGGATGGATTGATGAAAAGGGCAATGGCTCCAAAGATTGCAATTGCCATATCTGTGGTAACAAGAAATAAGGCTTCGAGTTCCATCCGGTTTTGAGCCCGCGTTATAGCGAATCCGAAGTTACGGAATGTGTCGAAGGTAAGTAAAATAGCGACGAGATAGATTAGAGGTTTGGCGGCCTCCAGTTTTGTAAAAGTCGGCGCAACAAAAATAACAACGAAGATAGTGATGATTACGAGAATAAATTTGATTACGAATGTTGTCGAAAAGTATTCGTCGGACTTATCAGGATTTTTTACCAATTCTCGGGTAAGTAACGCTGAAAGACCGATGTCGGAGAAAACAGTGAAAAAGGCAGCTAAGCCTAGCGCATACGAAAAAATACCGTACCCTTCGGTTCCTAAGATCCGGGCGGCGTAGATGATGAGTAGGGCGCGTATTAACCTTCCGCCGATATTACCGACACCAAGCCAAAAACTGTTTTTGAGAACCGTTTGTTTGGTATTTTTGTTTTCGAAAAGGAACGATTTAATTTTTCGAAACATGCTATTTTGCGCTTACAAACACCGATTTAATCGTTTTTAAGGTAATCAAAAGATCAAATACAACCGACCGGTATTTAAGATAAAAAATATCATATTGAAGTTTTTCGTAGGCATCTTCAACTGATGAGCCGTAGCGATAGTTTATCTGAGCCCATCCGGTAAGTCCTGGTTTTGCCAAGTGCCTTATTTCGTAGAAAGGAATTTTTTTCTTTAGTTCTTGGATGAACTCGGGTCGTTCCGGTCGTGGACCGACGAAAGATATATTGCCTTTCAATATATTCCATAGTTGCGGCAGTTCGTCGATGTGGGTATTTCTTAAAATTTTGCCTATTGGCGTAAGACGCGGATCGTTGGGTGTGGCCCATTTAGGGCCGTCTGATTCTGCGTCAACACGCATCGTTCTGAACTTATAGAGTACAAAACTATTTTCCTTAAGACCGGTTCTCGTCTGTTTGTATATTATCGGTCCTCGGGAAGTCAGTTTCACGGCTATCACGGCTAATATTGTGAGTGGGGCAGTTAGTATGGCAATAATAAACGCAAGCGAGATTTCAACAATAGTTTTTATTGTTTCATAGAGAATACGGTGGCGCGCCAGGTATTCTAGAAACCATATTTCTTCTAGTTCGGTAATCGGTGTTTTGTTGAATATTTGTTCGTAGAGATTAGTCAGGTCTATCACCTCAACTCCTTGGACGAGATAATTAAGGATAGCTTGTGTCGCCCGTTGATCTCTTTTGATATGAGTCGGGATGACCATTGCTGAAATTCTATGTTTTTTTATGTTTTCTGATACCAGAGTCCATCTTGGATCAGCGGTGCCGTCTACAAGCCACAGCTCTACTCGGAAACCTAGTTGCGGGTTTTCGCGTACGGCGGTTATAGCCTTTTCAATATCAGGTGATGTTCCGACCACAAGCAGATTTTGAGGTTCTCGCCTCTTTATCGAGCGATTAAATGATGAACGCCAAAGTGCTTCGAGAACAGCTACTCCTAATGTTATAAACAATAAATTTGCTCGTGGGGAAATTCCAAAAGCGCGAACTATATAGAAGAAAGCCAAACCGGTTAAAAGATTAATGCTTAAAGCTAGAGCTAAAGACGTAAAAAATGGAAGTCTGTTCTTAAGGCGTCGGAGGTCATAGAGTCCGAGAACGTAGAATGTTGCTATCCAAATAGAGAATATTATGGTAAATGGCTTAGAATGTTCCTGTAGAGCATTATAAGAAACATCAAGTCCGTAGCGTATGGTAAGTACGCTTATGAGGGCTATGTAGAAAGTGATCAGATCGCCAATAAGGAGGAGCACTATTCGCGCTTTTGGTAGTCTAAACATTATAAATTTTATTGCTGTTTGATATGCTGCACGATGTCATTTTTATATTATTCGAGTTGGTTTTTGGCGGGGTTTGACTTTATCCTATGGGGACTATAACATTTTAGCAAATGGATTCTTCTTTGCCCGATATTCCTCAACAAGCTGAAAATAAGCCTAAACGAGACTATATTTTGCCGGCGAGCATTCTTGTAGCCGCTCTTCTTATTTCATTTTCTCTTGTATATAGCGCAGGTAAAAAAGCAACTGTGAGCGAGCTGGGTGGTAGGGGTGGGGGTGGTGGTGAAGACACGTTAGCGGCCGACGTCGGCGAAGCCTTTAATGATATTCGTCCGACTCCGTCACCGGTGAATATTAAAGCTGTTACTGAGAACGATCATATTCGTGGTAGTTTGAGCGCAGCCGTTAAAGTGGTTGAATTTTCTGATTTGGAGTGTCCGTTTTGCAAACGATTTCACTCGACCATGCAACAGGCCGTGGAAACGTACGGCGATAAAATTGCATGGGTATATCGTCATTTCCCGCTTGATAGTCTTCATAGCAAAGCCAGAAAGGAAGCGGAGGCAGCGGAGTGCGCAAACGAACTTGGTGGTAACAATGGATTTTGGAAGTACGTCGATGAACTTCTTCGAGTGACTCCGTCAAATAATGGCCTTGAAGCAACAGAACTTCCTAATATAGCAGAACGAGTAGGATTGAATCGCACAAAATTTGAAACGTGCCTTTCGAGTGGTAAGTACGCTTCACGCGTTGAGGCCGATCTTACTGATGCCGAAAACTCGGGCGGCCGCGGCACGCCATATTCTGTAGTTATTAGTAAGAGCGGTAAAAAATACATTATAAATGGTGCACTTCCTTGGGAAGACGTGAGAGTCATCATTGAAGAAGCCCTGAAATAATTTTTAAATAGTGCAACAATATTATCTTGTGGTGGGGTTGTTGTGCTTTGTATACTATACTTATTATTGTGCAGTGGAATCAGTGGGCAATATTAATCGTAGCTGGATGGATACTTGCTTCGCCATGGGTATTGGGATTTGCGGCGGTTAATTTAGCTACGTGGAGTAATGTAGTGGCGGGGAGTTTCATTGTACTTTTGGTGCTTTGGAATATCCAACCACCACCTAATCATTAATATGAAAATAATCATTTATACTACCCCGACCTGTGTATATTGCAGAATGACTAAAGAATTCCTTGATAAACGCGGGGTGAGCTATATTGAACGCAATGTCATTGAGGACGAAAGCGCCCGCGAAGAGATGATTAATAAATCCCATCAGCTCGGTGTTCCAGTCATAGACATCGACGGTGAAATTTTTGTGGGATTTAATAGATCGGAACTCGAAAGTTTATTAAAATCCAATCAGTCACTTTCTTCGAAGAAAATATAGTTTGAATATTTTAAATATGTACGATTTAGCAATTATCGGTGGAGGACCTGCTGGCGTCGCTGGCGGAGTTTACGCCGCTCGGAAGAAAATGAAAACAGTGCTTATTACCGATTTTTTTGGTGGCCAATCGCTTGTATCAGCTGATATACAAAACTGGATAGGCGTTGTTTCTATTTCCGGTTTTGAATGGGGCAAGAAACTCGAAGAGCATCTACGAGCTCAAGAAAGCATAGATATTATGGATAGTGATTTAGTTTCTAAGGTTGAGCGTATGGATGGCGGATGGCGTCTTTTGACTCAGTCTGGTAAAGCCATTGAAGCTAAAACCATGCTTTTAACCTCAGGAAGTCGTCGAAGAAAACTTAACGTGCCGGGCGAGAAAGAATTTGAAAGTCGTGGTGTTGCTTACTGCTCGATCTGTGACGCCCCACTTTTTAAAGACAGGGCTGTAGTAGTCGCCGGTGGCGGCAATTCGGGCCTTGAGGCGACAATCGATCTTCTGCCCTACGCCACTAAAATATTTTTGTTGCATCGAGGCGATGTTTTGAAAGGCGATCCCGTTACTCAAGAGAAGGTTGTGCGTAATCCTAAAGTTCAAGTTATATTAAATGTTGAGATTCAAGAAATTATAGGCAGCCAAATAGTTACCGGTTTGAAATATAGAGATAAGATTAGCAGCGATGTGCGCATGCTTGATGTGCAAGGGGTATTTGTCGAGATAGGATCTGTGCCGAACAGCGATTTTGTAAAGGAATTTGTAAAGCTTAATGATTGGGGAGAAGTTGTGGTTGACCATAAAACCCAACGTACTTCGGTGGAAGGAATTTGGGCGGCAGGGGATATCACTGACGTTATGTACAAACAAAATAATATATCAATGGGCGATGCCGTGAAAGCAACGCTGAATATTTATGAATATTTTAGATCTAGATAGTGTAATCCTCAATTTATCCACAGTTATCTTGTGGCTTTAGTGTTTGCATGCTACGATATAAAACGTTATGAATAAGACTAATAAAATTCTTTTGGTGCTTGTTATAGTGTTGTTTGTCGTTTTGATCGGCTTTGTCGGCTGGCGTGAGTGGTTTGTTAAGTCAAATTCTTACTACGCCGTTTATCTTAGGACCGGAGATATTTATTTTGGGCAACTTGTCCGATTCCCTTATTTCGGGTTAAAGCAAGTTTACCTTCTTCAAGTTAACCGAGATAACCAACAAAATCCGTTGAGTATCCAAAAATTTACTAGAGTATTTTGGGAGCCCGAAGATTATCTTAAAATCAACCGCAATGAAGTAGTGTGGATGGCTAAGCTTCAAGAGGGAAGTCAACTAGCCAAAGTTATTGAAACTAACCCTGATCTTCTGCCTCCTCCTCAACTATCTGATACTAATGTGCCGCAGATAAATTCCGAACCACAACCTAAGTAGATAGATTGGTAATATAATAGCAAGGTAATCTCTTCAAAACCCAGTATAGTATGACTATGTACTGGGTTTTTGTTATTATAAGTAGTAAGCCATACCATGAGAAAATCAAAAGAGGGGCAAGCGACTTTAGCTTTCGTACTTCTCGTGAGTGGCATCATTATTGAAATTGCCATTGCCGGATCGGCCGTTACCTACTTTTTGAGTACGTCCGGTTTTGGAGAAAAACTTTCGACGAGGGCTCTTGCCGCAGCCCATGCCGGAGTAAGAGACGTTCAGCTTAAAATTTCCAGGAATAAAGAGTTCGGCGCCAATAATTATCCTCTTGCTGTGGGTAGTGATAGTGCGAATGTGACTACAGTATGGTCTACGGATGTTGCGAACGACAACTATACGTATACGGTAACTTCAATCGGTACGGCCTCAACTAGACAACGAAAACTCGTGGCAATAATGGTGGTTAATCAAACAACTGGTTTTTTGCAGCTTCAATCACTAATTGAACAACCCCTGCAGTAGTAAAAATTCATGAAGCTTTTTATAAAACAACTCCTGCGTTTGCTCACTCGTTTGACCGCCAAACCTAAAATTGGCGGGCTGCAAATCAATGATTCGGCGCTTCAATATGTGAGAATTGATCGAGAACTTCAAGCTCTTTCCTTAAGGCTTCCGCCGGGGGTATTTCAGGAAGGCAGGTTACTTGAATTAGGCCAACTTCTCGGTGCATTAAAACAGCTTCATCACATGATTGATCCTGGTAATGAAGATAGGGCGATTCCGGTTATTGTTTCTTTGCCGCCTGCTCTTGTCTATACCCAAAGTTTTGCTGTACCGAATGTTGGAGAAAAACATATTGATGAGTCAGCGTATTTAAATCTTCAGATGCTCTCCCCGGTGGCCAAAGATGCGGCGTATATGAGTTCGGAAATTATCGGTGTGGGCTCTGATAAGTATGAACTTCTGGGTGCATTTACCGAGCGAGCGCATGTTGATAAATTAAGAAGTACATTAGAAGAAGCCCATTTTGCACCAATCGCTTTGGAGTTTCCTGGTCTCTCCCTTACGCGTCTGGTTGGTCATACTCTTGGTCCTAAAACATCAGCTACTCTGGTTTGTCAGGTTTCTAGCGATGGTATTGAATTTTCGATTGTCCGTAACGGTTCATTATATTTTGATTATTTTAGATCGTGGCGATCCATTCAGGGAGAAAACCGGGAAATTCCCCGAGCGCTTTTCGAGTCGGTAGTGGCTGAAGAAGTCCAGAAAGTCGTCAATTTTACATTAAGCAGATTTGAGGAGAATCTTCGAGAAGTAGTGTTGGTGGCACCTGGATTTGAAAAAGATCTTCAAGCTTTTCTTGAAAAACGTTTTAATCTTGCGGTGGAGCCTTTAGAATTAAGATCTTGGTCCCTTTCTCCCACATGGTATGCTCCTCTTGGCGCGGCCCTCCGCGGTGTTATGGAGAGAAAAGAAGATCGATCGATTAGCCTTGCCCCATTCAGCCCGCTTGAAATTCTATACCAGGAACAGCTTTTGGATTTTGTGTGGTTGTGGCGGAATATTGTGGTTGGGGTTATGGCCGTGTTTCTTTTGTTTTTCGGAGGAACAGCTTATTTGCTCGTTAATAATGCTTACGATCTTACGGAACGATTGTCTAGTTTCAGATCTCAACCCCAACAAACTGAACTTGTAAATCTTCAGGCTAAAGCAGAGGAATTTAACCGTTTGCTTAAATCGGTGGGTGCAGCAAAGGGATTGAGCGGCCCGTGGTTTCCACTCCTCAGCCGTCTGGATAAACTTGCTGATCAACATGAAGTTATTGTTGATCGTGTTGAGGTAGAAGGTATCGATAAGCCGGTTAAAGTGGTTGCGCACACTCTCCCTTCCAAAGTTAAAGATTTTCAAGACGCTTTATACCGCGAATCTGGTTTTTCGGAAATAAGCCTTCCCGCGACATCACTTACTCAGCTTTCTAACGGATTAATGAGTTTTACTATCGGTTTCAGATTTAGTGTAGGGCCGCGTGGATAGGACCACTTCTTTTATTTTTGAGGAAACAAAATTTTTTCAGTTTCTTTGAATACTTTGGTCAGTATAGCGGCATCGTCTTTTACAATGTTAGCCAAAACTAATTCACTAGCCTTAATCCTTTTCTTTGTCTTGTCTGATTTTTTTCTGATCCCGATGCGTATACGCCAGAAAGAACTTGTTCCTAGAGTCTTTATTATTGATGCAACACCACGGTGACCAGCCGATCCTCGACCAAACTGTAGTTTATAAGTTCCAAATTCAATATCAGAGTCATCATGGATTACGACGATTTCTTCTGTTTTAGTTTTAAATACGCGTACAGCTTCTTGCGCCGCCCGTCCAGCTTCGTTCATAAATGTTAGAGGCTTAATTAGAATAAGACCCCCCCTCTTTGTATAGGAAAAGTGAGTATTGGGCAGGCGTTTTTTGCGGCGTTTTTGAGTTAAGTACTCAATTACTCCATAACCTACATTGTGATAGGTATGTTCGTATTCATGACCGGGGTTGCCTAACCCCATAGATAGCTTTAGATTGTAGGCATTGAATTTATTGTCCATGCTGTTATACAATTATCGCACAAAAGCCACCCACATACGAAACAATGAAAAAATTCTTTTGGTCTTTTTTTGAAATTATTGAAACGGTGACCATCGCAGTAGTCGCCGTTTTCTTGGTTCGGACGTTTATTGCGCAGCCATTTTTGGTGAGTGGTGCAAGCATGGAGCCGACTTTCTATAACGGAAACTATCTTCTCATCGATGAGGTTGCTTACCGTTTTCGTGAACCGGTGCGTGGCGAAGTTGTTGTATTTCGTTATCCCGGGGATCTTCGTTCATACTATATAAAGAGGATAATCGGGTTACCCGAGGAGCGTGTAGTGGTTGATCAGGGTCAGGTGATAATTTGGGACGGCAGCGAGAAAATAGTTATTAATGAACCATATGTTGCTGATAAGACAACCGGATATGCAGAAGTTAGGTTGGACAAAAATCAATATTTTGTGATGGGAGATAATAGAAATTTCAGTTTTGATTCAAGAAATTGGGGACCGGTGTCTAGAACCAATTTTATCGGTCTAGTAAGATTGCGGCTTTGGCCTATTAGCGAAGCACAAGCTTTTACCGCACCAAGTTACCGTTAAATATGCCTAACAAAAAAGAAAAAATTAAAACAGTCAATAAAAAGAAACAACGAGGACCAAGAGTTGAATTGCCGCAGTCTTTAAGAGGAATGTCCGATATTCTTCCTAAAGATGAATTGTGGTGGAAAACCGTATGGCATGCAGGCGAAACAGTAAGCGAACTGCACAATTTCTCTTTTATAGAGACGCCGATAGTTGAGCCGGCGGCGCTTTTTGAATTGGGTGTTGGAGCGTCTACCGATATTATTGAGAAAGAAATGTATACTTTTCGCACGAAAGGCGGCGAACGGGTTTCTCTTCGTCCGGAGGGAACAGCTCCGGTGATGCGGAGTTTTCTTGAACATCATTTAGGCTATTTCGCTTCACCTCTTAAGGCTTACTATGTCGGTCCAATGTTTCGATATGAACGACCGCAAGCCGGTCGGGAACGTCAGCATCACCAGTGGGGTTTTGAAATTATCGGCGATTCCGATCCGCTTTATGATGCTCAGGTTATTATTATCGCTCTTGATTTTTTTAAGGCTTTAAAACTTAAAGACATAACCCTAAAAATTAATAGTATCGGTTGCCGTGTGTGCCGCCCCACATACAAAGAAAAATTAAAGAATTATTATCAAAGCGAACGAGCCAAGCTTTGCCGCGATTGTGAGCGCAGATTAGAAATGAATCCCCTTCGTTTACTTGATTGCAAGGAAGAGGGCTGTCGGTTGATCAGGGCCCGTGCTCCAATTATTCTTGACTACCTCTGTCAGGGCTGTAATAATCACTTGAAGTCCGTGCTTGAGCTTGTAGAGGATAATAGCATAAACTACGAACCGGATCCGTATCTCGTTCGCGGACTAGATTACTATAGCCGTACGGTTTTTGAGTTAGTTCATGCGTCTTCCGGACTCGCTCTTGCTGGTGGCGGACGCTATGATTACCTTTCGGAGATTTTAAGCGGTCGCTCCGTACCGGCGGTTGGGGTGGCTCTTGGTCTCGAACGTATCATCGATACGATGATAAAAAGCGGTAATGTGCCGCATTTTCGCACGAAACCGAAAATATTTTTCACCGCGGTCGGTGAACAGGCAAAGAAAGCCAGTTTACGTATTATGAGCGAACTTAGATCGAGCGGCATTGTAGTGGTTGAAGCACTCGGTAAGAAATCCTTGAAGGCACAGCTTAAACTCGCTGATAAAATAAAAGCTCCGTTGGCTCTTATATTTGGACAGCGTGAAGTCTTTGAGAAAACGGTTATAGTACGTAATATGGAGTCAGGAGCCCAAGAAACGGTTGTAATTGATCGGTTGGTTGAGGAAGTTAAGAAAAGATTAAAGTCTTGAACTGTTATGGCTGAATGTCTTTTCTGCAAGATTGCTAAAAAAGAAATATCCAGTGAAGTTGTATATGAAGATGGAATTTCGGTTGCCTTTCTCGATATCAATCCTTGTGCCACCGGGCATACCATGGTAATACCTAAGATACATATTGATAATATATTGAGTCTGCCCGATTCGATTGCTGGTGATTTTATGAATGCGATCAAAACAATATCCAATTTATTAAAGAAGGCTCTTAAACCAGATGGTTTTACAATAGGTATAAATCACGGTCGATCAGCAGGTCAGATTATTGAGCATTTGCATGTTCATATAATTCCCCGGTGGGAAAACGACGGTGGCGGTTCGATCCACAGTGTTGTGACAAGTCGACCCACTGAATCGTTGAGCGTAATACGAGAAAAAATAGTAAATCATAAATAAATAATTATAAAAATATGGCTATAGAAGTTAAAAAAAGAGAAGGAGAAAACATTAGTCTTTTGCTGTACCGTTTCAATAAAAAAGTTCAGCATAGCGGTATAGTGAAGGAGGTTAAGCGTCGGCGATTTCAAGATCGATCGCTTAATAAAAGGCATCGTCGTAACGCCGCTTTGTATAGGAAGGAAAAGCAGGAGGAACTTGCTCACGTAAGAAAATACGGTCACCGTTTGGAACGGCAATAACAATCCCTTCTCGGTTTATTGGTATATGTCCACGCTTCAGGAAAAAATTAATGAAGATTTAACTTCAGCTTTAAAGCAAAGAGAAACCGATCGATATGAAACACTTCGGCTTCTTATCGCCGCTATCCATAATCGCGTTATTGAAAAGCGTACCAAAAGCGGCAGCGATAAATTAACCGACGAAGAAGTTCTTGAGATAGTAAAACGTGAAGTTAAGAAACGTAAAGAGGCTATAGAGTTTTATGATAAAGCTGGTCGAGACGATCGCTCGAACAGAGAGAAAATAGAAATTTCTGTCATCAGTGTTTATTTGCCGACCGAACTTGATATAGATCAAATCAAGAAAGTTGTCAGAGAGATAGTCAGTCCGCTTGGCGGTTTGAGTGATAAAGATTTTGGTAGGGTGATGGGGTTGGTGATGAAGCAGTTGAAAGGTAAGGCCGACGCTCAAGTCGTTGGCGGCGTTGTTAAAGAGATGATTTCAGGCGGCGTATGAATCAGGTGGTGGTACTTAGTTCAAGCCGACGTTTTAATAAGTTAGAACGGGAGTTGAAGAGCGTCATTACTAGCGCTCTTATTTATTTGCGTCGTTCTAGTGCGTATGTCGAGATATATCTGGTATCTGACATTATGATGAAGTCTTTGAATAGTCGTTTTCGTGGCCGGCGGCGGGTAACGAATGTGTTGAGTTTTAATATGAACAAGGATTTCTTTAATTCGCCGCCAAAAGTTTTACATAAACATCTTGGTGAAATTTATCTTACGCCGGATTATATCCGTAACCGTCACGAAGACCTCGGTTATCTTGCTATACACGGCCTTCTGCATTTACTTGGATATGCGCATAATAAAAAACGTGATAGGATAAAAATGGAGTCTCTGGAATCCGGAATACTTCGCCGATTAAGGCGGTTTAACCGCAAAGCTTAATTTCTATTATGCCCAGCATCATTACCAGTCTCGATATAGGTTCAACGCAAGTTAAGGGCGTTGTAGCCCAACAAAAAAAAGACGGTACGCTTTCACTTATTACCGCCTTTAAACATCCTTCGTCCGGAGTGCGCAAAGGCGTTATTGTCGATGTAGAGGAAGCCGGTGCGATGTTTAAAGATATCGCTGTTGATCTAAATAAAATTTCCAAGCGAGCCTTGGAAAATGTATTTGTAAACGTTAATAGCGAACACAGTAAAGCTCGTTCGTCGCGTGGTATTGTGGCTGTAGCGCGCGCCGATCAAGAAATACATCAGGATGATATCGACCGGGTGGTTCAGGCTTCGCGAGCAGTAAAACTTTTACCGAACTATCTTATTTTACACAACATTATTAGAGAGTACTTTGTTGATGATGTTGGTGACATCGCTGATCCTCTTGGTATGACCGGGAGTCGTCTCGAGACAAGCACATTGATCGTTGAGACTTTTGCTCCTCAGGTTAATATGCTTGTTAAATATCTAGAACGTGTTGGCATGAAGGTTGGGGGTCTCATATTTAATCCGTGGGCTGCTTCAAGATCGGTTCTTTCGAAAAAACAGAAGGATTTAGGAGTGCTTATTATTGATTTTGGTTTTGGGAGTACCACCGTTGCCGTATATGAGGAAAGCAAGGTTCTTCATGTAAAGAGCATACCGGTCGGTGCGGGCTACATTACCAATGACATTGCTATTGGTTTAAAGACTTCAATTGATGTTGCTGAGAAACTTAAGGTTTCTTATGGGTTCGCTTTAGCTAAAGATATTTCTAGGCGTGACGTAGTGCATCTTAGTGAAATTGATCCAAGCGTCACCACGGAAATTTCTCGAAGATTCTTGGCCGAAATTATTGAAGTTAGACTTGCGGAAATACTCGATCTTATTAATAATGAACTTAAGGTTTTAGGGCGAACATTGCAATTACCGGCTGGAGTAGTGGTAACCGGTGGCGGCGTGAAATTGGCTGGCATAACCGAGCTTGTAAGAGAAGAGTTGAAACTGCCGGTACAGATAGGTTTTCCTAATTTACAAGGCATTGAAATAACTAATCCCGCTCATCAAGAATTACTTGATGATCCAGAGTTTGCAACCGCCGTAGGGCTTTTGTTGTGGGGAAGCACGGAAGAAAGTAGGGCAATTCACGGCGCCGGTTTTATAAAAAGTTTTTTGAAGAATTTAATGCCCTAATTTATTTAAATCAATGGTTAAAAAAACAAAAAAAAATAAAACAGCCGCACCAAGAACATTTAGAGTAAAACAAAAACGTCTTGCTACTAAGATTAAAGTTGTCGGTGTTGGCGGCGGTGGAGGTAATATTGTAAGTCGCATGATGCAAGGCGACCGTATTAAGGGAGTCGAATTTATTGCTGTTAACACCGATGCGCAGGATCTTGATCATACGATTGCGCATAGGAAAATTTATATTGGTAAGGCCCTTACTCATGGTCTGGGAGCTGGCATGAACCCTGACATCGGTAAGCAAGCGGCAGAAGAGAATCGTTCCGAAATCGGTGAAGCCTTAGATGGTGCCGATATGGTTTTTGTGACTGCTGGTCTGGGCGGCGGTACTGGAACCGGAGGCGGACCGATCGTAGCCGAAATTACTAGAGAAAAAGGTATATTAACTATAGCTATCGTAACCAAACCATTTTCATTTGAAGGGCCACAACGCTTAAATATCGCTCAGGAAGGTCTGCTTCGCCTTAAAGACAAAGTTGATGCATTGGTCGTGGTGCCGAACGATCGAATCTTCAGTCTTATCAGCAAAGACACCCCGCTTATGAGGGCCTTCGGATACGTTGATGATGTTTTGAAAAACGCCGTTCAAGCGATTGCTGACCTGATTAATGTACCGGGCGTGATTAATGTTGATTTTGCTGATATAAAATCCATTTTAAAAGACGCAGGAACAACTTTGATTGGTACCGGTATCGCGGCCGGCCCGGAGCGGAGCATTAAAGCGGTTAATGGCGCGATTAATTCACCACTTCTTGAAATTTCAATTGATGGGGCCAAGGGAGTATTGTTTAGTGTGGCTGGTAGTCGTGACCTTAAAATGGCCGAAATCAACGATATTGCCAAAGCAATTGCGGCCAATCTTGATCAAAATGCCCGTATTATCTTCGGCACATACTATGATAGGGCTCTTCGAGACAAGAGTATTAAAGTGACTGTTATTGCAACCGGGTTCAATGGCATGTTTTCCAGGTCTGCGCCGACATCACCCACTCTTTTCATAGGCAATGATTTTATGAATAAAGTGACTGGAGGCGGAGAAGGTGCGCCTGGTCCTAGAGAAAAAAAGGAAAAAACGGAAAAAGGATCTGAGGAAGAACCGCCAACATTAGAAAAGCAGTCAAAACAGTCTAAGGCACAGGCAGATAAATCAGAAGCCTGGGAGATTCCGGCGTTTTTAAGAAAAAAGCGACGGTAGTTTGGAGTTACGCCAAGTTTGGTAAAAATATAATGCCACGAGTTTGACGCTCGTGGCATTATTGTGTCGGAGCAGCAGAATTTATGCTTTTATCCACAGCTCGCCATTCTTTTCAATTTGCTATAGTGATGAAGGTGATAGGATATATTTTCTATGCTTACTCAAACCGTAAAAATTGCAGAACAATCTCGAAATAAAAAGAAATCAATTTTCTTGAAGCGCATATTTACCAGAGTCGGAGTTAATCCTTTGGATACAGTGACTTGGGTTAAGCGCGACGCGGTTGTTGGTAGCGGCGACAAGAAAGTTTTTGAACAGCGAGATGTTGAATTTCCCGATTTTTGGTCTCCAAATTCAATAAACATCACCGCTTCCAAATATTTCCGCGGTAAACTGGGAAGCCCTGTTCGTGAGTGGAGCGTGCGTCAGATGGTTACGCGCGTAGCCAAAGTTATCCGTTCGTGGGGCGAGCAGTTTGGCTATTTTACTTCCGCTTCGCAGGCAAAAATTTTTGAAGATGAACTTATACATCTTCTTGTTTATCAGCAAGCGGCTTTTAATAGCCCGGTATGGTTTAATGTCGGCGTCCAAGAGAAACCTCAGTGTTCGGCTTGTTTCATTTTGTCGGTCGACGACAACATGATTTCTATTTTGGATTGGGTTAAAATTGAGGGGATGATTTTTAAAGGCGGATCTGGTTCAGGAGTTAATTTAT
>JACRFG010000037.1 GCA_016234345.1 Candidatus Jorgensenbacteria bacterium
AATTTGACCGCCGATCTTATTAAAATTTGGCGTCCTGAAATTTCTATAACCGTACATAGGGATTATGGTTTACCGGCTGATATAAAAAAGGAAGAGGCTCTAGGCTTGATACTAAGTTCATATTCTGGCAATACCGAAGAAGTGATCGATGCCTTTGAAAAAGCGAGAGAAAGAGAATGGCCGTTTTTGGTTGTTACAACCGGCGGTAAACTCCTAGCCCTAGCAAAAGAATTTGGTGCGCCCCATATCCAACTTCCTGATTTGGGATTGCAACCTCGTGCAGCTTTAGGGTTAAGCCTACTCGGCATATTAAAAGCTATCGGTGATGACCGAGGACTTGAAGAGACAGTAAAGCTTGCGGATATTTTAGAACCATTGCATTACGAACAATACGGCAAGGAATTGGCTAAAAAAATAAAAGGTTATATACCGGTTATATATTCTTCGAATAAAAATCGTGGCCTTGCATATAGTTGGAAAATAAAATTCAACGAAACCGGCAAAATTCCCGCTTTTATGAATGTACTACCCGAATTAAATCATAACGAAATGTCCGGATTCGATATGATAAAAGAAACCGGTGATCTTATGAGGAAATTCTTCTTTATATTTTTGGAGGATGGGGAAGACCATCCGCAGATTAAAAGAAGAATGAGTATTTTAAAAACATTATTTGATGAACGTCATTTGTCTGTAGAAACAATTAAACTGGAAGGTGTAAACGTTTTTCATAAAATATTCTCTTCGATTATATTGGCCGATTGGTCCTCGTATTATATTGCTCTCGAATTTAAAGTTGATCCCGACGCTGTACGTTTGGTAGAAGAATTTAAAAAACGTATTTCTTAATTTATATGTCAAAACGTGCAGTTCTCAAAACTAACGACGGTATTGATATAGCTGCTGATTATTATCCTGGTACGACCGATAAAGCCGCGCTTCTTCTTCATATGATGTCGACTACCAGAGAATCTTGGAGAGATTTTGCGCTACTTCTTACAGATCAAGGTTATCATGTATTAGCCATAGATCTTAGGGGGCATGGGGAATCAACCGGAGGGCCGGAAAGATATAAGACATTTACTGACGAAGAACATCAAAAATACATTGCCGACGTACATATTGGCATACAGTTTCTAGAAAGTAGAGGCATAAAACAGGACGCAATAGTTATGTTTGGCGCATCGATCGGAGCCAACTTGGCTTTATGGTATTTATCTGAACATTCCGAGGTTCGTCAGGCTGTTTTACTTTCGCCCGGTTTGAATTATCGAGGTATTGTCGCCAAATCGTTTGTACGACGACTTACCGAAGGTCAGCGAGTATTTTTTATTGCGTCAGAAGATGATGAAAAATGGTATGGAAACTGTGCAAAAATGAGTCACGAACTCTTCAATTTAGTGCCTGAAGGCGTAGAGGCTAAATTTTTAGCATATAAAAATTCCGGACATGGTACTCATATGTTTGGAAAAGAGAAACCGGATCTCGCTCAAGAAATTATGCGTTGGATCCACTAATGTTTTTGGATGCAAAATAATATAAATCAAGAAACAATAAAAGAAAGAAAGTTAAGGGTGCGCCGTATTATCCAAACGCTTAAATCTATTTTTCCTCATCCCAAGATCGCTCTTAGATATTCGACTAATTGGGAATTACTTGTCGCTGTTGTTCTATCGGCGCAATGCACGGATAAATAGGTTAATGAAGTTACCGAACAGCTTTTCAAAAAATACAGAACATTTGATGATTATATTCATGCCAATCTTCTAGAATTTCAAAAAGATATTAAACCAACGGGATTTTATAGAAATAAAGCCAAAAATATTTTGAGTGCTGCTCATATGATAAAGGAAAAATTCAATGGTGTGTTGCCTAAAACCATGGATGAAATTCTTCTTATTCCCGGCATTGGCAGGAAATCGGCCAACGTCATTTTGGGAAATGCCTACGGCGTGGTTCAGGGTATCGCTGTAGATACTCATGTCCGAAGACTTTCGAAACTTTTAGGACTTACTGTTCATATTGACCCGGACAAAATTGAGAGGGATTTAATGGATATTGTGTCCAAGAAAGAATGGTTTAATCTAACCTATCGCCTTATTGATTACGGCCGTAAGTATTGTGGGGCGCGTCTACATGACCATTCCGAATGTCCTCTCTCAAAATTGTAACGTTGTGGTATAATAGGGGATGAAAAAGGTTCGATAAGATACCATAGTGTTTTATGGATAAAGATCACTATATTTGTACGGGCGGGTGTCGGGGTGTTTCAAAGGTTCCTGGTGTTTGTCAATCTAAAGAATGCCCACTTTACAGTGAACCGCTCGATAGATGCGACTGTGAAGACGGCAATCACTACGGCGCGTTCGAAAACGAAAATAACCGCGGTGAAAACAATAATAACAACCATTAATTGACAAAAACGGAATTAATAGTATATACTTGTTATGTTAGAGTAGGTTTCTCAAATGGTTCTCTCTTATTTCTAAATGTTAGAGATAAGCTTAAGGTCTCGGGAAGATTCTTTAGCGCATGCCAGGTGAGTGGTCGCCCTACTAAAAAATAAAATTCAAAGATGGCTAAAAGGTTATATATCGGTGGGCTGTCATACAGCACCAACGATGATGGTTTGAATGATGCTTTTGCTAAAGCAGGCACAGTAACATCGGCAACTGTTGTTACTGACAAAATGTCAGGTCGGTCAAGAGGTTTTGGATTTGTAGAAATGGCAACGGATGAAGAAGCTGAGGCTGCTATCAAGATGTGGAATGGCAAGGAACTCGATGGAAGAACACTTACTGTAAACGAAGCTCGTCCAATGGAAGCCCGAGCGCCGCGTCGAACAGGAGGATTTGGCGGAGGCGGTGGAGGTCGTGGAGGTTTCGGTCGAAGAGAATTCTAATAATAGTTACGGTAAAGACCGAGAAACACCGCCATAGTGGCGGTGTTTTGTTTGACTAAATTAGTCATAGTATATTATCTTTATTGCTAGTTAATTGTTTAAAAGAAGGACATAGCCATGGAACGGTATTTCACTTTTGATGATTTAAATAATATGAAGGCGGCGAAAACCTTCAGTGGGTTGTCTATAGTCGCCATGAGAATTATCAAGCGTATGCCACAACCGGTAGCAATGGTTTCTGGTCCTTTAAGTACCGGAGGGTTAGGGTCATTCAAAGAGAATTTGATCGTGTTTGAAGAAGCCGTTCAAAAACTGTCCGGACAAGGCCTTTATGTTTTCAATCAATTGCCTTTTGAAGAGCACATGTGGCGCATTGCTCAAGCTCCGGCGTATCGTGGTGCCGATGAGCTACTTGAGGAGTTTTATCTGCCTATCTTTGAAAGCGGCCTGGTTAAATCGATTTACTTCATCAAAGGTTGGGAAACATCGTATGGAGCCAGTTGGGAGCATCGTCATGCCGAACGATTGAATATCGAATGCATCTATCTCTAAAAAAATTAAAGCGGTCCGTTTTATCTCGGACCGCTTTTTGTTTTTCGTTCTAAAATGGCTAACGTCTTCTTAGCCACTATACTCACCATATCTTGTTCGGTTAAATTGCTTGTATCAATAAGGTTAACTTGATTATGAGTTTTCTTAAGCTTTCGATAGGCAGTCCGATAACGGTTAAGGAGTATCTCAATGTTTTGTGGATTCGTCGTCTCACCAAGTTTATGGCTTAATGCTATTTTGAGTTCTCGTTCCATTGCTATCTTAGCATCACAGACCATTATGAAAGCGGCATCAATATAATCCGACCAAAGGCGTGATAGGAAAAATGATTGGAACAACCTTTCTTCTTTTTCGGAGATCATATTTTTCTCTCGCCAATACATTATCCAAGCGTAAGCATCAAAAATGCCTCGGTCAAAGAGAACTATGTCATAAAGATGGCCTTGGCTTTCATCGAGTAGCATGGTAAGCGCATAGATACCGGTTCTTACGTTATAGACCGGAGTTTTTCGGGATATGTGTTGAATCACTTCCGCGCCTTCCTGAGGTCGAAGAACTCTGAAACCTTGGCGTCGCAAAAATTTATAGAGTTCGGTAATTGTGGTTGTTTTACCAGCTGAGGGAGAACCGGTAAATTCTATAAAGAACGGACGCGGAATGATCTTGGTGTCATACCGTATTTCATTCTTTAGATATTTCAAGATCCGTTGAGCTTGTTCTTCGAATTTCTTTTCGCTTTTTTGATCAGAAACCATTATGTTCTCCTTTCTTATCCATCAATCCCGAGATATTTAAGATCGCGGAACAGGTCTTTATTCAAATCAAAATACCGGTTATTAATATCTTTAGGTTTATCTTCCAGAGAAATTATTTCGATTTCTGACCAATCGCGTGGTCCGCAAGGAAATGGAATATCAATTTCTGTAAGCAGAATAGCGTTTAAGGTGGTGCCCATCTGTTTAGCGATATAATTCCGGTGGATCCCATCCATAATCACAAGATTAGAACCGTGGAGTTCTATAAGCGGCGGTAGGTACGTTGCTAATGAGTAGATATCGTTTTCATCTCGTCCGAATACAAAATAAGCGCCGAGGTCGCTTAAACCGCCGTTCGTAACCAAAAATTCATGGAAAACATTGGGCACCATTTCGAGAAGTGCTTGATAGTTTTCTCGATACACGAAACGTTGGCCTATTTTTAGATGGCGTGGATCCACTTTAACCATTTGGAATTTAGCTTTGGTAAAAGGATGTTGGCCGTCCAGTGTAGTGATATGTCTAACAATGTGATGTATCCAATTCTTATGAAGTGGCATAATGGAATCTATATCGATGATATCGCGAAGCGGTATTACCTGATTAACGGCTTTGACTTCGGGCAAGCGAAGCCTCAAAGATAATTCTTCTTGATTTATCTCCAGGCGTTCCAGGTATTTGGAAATGTCAATTTGCCATTCGAATTTCATTTTCTATCCTTATAAAAAGTTAATGGGTTCTGTAGCAGAGTATACTCTTACTCGAACTCGCTAGGCAAGACCCTGGTTTTACGGACAGTTGCTTTTTAATAGCGAATATTTCGTATAAAATATATAAAAGAGATATATGGATACCAGATCTCAAATTATCCTCGGCTTTGATATGGATGGGGTCATTATCGACCACAGCGTGCTTAAAATCGATCTCCTGGAGAAATTAGGGCATCAAATTTCTCTTGCTGACACGCCATCGGATATTCTAAAACGAATTATTCCCGAAGACGTGCAAAGCATATTGGATGAGATGCTTTATCACAATAGAGAAACAGCCCTTGAGGCTCCTATAATGGCTGGGGTAGAGGATGCGTTAATTGAAATCAAACGTCGTGGATTGCCCTACGTTCTTATTTCTCGTCGTAAAAAGCCAGAAGTTGCGATAGAGCTTTTATCCGCTCGAGGATTTTGGCCGGTTTACTTTGACGATAAAAACACTTTTTTTGTAGATGATGCTGAAGCTAAACATGCCTTGGCTCAAAAATTAAACGTTACTCATTATCTTGATGATCAACCAAGCGTGCTTGAAACTTTAAGTTTGGTTTCTAACCGTTTTCTTTTAGATCCCTTGAACGTTTATGCCGATACGTCAACATATCGACGTATAAATTCATGGGAAGAATTTATGAATAATGTCATTTCTACATGAAATATCAAGAATTTATTGAAGGGACTACGGTGGCTGTTTGGAAGCCGGTCGGTATGACTTCGCACGATGTAATACAGTCGATACGACGAATAAGCGGCGTTGAACGGGTCGGTCATTCAGGCACATTGGATCCTTTAGCCAGCGGTGTTTTGGTTATAGGTATAGGCAGGGAAGCTACAAAAAAACTTTGGATCAATGATAGTGTAGAAAAAGAATATTTAGCTCTTATTCGACTGGGAATAGAAAGTAGCACAGATGATAGCGATGGCGAAAAGAAAAATATTAAGAATATAAATAAGCCAACCCTAGAAACGGTGTTTCGGACAGTAGGTCTTTACGAAGGAGTGATAAAACAAACGCCGCCCGTTTTTAGTGCGATTAAAGTATCGGGTAAGCGAGCTTATGCGAGAGCGCGTCGGGGCGAACAAGTAGTCTTGAAATCAAGGGAAGTATTGATAAAAAAAATAGAAATACTCGATTATAAATGGCCCTATATTTGTCTTAAGGTTGTAACCGGCAGGGGCGTATATATTAGATCTCTTGCTCGAGACATTGGTAATGCTTTGGGCGTTGGCGCATATTTATCCAAACTTGAGAGAGTTCGAGTAGGAAATTTTACTCGAGAGACATGCTACAATATATAAGAATAAAGTTATATGATAATCATCATTAAAATACAGTCGATCATTGACTATATTTTTAAACGTCTCCTTATCCTTTTTGAGATTTTGTTGCTTATAAGGTTGGCGCTTAAGTTTTTGAATGCTAATCCGCTGACTTTTGCCGTAAGTCGCTTTTATCAGTTTACCGACGAAATAGTGGCACCATTCCAATCTATTTTTCCTGATTTCGTATGGCGGGAAAGAGTAATAGATATGGTCACAATTTCGTCTATGTTCGGTTATGCCTTAATCTTCTTCTTTTTTTATATTCTTCTTTCTTTTATTTTTGCAATTCTGACCAAGTTTATAATCCGTGATTGATATTCGTATAACAGGAAAAACCGCCTTGATAAGGGGCGGTTTTTCGTTAGACTTCTTATTTTATTCAGATTTTATTGTACGGTGGAGAAACTATTTTGTGTTGATGTAGCTATGTTTCCAACTACATCTTTAGCTTCTGCAATAAAGTAATAAGTAGTCGAGGCGTTTAGACCAGTAAGTGCAATACCGTGAGTTGTCGTTGCTTCCGTACCGCCTGATTGAGTAAGTGTACTCGTGCTTACGAAAATAAGCGGGGTCGTTGTACTGTAGTATATCTTTGCAGTAGATGATTCATTTGTTGTCCAACCAATAGCTGCTGACGAAGAAGTGATATTGGTTAACGTGATGTTAGAGATGGTCGGCGCTGTCGTGTCGGGGAGAGCAGTAGTGGTAAACACATAGTCACTTGATGTAGCTGTATTTCCTGTAGTGTCTTTCGATTCAACCTGAAAGTGATACGTAGTCGAAGCAGTAAGTCCACTAATGGTTACCGCGTGGTTAATTACGAGCGTCGGATCAAAAGTACTCGAAACAGTATATGCTGCAGTTCCACCATAAAAGACGCGGCTTGTTGCGTTCTCATTAGTCATCCAATGAATGGTTGCTGAATTTGTTTGGGTAGCGACAGTCACATTATAAATGGTTGGCGCGGTCACGTCGGGCGTAGAAGTGCTGGTGGAAGTCGGGAAATTTAATTTTTTAGCGATTCCCGGCGGTAGTGTTTGACAGAGTGGAACTATTGGGCGTTCACCGCCATGTTTGCGAAGCCAACCAGGAGCAATTAAATGACCCGGCGGTACAATGGCGCAGGGACGCTTATCGTCATTATCTGCTTCTATAGACAAGGGATGTTTTTCTAACGCCTTATTAAGTTTTTCTAATGTGTTTGGACCAATTAAACCAACTTGATCAAGATCGTGCTTTTTTTGGAATCGTTTCACTGCCTTGGCTGTGGCTTTACCATAAAATCCCGTGATCAATCCTTCAGGATATATTTCAGAATCAAGGCTTAAAATAGCTTGAAGGGTTTTTACAGAATCTCCTTTCGAGCCTTCTCGAAGAAAAGCAATGAGTTTTGACGTCGATTCTTTACGCTCTGTTTTCGCCGCTGCCATTTGAGCTTTCAAAGATTCTATTTGTTTGGTTAATTCACGAATTCGGTTAAGTTGGCTTTCCACATTCGATGGGTTGCTTTGAGCATTAACAGTCCCCATTAATAGAAAACTGCTTACTGTAACTGCCATGGCTATTACCATAAAATATTTCAATTTTAATTGGATTT
This sequence comes from Candidatus Jorgensenbacteria bacterium, assembly GCA_016234345.1. Classification (GTDB taxonomy): domain Bacteria; phylum Patescibacteriota; class Minisyncoccia; order UBA6257; family GWB1-50-10; genus JACRFG01. The sequence goes on from JACRFG010000037.1 coordinate 7,897, forward strand.
TCATAATTTTATTATCTTTTTTGATTAGTTCGACCTTTATAAGATATACGTGCTAAAGTAGATAGTGTTACGCTAAAATAAACGTAACAAAAATCATAGCTTTACGTATTTATTCTATGGATAATCCTTTCGAACGACAAACGCTAAATCGGATGGCTATCCGGATGCGAAAAGGGGATGAACGAGCCGCTCGGGTGATCTATGACACGTTAGTTCAGAAAGTGTTTGGATTTTGTATGAATAGAGTTCGCGAGCGACGCACGGCTGAAGATATTACGCAAGAAATCTTTTTAAAACTTGTGAATAAAATAGATGTTTTCGATGAAAAGCGCGGTAGTTTTTTAAGTTGGTTCTGGCAACTTGCTAGGAATACCGTCATAGACTATATACGCAGCATGAAAAACGCATCTTATTCTTTTTCTGATTTACCCGAAGGAAACATCCCCGAAGAAATAGCCGAAGAACAGGATGAATCTTTTCTGGATATAAAAGAAGAACTGCGTATAGTACGTGAATTTGTTTCATCTCTCGGATCCGAAGAACAGGAAATCTTTGAATTGAAATTCGTTTCAGACCTTCCTTATCGGGATATAAGCACGATTACGGGGAAAAATGAAGGCGCGTTAAGGGTCACGGTTAACCGTCTCCGGTCAAAAATAAAACAACATATTAAAAAATGAAATTACCAATACGTTTTAAACCAACCAAACATTTTATTGATCATGTAAGAACGATCTATTTAAGCGCATTCAAAGAAAAATTTGGAGTTGTGTCGGTATTAACGCCACATCCTTTTAAATATTTTTTCCGCGGATTGGTAGTCGGCGTGGCTTTTATGATTATCGTAAGCGGAAGTGCTGTTTACGCTGATCAACAAAACATCGGAGTCGAAAACGTTCTTTATCCTCTTAAACGTTCCTACGAGACTTTAAATTTACAGCTTACCAGTTCAAATGAATTGTCATTACTTCATTTTAAATACGCCGAGCGGCGTTTGGAAGAGATCGAAGAAACCAAACAAATCAATCCGCAAAGTCATAGGTTGGTCAAATTAGCAGAAGACTTCGAAAATAATCTAGTTTTGTCTCTTGAAGCAATACCCAATGGAAATAAAGAAGAAGAATACGAGGAAAGCGAAATAGATAAACATGATGAAGATAAAACTATTTTTGATATAGAAATGGTTGAGCCCGTCATTAGATCTTCTCCCGATATTATTGTTGCATCAAGCGGATCGAGTATTTTATCAATGCCTCAAACACCCCCTTCTGTACTCAAAAAACCAAACATGAAAGTTGATAAATCTGGTTCGGGAAAATCGGACATTCGCAACAAAAAATCTAAGGTTTGCAATTCTTTTCAAGAACTTATCGATAATCATACCAAAGAAGTAAATACAATACTTGCCCGTAATTTAAAAGCTCTCAGACGTTTTGAAACAAAATGCAATCCGATAATTAATGCCGTTGAATTGAAAATCGAACATCTTAAGTCTGAGATTGAAGATTAGAAAATAGCCGTTGGCAAGAATATGTTAAAATAGAGGAATGCGAAAGGCGGTTATTATCCATTGTTGGGATGGTTATCCTACGTACTGTTGGTATCCGAAAGTTAAGTCGGAACTTGAAGCATTCGATTTTACGGTTGAGGTGCCAGCCATGCCCGAAACAAATAGCCCCGCGCTATCCCGCTGGCTGCCAACCCTTACCGAAGCCGTCGGATCGCCGAATGAGAACCTTTATCTAGTAGGCCATAGTGTTGGTTGTATTACTATAATTCGCTATCTTGAATCGTTAAAAGACGACCAGAATGTTGGCGGAGTTGTGTTTGTGGCTGGTTTTACCGACGATCTCGGTTATAAAGAACTCAGTAATTTTTTCGAAACCTCGATTAACTTTCCGAAAATTAAAACGCGATCGAAAAGTTTCGTGGCGATTCATTCGGATAATGACCCTTACGTGTCTTTAAAGCACGGTGAAATATTTAAAACTGAGCTTGGTGCCGAACTTATAATAAAACATGCGATGCAGCACTTTTCCGGTCCGCGCGATGACGAAAAAAGCTGCACTTCGTTACCCGATGTCACCGAAGCGATTTTACGAATGTCCAAGAGCCGATAACTTGCAATTTATAAGAATTAGTGGTATAAAGTAGTACACTGCGTTTACCTCAAAAACCAAAAATGCGGTGTTATTATATTCTATGGTAGAGAAAAAAATTCAACAAAAGATTAAAAAGGAATTGAAGCAGGGTGAAGACGTTTCGATTATTAATCTTATAGATTATCTTATCGAACACGCTCATGGTCTGCGGGCTTCAGATATACACTTTGTGCCCGTGGATGACACAATTCGTATCAGATTTCGAATTGACGGGGCCCTTCAAGATGTCCATAATCTACCTAAATCAATTCACGCAGAAATTATTTCTAGGCTTAAAGTATTGACTGGACTTCCCACAGATGAACACCAAACCGCTCTTGACGGCAGATTTAGAACTGAAATTAAAGGCATTGGACCTATAGATATACGTTTGTCCATTATCCCCACTTACTACGGTGAGAATGCGGTTCTACGCCTTCTTTCTGATCGTGCCGAAGAATTCACTCTTGATACTCTTGGTTTTAATGAGAAAAATAAGGAAAGAATTTTGCGGGCAATTCGAAAACCATATGGCATGATTCTTGCAACCGGACCAACCGGTTCTGGTAAAACAACAACTCTTTATACGCTTATTAAAATGTTAAACACCAAAGACATTTCAATTATGACCATAGAAGATCCTATTGAGTATGCAATTCCGGATATCGAACAAGTCCAAGCAAATCCTCGTTCGGGTCTCACATTTGCGAACGGTCTTCGATCCTTTTTGCGGCAAGATCCGAATATCATTATGGTTGGTGAGATTCGCGATTCTG
>JACRFG010000038.1 GCA_016234345.1 Candidatus Jorgensenbacteria bacterium
GTAGCCGTCTTTAGGAAAGAAACGGCTAAGCCCGGGGATGAGACGGTGTGATACAAAAATATCAACCTTAACAATATCGGCTTTGGTGTAATCAGTAAGCTCATAACTAAACGAAGCGTATCCTTGGCTCAAAGATTTAAGCTGATCGTCAAAATCGCTTATGAGCTCGGCTAGAGGCATTAGAGCTATTATTTCAGCATGGTCGTGACGGATGGCGGTATTTATATCGCGCATAGAGAATTTTCGGAATAGCGGAAACATGGAATCGACGTATGCGTGCGGCAGAAGAATTGAAACGCGGACCGTCGGTTCCCATATTTCTTCATAATCATTCGGCAAATCTTCAGGTTTTATTATTGTCTGCCAGCCGCGTTTGGTTTTTATGCGGTAGCGTACCGATGGGAAAGTATTAACTGTTTCTACGCCGAATTCACGCTTCAATCTTTCGCCGGTGATTTCAAAATGCAGCCGGCCAAGAAATCCCACCTTAAAGCCTCGTCCGAGAAGTTCGTTTTGGTCGGGTTCAATGGAAAGAGCGGCATCATTCAAACGCAAACGGGCCAAGCTTCGGGTAAGAAGTTCGTAGTCGTCGCCTTCTTCGGGATAAAACGATACGAAAGCGGTCGGTTGTGGTTCTTCATAGCCAGCCAGAGCCAAAGATTTTATATCGCGATTAACTGGCGGATGTGCAATAACGCTATCTCCTATTTTCACTTTTTCCGGATCGCGTACTCCGGTTGCAATATAACCGATATCGCCGATGCTCAATGTACATCCTGACGTAAGCGGCGTAAGTTGCGGTAAAAAATGACCCAATTCTTTAGCTCTTGTTTGGGTTTCAGTAGCTAAAAGATGTAATTCGTCATGGAGATGAATCTCACCTTCGAAAACGCGTACTGACGCGATAATACCCCGGTGATCGTCATAGAATGAATCAAAAATGAGGGCACGGCCGGCATTCGTACTTTCTTCGGTTAAAGCGCGAGGTGGAGGTATTTGAGCCACAGCTCCATCGAGAAGTTCCTTAACACCCTTGCCGGTTTTTCCGGATATCTTAAAAATGTCGTTGGGCGATACCCCCAAAAGCTCGGCCACTTCTCCTACAATTTTATCCAATCGTTCAGTGAAGTTTACATTTTCGAAGAGGTCAACTTTATTTATGGCACCGATAATTGTGAGCCCTGTTCGCCTGGCGGCATTTAAGTTAGCGATGGTTTGAGCTTGTATCCCTTGCGTCGCATCAACAAGAAGAATAGCACCTTCTACAGCCGTTAAAGCTCGAGAGACTTCATAGGCGAAATCAGAATGCCCGGGAGTGTCGATTAAGTTAAGGATAAAAGGTTTTTTAGCATTCGGTGGCTTATAAGTCATTCGTACCGGCGCCATTTTAATAGTGATGCCGCGTTCGCGTTCAAGCTCTAATTGGTCAAGATACTGTGGTTTCATACGGCGTTCCGGAACAGTATTAGTGATTTCTAAAAATCTATCGGCCAGAGTACTCTTGCCGTGGTCAACGTGGGCAATAATAACAAAATTTCTTATTTCTTCCATGATCTACTTTTGAAGTTTTAAACGCAGTATTGTTTTGGATTCCAAATCATCTTTTTCGTAAGTGAAGACAGTGTCTTTATTCTCTGCCCAACGGTATCCAAATGGTGCGGCAATAGCGATTTTTAACGCGGTTGGTACTCCTGATTGTTTTTCAAATATGAATTCATATATTTTACCGTTATGAAGCGACGTTCGATCGTCAACGGGTATTTGGTAGCGCAGATCCAAAGTCTTAGTTTGACCAGCTGGAGTGGTAAGCCACGTAGCAAAAATCTTTTTACCAAAACCGTCCATGGCCCAGGTTTGACTGCCATTCAGAGAAACCCTTGTTGATTCTATAGAATAGAGGTCGTCATTCACAAGGAAGCCGTCGGCGTTGTAATTACGGTTTAAGGTTGGCGATTTGCTGTCATTGCCTTGTATCGAAATGAAAGTAGCGTTAGGATTTGCAAGTAATTGCATAAAATCTTTGTTGGTTGCTCGCCACCAAGAATCTTTTTCTTGGTCTCCGTGGTGTGTTCGTGAAACATTCACGTCAACCAGTGACCCGCCATCAGTATCAATATCTATACGAACCGTAACTGTTTGATCAATAAAAGCATCGCTCTTGCCGCCGGCGATATTAGCATTTACCACCGCTAAGTAGTTTCCCCAAAAATCATTCGGTAAATCATATACTGATCCGTCTACGCCGTTCTTTTTAAAAAACTCAGCAAGGGCCGGATCTTTAGCAAAGATCATTATATCCTTAGCGGATAAGTGATTAGATAATATATCCATTAAATTACGTCCTTGTTCTGGCGGAAGAGATTTAAGCCGTTCCAAAATAAGCGGTGTGAGCACTCTTAGTATCCGTTTGGGGTGTCCCGCTTTTTTATCCTTACCGGCTTCAACTTCCCGTTGAACTTCCGAAAGGAAATTGTCTTTTGATATCGTAAGTTGATATTCGGGTAGTTCCATTGGACCTATTAAACCAAGTATGCTTTCGAGAACGTTGATATTTATGGCAATTGCGCCGTCGAAAGTCAGATTTTTTTCCTGGTGAATTTTAGAATTTTCTAAGAAATATGTTACGGTACGTGCCGATATCGGAAAATCAAAAAACCAGTTTGCGTCACGCGCCCCCCATTTCTCAGTTAGTGTTTGTAGTGGTTCCGGCGGAATAACCTTAAGGTCAAGCTGTCCGTCGGGATCATATATGTCCCGTACGTCGATTCCACTCATCTGGCCGAGGCGGAAGCTCAAATCAGCATAACTGCCGATGAATCCACCGCCTGGACGTATTTCAGACGGATTTTGAAAAAATAAAAGTAAATGACGTTCTTCTGAAGATCCAAGAAGCAAGCTTAATTTTTCAAGGAAGTTTTCAAGTGTTTGGACATCGGTGCTATAACGAATATATTGAGTTCCTATTGTTTGATCAAGATTGGCAAAGAAATTTGCTGTAGTCCGTAAGTTGGCGGTAGCGTTCTTGATAGATTCAATACCAGCGAGAATTTCGTGAATGAGCGTACGGGTTATCTGGAGTCGTTCGAGAAGCAATTTCCCGTTTGATTGAAAATAAATAAAACCATTATGTTCGAGATCGGCTAATATTTTTGATAGACTAAGAAAATTAATATTTACCGAAGTTGCGCCGGTAACTAAAGTGCCAATGCCCTGAAAGGCTGGTACGACGCTGCTTAGGATGCTAAAAAACGTTTTGTTGTAACTTTTATTGAATATATCTTCTAATTCTTTGATTTCGCCAGCGTTTTTATTCAGATAATTTTCAGCTAAATCGGGATCCACGTTTTTTAAGGCTTCCACAGAATCAGAAAGGTTTTGAGCAATGGATTTACTGCGTAAAGCAACATCATGTTTAGCTCGTTCAATATTTGTAACTATAAGAGCAATTGTTGGGATAAGACCAAGTAATAAAATAGAAATTACGAGTTGCGCTATTGTATACCGACGCCGTTTCTTTTTTATTTCAAGTCCAGAAGTATGTATAAGAAGCAACGGCCCTTTTTTTGGTTTTCGATGTTCTATTCCCGATGTTTTAATATCAACAAGAACAGGATAAATATTTTTAATTGGAACGCGTTTGGACATATTTATTTAAATTGATTCAAAAACCTTAAGAAATGATCGTGCTGCATTTTCCCATTTGAAGCGCTCTGCATTAATGATTCCTCGTTCACGAAGCATAGCTCGGAGCGTATTGTCATTCAATAGAGAGTCTACTGCGTCAGTTAATTCGTCAGTTCGCCAAGGATCAACGAGTAATGCGGATTCGGCTAGAATTTCTGGCAGTGAAGAACGGTTGGAAGCGACTACTGGCAACCCAGAACGTTGTGCTTCAAGCGGCGGGAAACCAAACCCTTCAAAAAACGAAGGGTATACGAATACCCTGGCGGCGTTATAAAGATAGAGTATGTGTTCCGGTTTTGCTTCACCCCAAAATTTTATATCGTTTGCCCATAATGAGCGACTAGCTTCGGCGAAAATATTATTATCAAGCCATCCTCTGCTTCCGGCGATCACAAGTTTAAGATCTCTATTTTTTTGTTTTGTTTTAAGTATGTTGAAAGTTTTGATGGTTGCGCCGATATTTTTTCTAGGCTCAAGTACTCCTACATATAGGAGGAATGGGGCATCAAGTCCGTACTTCTTTTTAAATTGTTGTAATCCCGGATCATTATGAGGCAATTTTTGGTAGAACGTATTTACACCAGGATAAATAACTTTTACGCGATCTTCGGATACACCCAATGTTCCCATAAGATCTCTACCGGTAAATTCAGAATTAGCAATGAGATATTTGGATTCTTGAGCTTGTTGTTTTAAATTTTGTTGCCAGTGCCAAAATCGTTTACGCCATGGGAAAAATTCGGGGTAATGCAGAGGAGATAAATCATGGAATAGAACGACACGCCGCGTGTTTTTTCTAAGGGCCAAAAGATTAAAATGTGGACTGAAAACAATGTCGGGCTTAAAGAAACGGTCTATTTTAGGCTGTTTCAAAAATCGAAATGTTGCTTCAAGTATTTTATTGGGAATCCGCCAGTCAATTACCGATACATTTGGACGATCCAACCATGAAACCGGTAGCGATACTTTTCTAAAACCGTTATAGAATAGCTGGTACTGATTTTTGTCGTCTA
>JACRFG010000039.1 GCA_016234345.1 Candidatus Jorgensenbacteria bacterium
ATAGAGCAAACGTCGAATCTATTATGGCTGACATCGAAAACGATACGAAACTTTCTATTGCTCTTGTTGCTCCTCCGCCACAGATTGATTCCCGTTTGTTTATCGCCTACGGTGCTTCTGAACGAGAATATGGAGCTGAGGATTCGTCTATTAATCTTATGCCTCCTGAATCAAGTGGCCGTTATCATGAAAGTTTACTTTTGAAGACTTTGGGATTCTGGCGCAACATTCTTCTTTTGTTTGTCGTGACTTTCATTGCCGGTTTCACCTTTGCGTCGCTTTTTTTGTCTAAGCAGGAGACGGCTTTGCTGAAACAAAAATTTTCGCTGCAAGGATCGGTTGATCAACGAGTTCAGCAAGTGCAGTCGTTGCTTGATGAGGCTAAAAGTTTTAATGTACTAGCTTCAGCCGTCAAAGAAGCCGCCTCACAGCGGTCGCACATTAAAGATAAGCTAGCTATGATTGAGCGAGAGGTAGTCTTGAGTGGTTTGGTTTTGAATAGCCTCGATCTTCGAGGCAGTGAATTGGTTATGATATTGAACGGTCCTACGCGTAAAAACATTTTGAATTTTAAAGAAAAACTCGAAAAAGCGGGGATATCAGTGATTATACCTCCTGCGCAACTCGCTCCGGAAAAAAATCTAACTGTAAATGCTACTGTCAAAATATAAAAATTTATTGGGAGGATTGAATAAATCCGTTTTTGCGAAATCGATTGCTGGCGATCCTGCTAAACTTTTTAAGCGCGAACTTTGGCTTAAACTTACCATTGTTGGCGCGGTGTTGGTTATTGGTGGCGCAGCCCTTTTCTTATTTTCACGGGCTATCACGGGTAAGGTAGTTAAGTTACAGCATCTTAGATCAGACAATAAATGGCTTTTTGAAAGCCTTCAGACGGTCGCGCAATTAAGTAGCGATAGTTCTAGGGCGCATATCCTTATGCCTAAACTTGAGGAGAGATTACCGACTGCTTTGGAGGTTTCCACCGAAGTTGTGCCTATGGTGGAGGGGCGCGCTTTAGCAGCTGGTCTTGCCAAACCATTTGTACAGCTTAGTGATGAGCAACGATCGCTTGAGGCGGCGGTGGGGACAATGTCTCTTACTTTGGAAGCCGAAGGGAAGCTTCTTAATATTATCGATTTTATTGGTGAGATTGAACGCGGAAAAACAATTATGACTTTAAGCGGTCTTGAGATTCGAGCGGCAACCGGTCAATATTATCGGTCTAAAATAGTCGTAACGGTTTATACTCGCAAATAACATGTTCCGCTCTATCAAAAAAAAGAGACGGACTGAAGAAATACTTGGTATTATTGGTTTGGCGTATATAGTTTTTCTCGGCTTTCTTGTGTTTGTGTTGGTTAAATTTTTAGTACGGTCGTCAGTTGATTCATTCAAAGAGGCAAAAATAGAACGTGCTTTACCGGAGAACTTTCTTGTAGGCGTAGCCGAGTCCGCACTTTCCGAATAGTTTAACTATTCAATGTTTATTTTGCCCGTTGCTGAAACTGTAATGGTTTTAGTGATGCTCGAATTGCTTTTGAGACTAATAATAATTGTTGAAGTTCCGGTTGTTTTGCCCGTGAGTTTGTCGAAAACGATAGTGGTACTTGCACCCGTCGCGGGTGTTTGGAATTGGATGGTGTTAGATAAATAATATGTATCTATTGGAGTTACATAGGTTGAGCCTTGGAAAAGGGCATAGAACGAGCTGGTTACGTTGTTTAAATGTAGGCCCCACGATGTTCCTCCTACTCCTCCCATTGCTCTTGTTTGGGTTTGACTTAAGCGAGAGCTGATGATTTGGGCCTCACCGTCCAAATTTCCGAGAGCTTGGTTGTTTAAAGAGCTTACGAGAAGTGCGCCTACCACGACAAGGAAGGCCATTACAATAATCATTTCTATTAACGTAAACCCTTTTCTTGAGCTCATATATATATTATACGCGATCATTTCGCCACCACAAAAACCGTTTTATGAATCCAAATTTAAAAGCTAAGGCGTTTATTGATAGCTGATAGATTAAAGCGAAGCCCAGAAAATAAAAAATATTAAATGACGGCGGCGTTGCTTCGAAGAGATAGAGAACCATAGTGTTCATAATTGCATAGTCGAGTTGATCGAATGGGAAAAGAGTGCCTCCCGGGGTAATATTTAGACGTCGTTTTGCAAAACTGTTGATTAATGTTCCGATTACGGTTGCAATGCCCATTGTCCAACCAATTATGCTTCGGCCTTGTAAGCTTCCGATTAAAGCCGATATTAAAATAGTAAAAATACAGCCGAAGAACGTTTTATTGTTTCCAAAAAGTCTTCGGCCTCGTATTGTTGCGCCGAAATCAACCGGCCAAGATGGGATAATGTGGTTTTTATCCATAAGGGCATAGTAAAAGATAGCGGTTAAAGTGTTAGAAAGCCATGCTGGAGCGGTGAAGTAGATAGTTTCGATCATAATCTTACTAGATTATAATGTACCTTATGCTGCAACGCACGAGTGCTATCGCTATTATTGTTTTACTTTTTATTATCACGCTTATTTGGCCGCGTGCATTCGATGCTTTTCACCACTATTTAAATTTTATTGCTCTTGGTCGTTCAAATACAAAAGTGCTCGGTTTTTTTATTTGGTTTATTTTGATCTTTGCCCTTCCATTTCTACGTTTTCGTATCATTCCAAAAACGATAGAAAGCGCCATGAAATGGCTTATGGGTATGGTTTTGGGTTTGGCTGCGATCGGCCCCATACTTTCGTTCATTTTGATAGTACGTAATAGATTACCGCTCGACACGATTTTTTACAGCGTAGATGAACGATTCAATATGAGTTTCAATCATATAGCTCATACGCACTTTTTAAAGCCGGTCGTTGCTTTTTTAGGGCAATTCATTAATAACGCTGATTTCGGAGAACCCTGGATTCAAATACTTTCTGTCGGTTTTAACGTACCACTCATAACACTGCATCTTATATATGCAGTTATATTTTTGGTGCTTATTCTATTTACTTCGGTAGCATTGTTTTATTCTTTGCGCTATTCATCGATTACGATGAAATTACTTTACGCCTTCGTTTCCTTTTCATTTCTTAAAGGTGTGGTTGATGGTGGATTGTTGAATCCGGAATTATTAGTTTCATTATCGTTCCTCCTTTTTCTTATTAATAAATGGCGGTACTCTCTTTTTTCTTTGCCTTTTTTAGTTTTCGACTATTTTATCTGGTTTGCGCCGGCTTATATTGAAACTCGTTTAATTCAGTTACTTTTATTTTTGGGTTTAAGTCTTTTTGCGTTAACCCCGATGCATAAAAAAGACCGTTCGCGTTTGATAGTCGTGGGGATAGCGGCCTTGACCGCCTTTATTTATTTTGGCGGTACCCATCCATTTTTTGGGCAGACGCCATTAAGTTTTGGTCAAGAAATAATTCCGGGTGGACGCGAGATTTATTTTATTGCTAAAAATCAAACCTATCCCAGCCGTCTTTTGCTTGATCGATCGATGTCTCTTTCTGATTTTGGTAAAACGTATAATGCGAGAATTGAGTATGAACCCAACTCTTCGGTAAAAGTAAAAAGCATTACTTGCGATGCTGCGCAAGAATTGATTATGTTTGGTGATTACAAAGTTATTGACCCAAGTAATGGTTTGGTCCGGGAAATGTCTAGACGGGGAACGTGGCATAGGGTTCAATCCAAAGGAGATGCAACCCAGTTTATTTTGAACAGTTGTTTTCCCAATCCTTTCAGTTCTAGTTTAAGACTTATTAAAGAATTTTATATAAAGAGTCAGGCAGTGATTATTGCATTGCCTCATCCCAATAGAAATTTTTGATGGGTTTAACGGAACTTGCCGATTACCCGGTAGACAGGGGCAATAATTGAAAGAGCGAGAAGTAAAACAACCGCGCCTACAATAAGTAGCAGTACTGGTTCGAGAATTGTTAGGAATGTTTCAAGGCTGTAAATGACATCTTCTTCGTAAAATTCCGACATTTGGGCGAAAACAACAGCAAGCTGACCACTTTTTTCTCCTGTTGCAATAGCGCTAATGAGGATGTCGGGGAAAAACGACGGATATTTTTTCATTGATTCGGCAAGGCTGATACCGTGTTCTACGCTTTTTTCTGACATTTCGGTAATGATTTTTTGATATCTTACATCAACGACTTCGCCCGTTGTTTTAAGGGCAGATTTAAGAGAGAATCCTGCATGAATTAAGCTGGCAGTTGTGCGGCAGAAACGCATGAGGGTAATTTTGGTCTGTATTCTGTTTATGATGGGTATATATCTGAAGAGTGGTATAAGTTTTAGACGGAATTGACGGTTGCGAAAAGCGATAAAGAGAAAGAGTATAAGAACAATGAGTAAAACGATAATAGTTATCATATTGTTGCGCCAAATATCGGAAGCGGCGAGTAAAATACGCGTATAGAAAGGTGGTGTAGCCTTGAGTTGCGAAAAAAGTTCTTTGAGTCGCGGTGCTACCATAGATAAAATCAGTATCATCATTCCAAAGAGCGATGTTATTAGGATAACAGGATAGAAAAGCGCTCCTTTTAGTTTTCGCACGAATGTATAGTCTTTTTTGAGTTCCTGGGCATAGGAATTTAGTATGCCCGGAAGATTGCCGGAGAGTTCTCCTGATCTCACCAGACTTGGAAATACCGGATCAAAATGTTTTTGCCATTTAGCTATTGCGTCTGATAGTTTTTCACCTCTGGCTACCCTAGAGCGTATATCGTATAAAATTTGTTTAATGATGGGCTTGATTGCGTCTTTAGCGACAACCTCTATGGCTGACAAGAGATCGGTACCAGTTGATAGGATTATGCCGAGTTGTCGTACAATCATAAGTTGATCGAAGAGGCTTAAACTGCCGCCAGCGAACGCCGGTAGTTTGATGCGGGAAGTGAGTAATTTTTTACCCTTTTTTTCTTCTTCGGCGGTAACCGATTCAAGCTTAATAGGTCGGAGTCCTTTTTGGAGAAGCGATCTCAAGGCCCGTTCTCGGTCGGGGGCGTCGAGGACACCTTTGCTTACCAGGTTATTTTTGTCTTGTACGACGTAAAAGAATCTTGGCATACAAAATTATTCGCGCATAACTCGGATAATTTCTTCGATTGTAGTTAGTCCGTTTTTTACCTTTATGAAGCCGTCTTCAAGAATAGATATCATGCCCTGGGCCTGAGCTGCTTTTCTTAGATTATCGGTGGTTATTGTTTTGGCACTGATAATATTTCTGACGTTTTCGTCAATCGTAAATAATTCGAATAGCCCAATTCGGCCGTGGTATCCGGTTTGATGGCAGAGATTGCAGCCGGTGCCACGGTATAGTTTTTTTGGTATTTCAATTGTTTTATTCCAGTCGCGAATATCCTGTTCAAATTTTTGAAGTAATGCGGGGTCGGGTGAGTAAGTTGTTTTGCAGTTTGGACATACTCTTCGTACCAGGCGTTGGGCGATTATGGCGTTTAAGGTCGCACCGATTAAAAATGGCTGTATACCAAGATCAAGAAGACGTATGACAGCACTTGTGGCGTCATTGGTGTGGAGAGTAGATACGATAAGGTGTCCGGTTAGCGCAGCGTTAATGGCAATATCGGATGTTTCGTTATCTCGTATTTCTCCGACTATGATGATATCAGGGCTGTGACGGAGCATTGAGCGAAGACCGGTAGCGAAGGTTATACCCATTTGGAGATTGACTTGAGTTTGGGAAACGTTGGGGATTATGTATTCTATTGGGTCCTCGATGCTGACTATGTGAGCTTCGGGTTTGTTTAAGAGGGCGAGAGTCGTATATATAGTGGTTGTTTTACCTGATCCGGTCGGTCCGGTTGAAAGAATCATGCCATGGGGTTTTTTTATAATTTGTTGGAATTTAATTACTGACGTTTGATCCATTCCGAGTTCTTCGAGAGTAAGAAAGGCATGAGCGCTTGATAGGAGTCTCAATGTCGATTTTTCTCCGAACATCGTCGGCATAATTGCTATACGTATATCGAGGTCGATATCGCTGCTTGACCGAAACCTGAACCGGCCGTCCTGTGGTTTATAGTGTTCATCTATACGTAACCCGCCCAGTGTTTTTATGCGGGCAACGAGTCCATCACTGATCGATCGGTCCATAGAAATAACATCGCGTAGCAGTCCATCAACACGAAATCTTATTTTTAACCAATCTTCTTCGGGTTGGAGGTAAATATCGGAGGCATCGATTGTGGCCGCATATCCGACGATAGTATCGAGTAATTCTACCAAAGGGATGCTTTCTAAAATATTCTCTTCTATGCCTTTAAGGCTCGATTTTAATGCAGTGACCTTGGCTGAAATGACAGCTTCAAAGTTTTCTGACGACATCCGTTTGTAGAGTTGATAGCCAAAACGTAGAGATTCAAGAGATGTGATATAAGGTTCTATCTCAGCCTTGAGATATTCTTTGAGAAAATTGATGTTGTCGATGTCGGTCGGATCCATCATGGCGATGTGGTAAATATTTTTTTCAGTATCGCGACCGAAGACGAGCACCTGGCGTTCTCGGGCTGTTAGTTCCGGTAATACGCCCATCACCTCAAGTTTGAGTGGTTCGAGAGTGGGATCGAAGATAGGAACGTTTAGGAATTTACTCTCGAGTTCAAGAAGATGTTGTTGTGTAAGCTTGCCTTCGGCTATCAATAGTCTGGGTACGGATATGTTTAATCGTTCGGCTTCAATTTCAAGAGCAGCGAATTCTTCTTCGGGAAGTATGTTATTTTTAGTGAGAATCTTTTTAAGAGTTTGGTTTGATAGGGCCATGATGTTTTCTATTTCATTCTAACAAATTAATACAAAACCCCGCCAGTCTATGAACTCACGGGGTTTTCTAGTAAATTCTATTTGTTTATTGTTAGAGATTTAGAGCAGGATCGGTCCCGACTTCATACCTACCGCTTTCATTGCCCCCGTCTGTACCATCAAGATCCAGATCGCTGGTGAAATATGTACTTTCAAGAGTGGCTCCTAATTCAAAATTGCGTACACCGCCCGTGATATCACAGAGATAGTAATAGAAATACGTTGTACCACTACCAAGGCCGTTGGTTGGGTCAAGAGGAAGCACAGATACGGTGGCGCCGCCCGGCGTTTGGTCTATGCGTGCCGGCATCCAGCCGGTTGAACCAACGGCTTGTGTTGTGGTTGATCGAACGATCGTGGTGCTTGCTCCGAAGACTGTTGATGTTGCAACAGCACCGGTAGTGTTTAAGTATAGTGTAGAAGAAGCCTGAAATATACAACCAGAGTTAGCGCTTGGCGTGTTACCGCTTAAATTTATAGTAGTTGTAGCTTGAGCCAGATAAAGATTTAGAGCGGTTTTTAGAGCGTCCAAGTCAGAGATTCTTTTTGAATCGCGCGAGCGAGAAAGCTGTTCGGCTGGGTTAATGGCTACAACGAGTACAGTTACCAAAATTGCTACTATAGCAATGGTTACTATAAGCTCGATTAAAGTGAAACCTCGCGGTCTTGATGTTGTATGCATATTTTGGTTTTGTTTGGCTGATTTATTATATCACATTTGTGTGGGGTGTATATAAATTATGGTTATGTGGATAACTTATGATATTTAGTCTATAATTCAAAAATACGACCTATGTTTGATGTCCTTACCATTGGTACGGCAACGCGTGATGTATTCTTATTAAGCCCCGCTTTTAAGGTTCTCCGTGATCCTAAACACCTTGAAAGTATTGGTTTCCCTACCGGGGAAGCGCAGTGTTTTGCGCTTGGTGCTAAAATTGATGTCGGAGAACCTATATTTACGATTGGCGGTGGGGCGACAAATGCGGCAGTTACGTTCAGCCGGCAGGGATTTAAAGCCGCCACGCTTATAAAAATAGGCAATGACGAGCGTGGCAATATGGTAGTGGCTAGTTTAAAACAAGATAAAGTTAATGTATTAGCTCCACGCGATTCTTTACACGGGACCGCTTATTCAACCATTCTTCTTACATCTGGAGGTGAACGCACCGTTCTTGTTTATAGGGGCGCGTCGGAAAATTTGGCAGAACGGGACGCCCCTTTAAAAAAGTTGACTTCTAAATGGGTTTATTTTGTTCCTGGTCGGATCCAATTCGGATTTATCGAAACATTAGTCCATCATTTTAAAAAGATAGGCGCCAGTGTTGCTATGAACCCGTCGCGGTACTATTTAGGACTTGGCGATAAATTTCGCAAGCTTATGAAACGTTTGGATGTGATTGTTGTGAATCGTGAGGAGGCATCGTACTTAACCGGCATAGATTATAAGAATGAACGGGCAGTATTTAAGAAATTTGACGATTTAACTCCGGGTATTGCCGTAGTTACCGACGGCTCGCGCGGTGCTCGGGTTTCTGATGGAAAATATATCTACAGTGCCGGAATTTTCAAAGAGAAAAAACTTATAGATCGTACTGGCGCTGGCGATGCGTTTGGTTCTGGTTTTGTTGCTGGTTTGATACATAAAAATGACATACATCATGCTTTGCGCGTCGCTGCGGCTAATGCAACGTCAGTTGTTGAATCTATCGGTGCACAGTCCGGTATTTTACGGGAGCGTGATTTGGGGTCATCGCGGTGGAAATATTTGGATTTGGATATTGAGCCGCTCTAAGTTATGACTAAGTTTGGTAAGTTAGCTCATATTTTTGGAGTTGAGGAAGATTTTATTGTTGCGCTTGATAGAGCTATGGCGAAAGCAACCAGTCGGAGGGGCGTTGCTGAGTATCTCGTAGATTCTATTGAAGAAACTATTACGAGAACTCTTGGAAAACTTGGTATTAATTCTGATTGCGGTGCCGACGAAGTGCGTGAAGTTCTTCGCGAAGCTATTTTTACGCATGAGCATCAGTTTTTGGATTTTCTGAACGGGGTGCAAGGCGCGACTGAATTCGAAAAAGCTATGAATCTGGCTCGTAAAATAGCTAAAGTAGGCAATGGTTTTTTTTTGAAGAAAGATCGAGCCCAAAAGATTTTAGAAGAACGACCTCCGATGAACCTGATCAAGTTTTTCGGCTACAGTAATGTTCAGGAGCTGCTAAAAAAACAGGATATTACCGAATCATTTAGTGCTCTTAGATTTATAGAATCAAATGAGTGGATGCATGAGACTTTTGATAAGGTTTATAGCAATTTTACTGTTCATGATTTTGAGGAACGACCAATTGAACTTAGGGTTTTGGGGTCTGAATGGTTAGAGGTGAGTAAGAAGTTTGTGGCCAAAAAGCATCATAACGTGAGTCACTTGAAAGAATTTGGAGTGATATTTCTAAATCCTATTCGGGAAGATATGCCTGGTAAGTTTTTGAGAGATTTCGCTCTTCTTCTTCACTATTTTCATGAGATTGAGTTTTACGCCAAGCTTTTTAGGCGTTACAGTCAAGATGAAGATTTTGCGGTAAAATTTAAATCGTTTCTTCGTGGAGATGTCCAAGAAAGGAATGTGGTCAGTGAAGGAGAATGGTTGATTGTTCAGCGATATCTTTGGAAAGAGAATCCCGATGATTTGAGATTGAAGTTACCTCGGGTAAATCCAGAGTCAATGCATTGGGCGCGCGG
>JACRFG010000040.1 GCA_016234345.1 Candidatus Jorgensenbacteria bacterium
ACGCCCCTCGCGCCGCGAGTCACAGCTCGGTAAACTCCGCCGTTATCCCCGCCTCATCGCAATGCAACACCGCCACCGATCTCTCCAATGAAAACCGCTGCTTCCCGGCGTATCCAGGATTAAAATACAGCGTATTCCCAATCGTCTCGCAAAAACCACTTGATATTCAAATCATCAAAAATGTCGCCATTCAAGATAAGCTTCTTGAAATTTTGGGATTTAAGCCATTGAAGAAGTTGCTTGGCGCGGCTGACCCGCGAACCCAAATGAACATCGGAAACTATGATAACTTCAAAAGGTGATTCTTTAGTCACAATTTATTGATCCTACCACACTTTAAAATTGAAGGGAAAAATTAATCATTCGGACTCCCCACACGTTCACGGAATTCGCGAATCATGCGCCGCACCGTTTCATATCCTTCTTTCTTTTTTGCGAATAGATTTTCTTTGATGACATCATAGTGTATTTGAGCATGGAAACGGAGGGCTTGCTGCGTACCGCTCGGCCGCACGATCAGCCAATTCTCGCGATTGCCGAAATAGAACCGAATGCCTTCATCGGGAAATCCAGGCCAGTTATGAAGCTTGTCGTACTTGCCGGTCCGATACACTTCCACATCCGTAACCTTCAGACCACCAAAGCTTACGGCTTCACCCCGTTTCACCGAATCAAAAAACTCAAATGATTTTTTCAAAACATTTATTTTTTTTGAAAATCCTTCGATGCCCCGATACGAACCATACCGCGGAGCCGGTTCATAATGAGTCACAAACAAACCGATCTTCGGATCAAGGTAAATCTCATCAACGAGATCGATTAAGGTTTTCCCTTGTGATTTGGCATAAGCCTCGATTTCCGCAATCATCAAAGCTCCAAGCGTGCCGTCTTTGTCTTTAACATGACCACCCTCGCCCAAATCCCGAGGGTCGGACGGAGGACCGCCGAAAAATCCAAAACCATAACTTTGTTCGAAACCACCTATATTGCGGCGCCGCGAAGGGTCCATTAAAAACGTTTCGAAAATCAGGTTGGGATGCGTTTCTCTAGAGACCATACGGCCCCGCCATATCTCTTGAGTTGCTTGTGCAATCCAACCGAAACCGACCCACGAACGAATCACACCCACGTTATATTTTTCGGCTAATCTTCTAAAGGCATCGGTCGTGGTATGAGTAAAAACAATAAAAGCATCGTCCGTAGATGTCATTTTCTGGAGCCGATACCAGAGAACCAATAGCCATGCCTCATCAGCCTGAAAAAGTACATAAGGATTTTTATATATTGACTGCTGTGCTTCGGGAACCCTGACAATCACGCTGGCTCTATCGGCATCCGGATCAGTACCGATCAAAATATCCAATTTTCTGTTTTCAAAATCGGATTTAAATTCTTCTCTATAAGCATCAAGCGCAACCTCGGCTGCGCTCTCGTCTCCCGGATCAGGTTGTTGATCGGGATGACGGGAAAAACTGGGGAAAAGACCGTCGACTGTAAAAAGTTTTTGGATAATTTGAAGTTTGGGAAAACCGGCCGCAGCAAATAGTTTGGGTACCGTACCGGCGCCTGCGCCATGGAAAGCGCTGTAACCGATCGTTAGTTTTTGGCCGAATGTATCAATAAGATTCTGATCAATAAGGAAGCTTTTAATATGACGCAAAAAAGAATCACGAACTTCTTCCTGTATAACGGAAAAGAGTGGAGATTTACCAAGATCATCGCTGTCTGCCAGCCTGACGTCAGAAATATTGGTACGGGTGAGATATTGATCATAAAGTAGGTTGCGCTCTTCAAGTTCAATGGTCGCGCCTTTCATAGTGCAAATCTTAAATCCGTTGCAGCGACGATCGTTGTGACTGGCTGAAATAAAAACGCCTAAATCGGTTTTGAGATTACTCACCGCAAAAAGCGCAAGCGGGTAGGGAATCGGCGTATCGAAAAAACGAACCTCGATATGATGGTAAATAAAAATGCGCGACAGAAGCTCGGCAAACGCCTTGCCCTGGACACGGCTGTCGAAACCAATAACCACGCTCTTATATAAACGGTCTTTCATATAACTGGCGATGCCGGTAGTCAATCGCGCAAACACAACATCATTTATAGTATTCGGCCCTTTAAGAATGGGGGCGCCTATTCCTTGATTAGCTAATTCGAGAAGTTCCGGGTCGGTTAGGGCGGCAAACCCGCGAATGCCTGACGTACCAAACGCAACATCATCAATATAAGCCTCGATAATATCTTCCCACCGCTCTTTCTCTATGGCTCTCATAATTCCTGGTTTTGTGAGCGGGGAGATCACATCAATATTTTTATCGAAGAGCCACAAGCGTAGATTAGCCGCAACCTTAACACGAGCTTTTTCGTAAAGCTCGCGAGAAATTGCGCCTATACTAAGACGATTTTTAAAATATGAATCGATCTCTTTTGTGGCTTTGTTGAAATACGCCTCCAATTTTTCATCGGTAAATTCCATAGCTTGTATTTTAGTCTAATTTTTACTTTAATGAAAAAAGATTGTAAAGTCGATCGCAAGCATTACCTATGTCCAAAAACAAAAAGCTGGCAAAAGATATTGAAGAGATGGCGGATAAACCGTCAAACCTACACCCCGACACCAAAAAAAGCGTAGCTATCGTAGTTTGTTTAGGATTCGCCATTACTCTTATCCTAGCCGGATTTAACCAGGCCGGCCCATGGGGAGCTGCTTTTTATAAACTATTCAGTAAACTATTCGGCTGGGGTTATTATTTTCTACCAACCGTATCATTTCTAATCGCTCTCTCGTTTTTTGCGCCCGAGCGCAGAAAATTTGTAGGGGTGACTATCGCAAGCAGCTTGATATTCGTCACGTCAGGTTTGGGCCTTATCGATATTGTCTCTCCGGGAAGCGGCGGATTTACCGGTACGCTTATCGGATCACTGAAATACCCTTTCGGCACGCCCGCCTCGGTTGTAATTACCTTAACCGCACTCATCGCATCGCTTCTGAGTACCGTAAATCGTCCTTTAAGATTACGCATGCCAACGCTAAAGAAATCTAAAGAACCAATAGGCAATGAAGCCCTGTCCGTAACGCTACCCGTTCAAGCGCCATCCGTACCCTCAACTACCACAGAAACAAAAAACATTGAACCAACGATATCAAAAATAAAAAAAGTTATCGGTCAAAAACCCGGAGAAGTTAAAACAACGACCGCCAAACCTATTCACAATTACACGCCGCCACCGCTCTCGCTTCTTGTAAGCTCTCTTGAAAAACCGACCATCGGCGATCTCCGCGCGAACGCCAATATCATCAAACGCACCTTGGACAGCTTCGGTATTGCAGTTGAGATGGGTGAAATTAATGTAGGACCCACGGTTACACGCTATACGCTAAAACCAGCCGAAGGAATGAAGCTTTCCCGCATTACCGCCTTAAACCAGGATTTATCTCTGGCCCTGGCTGCTCACCCCATCCGCATTGAAGCACCTATACCGGGAAAATCGTTAGTCGGGATCGAAGTACCAAACAAAGCCGCGGCCTTAGTAAGATTAGGGAGTATTCTTCACTATGAAGAATTTCAAAAATTAGATCCTCTTGCTTTTGCACTCGGCAGAAACGTGAATGGCGAACCGATATTCCCTAATATAGACAAAATGCCTCACCTCCTTGTTGCCGGCGCAACCGGCTCAGGAAAATCAATTACCATCCACTCCATCCTTATATCTCTCTTATACAAGAATTCGCCGGAAATGCTCCGCCTTCTCCTCATCGATCCTAAACGCGTTGAACTGTCAATCTACTCCGGTTTACCGCATCTAATTTCCCCAGTCATAACCGAGAATAAAAAAGCAATGGGTTCGCTTCGATGGGTTCTTCAAGAAATGGACCGCCGATACGAAATGTTACTCGAAGCCGGCAGTCGCGATATTAAAAGCTACAACCGCGCGAGCAAAGAACCGCTTCCTTACATGCTGATTGTTATCGACGAATTGGCTGATCTTATGGTTAGTTATGGACGGGAAGTCGAGGGATCGATCATTCGATTAGCCCAGATGTCCCGAGCCACCGGCATACACCTTTTGGTTTCAACCCAACGACCATCGGTTGAAGTAATCACCGGCCTTATCAAGGCCAACATTACTTCCCGCGTCGCTCTACAAGTTGCAAGCCAAGTTGATTCGCGGACAATTCTGGATACTGCCGGAGCTGAAAAACTTTTAGGCAACGGCGACCTTCTGTTTATATCCGCAGAAAGATCAAAACCAATCCGCGTACAAGGAGCCTATATAACCGAAGATGAAATCAAAGTCGTGGTTAATTTCATTGTAAAAAACAACGACTCTGCCGAAGAGATATTAGCCATTGAGTCGACAAATGGAGTTAATGGCGAAAACCTACCGTTTGAAGCTTACGCTGATGCTGATAATGACGATGAGCTCTACGAAGAAGCTCTTCAAGTAGTGCGTAATGCCAAAAAAGCATCTGCTTCACTTCTTCAACGGAGACTTAAGGTAGGCTACGCGAGAGCTGCCAGACTCCTTGATATTATGGAAGAACATGGTGTAATTGGACCTGGGGATGGCGCGAAACCCAGAGAAATTTTAAAACTCTAGTGTATAATTAACGAGCTATGGATGCGACTCCCAGAAATTTATCATCGCTTATTGTTGATGCGCTCCGCGTAAAGAGCCTCACCATTGAGAAACTTTCCCAAGCCACGGGTATTTCGGAACGGTTTATCGAACAAATTATAGAAGAGAAATTTGATGATCTTCCGGCTGCACCGTACGTCCGTGGTTACATCGTAAAGATCGCTGACACGCTCGGCTTAAACGGCGGAGATCTTTGGAAGGTATATCTTAAAGACAACGCTACGCTTCACCGATCTGGTGAACGTGATTTACTACCACACAATCGTTTTGCTACTAAACCCGTTAACCGCGGGGTTGTAATCATGATGCTTATCGCTGCTCTCTTTATTCTTTATATATTAATTAGACTGCCATCTATTCTCGGACGACCACCACTTACACTTAATATTGAAGAGGATGAATTGGTTGTGAAAGCGTCTGATTTTACTCTGGACGGCAAATCAAGACTAGGCGATGAACTTACGATAAACGGCGAGGCTGTATACCCGGACGAACAAGGTAACTTCAGCTATTTGGCTAAACTTACCCCTGGCTTCAATACGTTTCGCGTGAAATCTCGCGGCATACTCGGTCAAGAAGCGATAGTAACCAAACAAATATTCTACGAAAGTTCAACTTTAGAAATTAAACATGGCCCAACAGAAGAAAATTAACCAAACAGACAAAAAGGGGGAGTTGGAAACTCTAATGGAGTCGCTTCAATCGCGATTTGGCGAAGGAGCGATCATGAAGCTCGGCGAAACACACCGCACTAAAGTTGAAACGGTTCCATCCGGTTCTTTTTCTCTCGATCTCGCTTTGGGCAGCGGATTGCCCAAAGGAAGAGTTATTGAAATTTACGGTCCAGAAAGTTCGGGCAAAACAACGCTCGCGCTTCACGCCGTGGCTGAAATTCAAAAGCGGGGCGGCAAAGCAGCATTTATTGATGCAGAACATGCTTTAGATCCGGAATATGCTTCAAAAATCGGCGTCAAAATCAAAGAGCTTATCATTTCCCAACCAGACAATGGCGAAGAAGCTTTAAATATTCTAGAAAGCCTGGTACGATCGGGAATTATCTCAATCATCGTAATTGATTCAGTGGCGGCTTTAACACCACGAGCAGAAATTGAAGGTGAAATGGGAGCGCACCACATCGGCGCCCAAGCCAGACTTTTATCCCAAGCTCTCCGAAAGTTAACGGCTATCGCCGCTAAAACTGGAACCATAATCATTTTCATCAATCAGATCCGAATGAAAATAGGAATTATGTTCGGCAACCCCGAAACAACGCCCGGCGGACTGGCTTTGAAATTCTACGCCTCAGTAAGGATCGATATTCGCCGAAGCGCGCAAATCAAAAAAGGCGAGGAAATAGTAGGCAACCGCACCAAAGCTAAAGTGGTAAAAAATAAAGTGGCTCCGCCGTTTAGGATTGCCGAATTCGACATTATGTACGGTCAAGGAATTTCGTACGAATCCGATGTCTTAAATACCGCCATGAAGTACGGCGTGGTAACCAAGGCCGGCGCAAGCTACAGTTTTGAAACCGAAAAATTGGGTGTCGGTTTTGATAATGTCCGCGAACGATTGAAAACCGAGAAAAAACTTCTTGACACTATCAAGAAAAAAACGATTGAGGCTTCGGAGCAAAAAGGCATCGTAACAAACGTCGCATCCGAAGAATAATAATGCCAAATTCGATTAGCTATGATTTCAAATCAAAAGGGTACTCACAAGTACCCTTTTCTCGAAGTTATGATTTTTTGAAATCCGCTGCTGACATTTTCTTAAACTTCACAGACTTGAAAAAAGAAGAAAAATCAAAATGGTCATGCAACAACGATCCTCTTGATATTGGCATCGGCTACGTGAGAAAACAACGCGAGTATGGCGCGCTTGATAACAAAGAATATTTTCACTACTTTCCAGAACTACCGACATATTTTACCCACCCTCTTAGCAAAGCCCCTTCCGAACTCAAAAAACTTATAAATGTTGCTGATAAAATTTTCAATGATTCAATTAAGGTTTCTCAACTGGCGCTCAAAGAAATAGAAAAAGGTAAGCAAGGAGCTTTTGAACGTTTCTTCCCTCACGGAAGCACGAGGCCCGGTAGCGGAATTTTGCGCTTTCTAAAATATCATCCGACAACTCGCGGTCGTCATATTGCACAAGGTCATTACGATAAAAGCGGCCTTACCTTGGCACTCGCTGAAAGTAAACCGGGGCTTCGGATAGGTTTTGACGAAAAAGATATGCGGCTCGTAGAACACAAAAGTGGTTTTGCTCTTACTTTTCCAGGCATCAAGTTTACAAAATTGACGGATGGCGTAATCCGCCCAAGCTGGCACGAAGCGGTTGAACTCGATGAAAAACCATATCGACCAGACTGCAGCCGTTGGGCTATTGTATTTTTCCTCCATCCCGAAGGAATAGAAACCGCGAGCTTTGAAGATCATCACCGTCCGCTCACAAAATAAAAACACCGCGGTAAAAATTGGGAACAACACATCAAAAAGATTGTTGACTTTACCCAAAAATTAAAATAGCCTGAACATTACAGGCTATTTTACATTTCAATGAAAAGAAAGGAGAAAAGATGATCTATATTGTATATTTTTTGAGCGGCTTACTGGGCTATATCTTAACCAATGTCGCCTACGATTATAAATATCCGACGCGAAAGGTCGCCGTGTGGTTTCAAATTCTTAGTTTCATCGCATTTATCGTGCTGGGATGGTGGGGTCTAGCCAAAGGAATAATTGAGATTGTTTCTCTCACAAAATCTGCAAAATATCTGCAATACCTTTAATCATCGGGAATGAATAATCCCGTTAGTCCATAGACTAACGGGATTTCTTTTTACGTTTTTCTTTGTGTTCTAATTCTTTGCGAACTCCTTTAAGAATTTTGGGTAGCGCGCGTAGCACCTTTCTCATCTGTTCCAATTTTTTAAGTTTTCGTTCCAGATCCCACTCGACCCAGGTCCGATGCGGTTTTTTAGGTTTAAGCTTCGATCGCCTCATAAACCACCTAACCGCGTAAGGTCGGTATAAGAAACGCCACAAGAAGCGTAAACGCTAGAAAAAATGCAGTAAGATATGCGGAAATGCGGTGAAATCGTGTCGGTAAATTTCTCAAGAATA
The DNA here is from genome assembly GCA_016234345.1 of Candidatus Jorgensenbacteria bacterium. Classification (GTDB taxonomy): domain Bacteria; phylum Patescibacteriota; class Minisyncoccia; order UBA6257; family GWB1-50-10; genus JACRFG01. The sequence continues at coordinate 7,770 of JACRFG010000040.1, forward strand.
CCTGAAAACCAGTAATACAGGTAATAATAATTCCTAGAAAAAACCAGAACCCTAAAATAGTGTGTGTCGTAAACGATGCGTCCCACACAATGCCGCGGCTAGCTCCGATATAAATAGTGTTAATAACAACAACTATAATACTGAAAACGCCTACACAGATGCCGCGCACTATATGACTAAACGTGCCTTTTTGACCAAAAAGATTCCATAAAAGACAAGTAGCGGCTCCAACCGTTAACCCCAAAACAATGAAACGCAACACGTTATTTTCCTTAATTAATTGTTGAAATAATCTACCCTCGAGTATAACCATGAGATAATTTATACGCAAGCTTGCCTCAATTTTCACGCATACATGCCCAACGGTAGACGAATGCGTGATTTTTAAGGCGCCCAAAAAAGATAAACTTTAATGGTTTTATTATGAAAACCTTACTCTTTATTCAGAGTAAAAAAATTCTCAAAAAGCTGAGCTACTAACATAGGGCCGGTACCACCGGGAGTTGGGGTATATCTAACAGCTTCGATATCCTGTTCTTGCGGATCGAAATCGCCACAGAGTTTTCCGCCGATACTCGAATAACCGAAATCAATAACCAACGCACTACTTTTTACGTCATGAGCACTAAAAAGCTTTGCTTGACCAGCGCCGGAGATAACAATATCGGCGTCATTTAATTTGGATTTAATATTTTCTGTTTGACTGGTAAAAACAGTGAGTTCGACAACCCTATCTTCAAGCCATGTTCTGATAGGTTTTCCGACAAGCAAACCTCTACCGATAACAATGGTTTTAGCCGAATTCAATTCTCCTTCATAAAAATTCTTTAGTATTTTTTGAACTACACCAGCAGCCGGCGGTAAAACAGGATTACGACCGACATAAAAAGCGCCGAGGGCGCGTTCACCCAAAACATCGATGTCTTTTTCTCGAGGAATAGCGTTCAATACATACTGAGTATTAATGTGTGAAGGAAGAGGGAGTTGGACAATAATACCACCGCAGGTTTTATGTTTTGCAATACTCAAAACTTCCTTACGTAAAAAATCCTGGGTAGAATCTTCGGGAAATCGATAAAGACGGAAATCTATATTAATTTCTTTCGCCACTTTCTCTTTTTGTTTTAAAAAACTCACTGATGAAGTATCTTCACCAACCAAAACTGCGCCTAAAAACCTGCCTGCGGATGAGTAGGTTTCTTTGGTTTTAAAATCTGCGATAATTTCCTCAGCTAATTTTTTGCCGTCAATTACCATAACAATCTTATCCTAACCACAAAAAACCTCTGCGTAAACTAAACGCAGAGGTTTTAATGAATTAAACAATAGAATCCTACAAAAGAATTCTCTTATACAAGCATTCCTGTAATTTTTAGAGCTTCCAACATTTCTTCTTTGCATACAGACGAACAATTATCAAAATGCCTACTTAACACATCTGAAGGCGAACCATTATCAATCCTACTGTAGAGGGATTCCAATATATCAATGTGACACCCCAAGCCAACCGTTTTAAGACCGAATCCAGCACGGCTAAGCTCACGACGCACCGCATCACGAGCATCTACCTTGATATATTTGCCGCTCTCTGCAACCCATAACGGCTTTGCAAGGCCAAACATAAGCGATGACAAACGATTTTCACGAACAATTACCATCGGCAAAAACGGCTCGTTTGTGGCTTCAGCGTATATAAGCCGACCGATATAAAACAATGTAAGCGCTAATTCATTTTCAATGGTCGGTTGTGTAGGAAGGGCCCGAAGCTCCACAACCGCAGAATTTCCAATAAATTTTACACGCGTATCGAGCCAATGAAGACCGATGCCAATTTTAAAAGCATGTTCCGGATCGTGAAGAATAAACGGATACTTTAGAATTCGCTCAAAGTAATCCGTCATATCCTCAAAATACTTTTCTGGCAACCCAATCCGCAAACCCATGCCGCGCTTAATATCATCCGATGTCCGCGTATCATGACTTAGTTCCCACGCAACAATCCGAAGATCGTTCCAGCCAGTGTCTTGAAGTCCGAGGTATCTAGAATTACCGCCGATAGCCATAAGATACGGAGCGAACATGAAAGAGCGATTCATCTTCGCAATTGCGTCATCCAATGATTTTGCTTCAAGATTTACCTGGAACGACTGGAACAAAGAAACAATCGATGCGTCTCCAATTTCGATCACTTTCCCATTAATCCCGATTGTCGTAGTAATTGTTTTACGACGATACATATTCTGATAGTCAGGAACGAGTTGATATTTTAATTTATCCGTACGAGGCGTATCGATAACCGGTAAAAGCGGATTTGACCCAATCCTTAAGATCGATGCGCCGAAATTGCCGGCGAGAAATCTGTTGCGCTCAAATTCTTTCCTGTATTCTCGATCAAGCGCTTCGAAGTCACTTAGGATATCATACGGGGCCGTACGAAGCTCAAGCTGGGTTAAACCCAACTCAACATCAGCTTCACCGCCGTACACACTTTTCACTCGATCAACAACCTTATCGCGTATCACCCCGATTTCATAGTACGGCACGTTGTCTTTCCATATTCCAACCTCGGATTCAAATCCAACTCGGAGCGTGCCAATTCGCTTCTCAAAACTGTCAGCTTGACACAACACTTCATCGGCTTTTTCCTTAAACGCGAAACGCATTTCTTTTTCATTCACCTCGTTATGCATAAGCTTCTCCTTAGACATGAATATGTGATTGTATAAGCTCAACCCAATTAATAATTTCATCGGCTTGGTCGGTCGCCCCGAACATTCTACACTCGACAGTCCCATGAACACTTATACGGATAAGATGCCAGCAATTTCTGGGACTATCATCAAAGCCATGAATTCTTGCGACTTCATAAAAATCTTCCACGTTCGCGTAGGTCGGCGGTTCCCACTTTGTTGCCATAGTCTTATAGAGAGTGAGGCGTTCTCCGCTTGAATGATCGCCAAGATGCGAAAGTTCCGATAGCTTTTCCCGTAGTATCCCATACACAACCAAGGCTTCATTCATGTCTCGAACTCCGATATGGATATGCACTCCCGCAACCCGACAAGCAGCAATGAGTTGCTCTCGGGTTATGCGTTTTACAATATTTTCATAGCGCGGCGTGGGATACACTTCAAGAGGCATGGTTGCCGACGCGACTTCATACATAGCGGCTCCGCTCCCTATCTCAGACGTGGTCTTATATACCAATGAATCGTTTTCGAACAAATTGAGTTTGAGCCTCATAATATCGCGGTGCGGCTCTGTACGATCTTCAATCTGGCAACGAGAAAGTTCGTGCGCAAAACGTTTATCGCCTGCCGCAGTAAGAAACAAATCGGCTTGAGGAATAGGCATGCCGTCTTTATCTACAAGAAACCGTTCCCGTTCAATACCGATGTAACCTTCAAACTCCTTTCGAAAATCAAAACGTCTCATAAATCTTCTAATGGCATCTATTTTCATAACCGTTCCTTTCGATAATTAAATTTTTAAGTTGCGATCGGAAGAATCAAAAACCTCTTCCGAGGAAGAGGTTTTTGCTTTCAAAATGTTAACGTCTTTATACAAACAAAAACTCCTTCCTCAAAAGAGGTTTATTAGTAAACCAATACGCAAAGTTGTTGAGACTAGTTTTTATATCCATATCCTTTTCAAGAATAATAACTCACACCACTTTTCGCGTCAAGCATTTAAAAACGGGTAAAATTTGATTTCTGTCTCCAATAATAACCTATTAAAACTTGGGCAATTGAAAGTTTACCGAACAAAATAATTCAGAAAATTTTGCATTATTTTCTTGCCGGTACGAATCGCGTCACTCAAACGTTTAAACTCACTGGGTTTTGCAACAACCTGCATATTTTCCAATGATCGCTCCGGGTGAAACTGGACTAGTCTGACTTTCGAACCTAAGGCAACTGTCTCAAAAGGCGTCATCTCGGAAAAAGCCAAAACTTTCCAGCCGCGTTTCAGCTTAGAAATTATACAACTGTGATTTGACTGAACTTTCGTTATCCGAGGCAATCCTTTGAATAAGTTGTCTTTTTGGCCGGCGGCCGTAAGTGTAATCAAGGTCGTACCAAAATTACGCCCTCGAGGGTTATAAACAATCTTTCCGCCTAACGCACGAACGGTGAATTGCAGGCCACCGCAAATACCAAGCAATGGTTTTTTGGCTTTGATTATCTCTAGTATAAATCTATAGGCTTGTTTCATCCACTGTTTTTCCTGTCCGCGCACAGGATCTTCGGCAGAACCGCTGATAATAACACCGTCGTAATCTTTAAGATCCGGAAATTCGCCTTTCGACGCATCAACAGATATGAACTGGATTTTTGATAATCCTAAAGCGCGGCGACTTTCTTCGGAATACGGAGCACCGAAGTCTTTTTCAACCCGCTGTCGCAATCTTTTATCAGCGGTCAAAATATCCAAAAATAATATTTTTTTATTCTTTTTCATTTGTTGTATAAAATATATGACCCCGCAAACATTAAAACATACATACAATAAGTATACCAAGAGAGAATTATCTTCTCTCTTGGTATACACCACTACTTAAGAAAGGATGTCCAAAACCATCTGAAGCTGCTTATTAAACAATTCGTCGTTTTTTCTTGATAAAGTCCGCACCTCAATACAGAGATCAGAACCGTAACGCCTCAAACGGAAATACCACCACACCGACCGCAAAAACAAGGGAATATTTAGATCCTTAACCTCGCTGTATGGAACCAAACGGGAACCTTGAACTACGTCGTGAGATGCGAGTTTTTCGCAATAATCTTCAATACTATCGAATTTCATCGGACCGCCGTAACGCAACGGGTTATAGCCGGCCTTGGATTCCAAGATATATCTTCTCCATAAAGCTTCCTGCGGATAATCAACGAGAAATCTTGAGATTGATTCGCCAAGCTTATTTATACAATCAATCGCCTGGCGCGGTTTAACCGATACGGTAAACTGCACGGAACTCGTGCGCGCCAATAAATTCAACGGTTCTTTTCCATCAAGCGTGAGCCATGCGGCGTCGCGCTCATCGGGAATGACCAAAAGATTTTCATCTGTCTCAAGAACAGGCCCAAAAAACGGATATGCGTAGAATTCACTCGCAACACGATATAAACCATCAAGAAGCGTCCGCATGTGTGAAACCACGGAAGACGCGGTACAAACACAAGAACTAAACTCCAGATTATGGCGGCCCAATTCATATAACAACTTATCGCCCTCTTGAGAAACTGCTTCTGTTATTAGATCTCCTTTTGTGGATTTAACACTCCATCCAAAACGCATCATAAATTCCCGGATAATCCGTTGTGATGTTTCAAGGTCAATAGGCGCGCCATTTCTTGTCACAAACTGAGTTTCTACCTCCATACCAACCGATTTACCGATTTCACAAGACTTTGCTCCCGCCATAAAATATCTTAAAAGCTTTTTCATCCTAGGGTTCCTTTCGTTTGAATTATTGGTGTTGTCCATCACAATGAGTCGCTGTCATGATTGCGAAACTCTTCCGCAAAGTCGTAAAATGCAAGCGCTTTTCTACAACCAGCACATATGACTGCCGGAGCAAGACTATTGTTGGTCGAAAATTTCCTTAACCAACCAAGGCGTGATCCACAGCCACGAAATTGGCATTTCTTGATCCAGACATGAGGCGCGTAATAAATGCAGCATTTCGCTAGGGCTTCTTTCTTCTTTTTCAGTTCCTTTAACTGTCGCAACGCTTCGGAAAGCTCTACTGGCGGTCTTTTTGGCGAATACTTTCTCGGCATATAACTCCTTTCTTTATGTGAATGTGCATTTCCCCCTAAAAACAAAAAACCTCCTTAGGAGGGGGCTGATTTCGTAGATATTTCTAAAAGAAAATTTAAGATAACCAAACCAACCCTCTCCCAACAAAGAGGATCGGGTTATGGATTGAATTGTTAGCTACGATAAACATGTAATTTAAGAACATGATACCTGATTATTTATCGCCTGTCAATAGACTAAATGGTTATGAAAACAACGGGAAGGCGACACAAAGTTTACGAACGCGCTGTTTAATATCTGATTGTCCGGATTTCCCAAGAAGCGATTTCGAAATACAGTCAGCAATTATTTTCATTTCTTTCTCTTTCATGCTTCGTGTCGTAACTGCAGCCGCACCAATACGAATTCCTGAAGGATCCATCGGGCCTCGCACATCGAAAGGGATGGCGTTTTTGTTTACCACGATACCGACGTTTTCCAACCGATCACTTGCAACACTTCCACTGATATCCCGGGCCTGCACATCAACAAGGAAAAGGTGCGTATCGGTGCCGCCAGAGACGATCCGCCACCCATGTTTTTGGAGTTCTCGAGCAAGAGTCTGTGAATTTTTAATAATTTGTTTCGCGTAAATGGAGAATGCCGCGCTTGAGGCTTCGTGGAGCGCAACGCCAACCGCGGCAATCGCATTCATATGCGGACCGCCCTGAAGCCCCGGAAATATTGCTTTATCGATTTTTTGAGCAAATTCTTTCCTCGAAAAAATAATTGCTGCGCGAGGGCCGCGAAGCGTCTTATGCGTTGTGGTGGTTACCACGTGAGCATAAGGAAATGGGGAATTATACGTGCGACCAGCGACAAGCCCCGCAAAATGCGACATATCCACCATAAAAATCGCGTTAACCGTATCAGCAATTTCTCTGAATTTTTTAAAGTCGATAATTCGGGAATACGCGCTGTATCCGGCAACAATAAGTTTTGGTCTTTCTTTTTTTGCGATCCCTACAATCTCATCGTAATTCAAACGTTCTGTTTTTCCATCGACGCCATAAGAGACCTGCTGCCACAGCTTTCCAGTCACGCTTACTTTGTGACCATGCGTTAAATGTCCCCCCATATCAAGACGCATCCCCATGATTTTTTCGCCCGGCGCAAGGAGTGCATGATAGACAGCCACGTTAGCGGGGGACCCAGAATAGGGCTGTACATTTAAAGACCATACTGAATCTTTCACGTCAAAAAGCTTCAACGCTCGCGCTCTCACCAAATCTTCCAGCTCGTCAACAAAAACATTTCCGCCATAGTAGCGGGCACGGGGATACCCTTCGGCATACTTATTCGTAAAAACCGAACCCAATGCTTCACGTACGTCACGCGAAACGTAGTTTTCCGAAGCAATCAAATTAATTGTTTCGTTCTGGCGCTTGGTTTCTCTGTCTATCAATTTTTTAATTGCTTTATCCTTCATAAACTTAAATCTACGACAAATTTACGAAAATGGAAAACCGGCTATTAAAGCCGGTTTATATAAATTCATGGGTTGTTTTTGGCTTGGACTGTTTTTATAACAGACTTGACCATTTCTTCGGCCAGACGATCACAATCTTCCTGATTCACATCAGACCTAAAACCCAAAGGAACATACCCCTCAACATACCACTTCCGTTTTATTGGCCAACTGCGGCCAAAACCATCGGTTTCATAAAGGTCGTTTTGGTCCTTAAGAGAAATTCTGCTGGTTAATTCCTCACCAACGTAATCCATAGCTGTTCCATTGGAGAACCCATATACATCCCCCTCTATTGAAAGAGGGCTTTTCTCATCAAATCTCAACCCAGCATCAGTTAATTTCTCACGAAGCTCTCGCACAAAAAAATCTTTTGTCTCTCCTTTTAGGTTATATGAACTACTTACCGGATCCGTTATAGCAAAAATTTTAACGTCGCTCACCACAATACCTTCGAGAGGTTTTTTCTCGCAACCGCCCAAGAGAGTAATAACTACCAAAACAACAATCAACATCCTTCCCATAAACACTTGCTCCTCTTAAATTATTAAGAACTGCCTCCAGTGAATATAATAAAATAATGCTCTATTTACGACAAGCAATACAAAAACCCGCCTTACGGCGGGCAGTTTATGCATTTTACTCATTCAAAAGATTATTAAGATCGTCCAGTGATTTACCCTCTTCTTGAAGACCACTAAATCCTTCTGGCGACGTGATCGGCTTAGGTTTTTCTAACGTCACCGGCACAATAACTGAGGTTGATGTCGGCGGTGTTGATGTTGCAAGCATTGTTTCGGGCTCGACAAGCGAAGCAGACTGAGGCGGTAATTGATCTTGAGGAGTTGGATTAGAAAAAAGCAAAGGCATGTAAGTTCCCACCAGCCCAAGTGTAAGTACGATTACCAAACCACGCACAAAACTCTTATTCTTTAACGCTTTCATCATGTCAGATACTTTAACGTAGAAATATATTATTTGTCAAATTATAACAATACTGGACGATTAAGATGCTTTGATGTTGGTTGTAAGCGGGAGGCTGAAACTGAATGTCGACCCTTGGCTTTCTTCAGAAACGACCCAAATTTTACCGTTCATTTTCTCGACAATCTGCTTAACAATGAAGAGTCCTAAACCGGTACCGGTGATATTCCTCGTCTCTTCGGTTTGAACACGATAAAATTTTTCAAACAATTTCTTTTGGGCTTCAACAGAAATACCTATACCGTGATCTTTAATATGAGTGATTAATCCCTTGTCTTTAACCTCATGTGAGATAATTACATCGCCGGAACGCATTGTATATTTAATCGCGTTACCAACCAAGTTAATCAAAACTTCTTTAAGACGATCGGAGTCAGCTAAAACCGGAGGGGTTGTAACCGGATTATAAACAAGCTTAATTGATTTTTCTAGAGCTAACGGTTTAAGCTCCGAAAGTGCGGACTGAACCGCTTCGGCTATATCAATAGACTGCACCTCTATTTTTAGACGGCCAGCCTCGGAACGAGCTATTTGAAGCAAATCATTTACCAATTGATTCAAACGGTCGCTCGCTTTTCTAACTTCGCTCAAAAATTTTTGCACTTCGGGATTTACTTCTCCAGCGTCGCCATCAAGTACCATGGAAATATATCCTTTGATAGCGGTAACTGGCGTACGAAGTTCATGGGCAGCGATGAACACAAACTCTTCTTTAAGTTCTTCAAGTCGTTTTAAGCCTTGCATCATCTTATTAAACGCGTCGCCCAGATCTTCGATTTCGTCGTTCGTGGTAATAGAAACTGGCTGATCGAACTGACCGCGCGCTATACGTTCAGTACCAACCTCAAGCGTTTTAATAGGACGGACTATACGATTAGTAAGTATGGCGCTTACAAGACCAGTAAACAGCAAAACAAGAAAACCAACTATTGCTATCTGATTACGTACGGTATTTACGATACGATCAGCATCATCTATAGGCCACTCTGTAATAATGCCGACTTTAAGTAGTGGCAAATAATCACCTAACGATAATACGGTTTCTCCCCAAGGACTCTCATAGCGCTGTAAATTTTCGACCCCAAGGTAACGCCTGCCTCCGACAAGACTACGAACAAACCCCCAATCATTCATGTCTTTAATTTCTAAATTTTCTTCTTGGCTATGAGCCAAAAGGAATCCATCGCCATCTACCATGTACACATAACCTTCGGAGCCTAAGGTGCTCCGTTTTACAATTGACTGTAACTCCGAAAGATTAATTTCGGCTGAAATAACCGAAATTATTATGCCATTTTTATTGCGTACCGGCATAGAAATACTTATCATCGGTCCCTTCAAAGTACGATACGTTGATCCTACGTAACGGTCACCGCCTAGCGCTTTCCTAAACCGTTCGAGATGACTGAGATCGATAAGTTCTTCGTCGGATACTCTTCCGCCGTAAATGCGACTCCATTTGGAACTCTCCCGGCCAGTCAAACTCACAAATGCCACCTCTTCAAAAGCGGCGTGCTCGTTCAAAAATTGTTTTAAAAGAAAATGCTGACTTTCAATCGCAATTTCGGATGTTTGCTCAAAACCCACCTGAAGCTCAAGTGTACTTACTATTTCATCAAAAAACTTTTCGATTTCCTCTATTTTTTGATTGATTAACTTTTGTTCTATGTAAGCAACATCTATTCTGTGAGAAACGTTCAAGCTGTAAAGAGCCAGAAATCCAAGAATAATGATGGGCAAAACACCAACAAGCACAAGCATCAAAAACACCTTATGACTTAAACGATTTCCCAAAATTTTTTTCCGCATAAGACTATGATATTACCTAATTACGCCAACGCCCTTAAGAAGGTCGCGATCAATATACGTTATTTCGATCGACTGGCGTCGACCAGAACCCATAATATCCTCGGAAAACGGCTGGTTGGTATCTAGATCATACCGATCGGGAAATCCCAAAACGTGACCGAATTCATGATAGAAAAGAGATGAGCGAATCAAAGCGTATTCAGCACGTGACAAAAAAGCTCGAGAAACAATTAAGGCGCCATCGGTTCCGCTCGCACCAACCCCCTCATAGACAAAAGCTAACGCCCTAAACGCACCCGGCGAAACTTCCGAAAAACCGGCCCTAAAAAGATCACCATTGTTTTTAAAAACACGATGTTCTATTTCTTCAAATATCTTTTTAAGACCCTCCGGATTACCACGATTGGTAGACAAACCGTCATAAAAATTAGTATCTTCATTCAAATAGACAACTTCCGGATAAACCGTATACGTCAAACGAGAGCGTCCCCTAAACTGAACGCGGTGGAAACGAACCGCGTCATCAAGTACTGGTTTAAGCATGGCCCGCCAATCTTTGACCACCGAATTTTTCTGATTAGTAGGCACCACATAAAATACTTTAAGCGCTATATCACTCAAGCTGATTTTTGGATTTTGATAAAAATGCGCAGTTTCCAAAACACTGTAATTTGAAACTACTCCATCCGCAATTGGTATATCCAAAATAAAAAAATAACTTCCCACGATAAACGCGGAAGTTAGAACAAAATAAATTACTCTGATTTTTTTTAAACTCACGTTAATCTACTGAATAATCGAATTGAGTTTAGCGCGAGTAGCGTTACCAACGACGCCGGTGCCGCTTGCCAAACCAACCGGTTTCAGTATTTGATCAAGATATTTTTCCTGAAAACGTATAACAGCTAATTTGGTTAAATTGCCGAAATAGCCAGTTACGATACTTTCTGGATATACACCCTCACGAATCAATGTTTCCTGCAACAGCTTAACATCGTTACCGCGGCTACCAACTTTAAGAATGCGGTTGAATTTTATTCCCGAAAGCGGAGTACCGCTCGAGAGAACCGCGCCCAAAGAATCTGTATTAGTTGATTCGTTGCCAGCCGGATCAACAGCTCTAACCGTATAGTAATAAGATAATCCGGCCACAAGATCTTTACGATCATGGTATTCCGTAACAACCGCATTATTAAGAGCTAACGTACCAAGTTTGCCTTTTTCATTCGAGCGGTAAATTTTTATGTGATCAAAGTCTTTATCGGGATTAACCCATGAAGCGATGAGTTCACCGACCCCGACCACTACCTTAATATTCGTCGGTGCTAATGGAGGCACGGTATCAGCGGCCGCAACAATAGCAAAACGGGTAAGATGTTTCACTCGAATGATCACGATATTTTTGTCTTTATCAATAGTGTAACTTTCCACCTTAACCCACACTCCCGTAGCTTCATCGAAATAACTTGGAATAATGGCATCTTCAGAGACTCCTTGAGATTTAAGTTCGGATTCATCATAAGGAATTGTTATTTCAACCTCACTCTGCAATGTAGAAATTTCTTTACCTGCCTGATCGGAGATGGTCACATCATAAACAGTACTCACTACTTTAGTAGCTGGCTGTGATGGCGCTTCAACCGTAGGCACTATTTCTACTTCCACATTACCGCTTACAGCTGCCGCGTTTGGCGGCACCACAACTTTAGCGCCGTCATTTGCTTGTGCCACAATAGTTTGTGCTGAAGCTTGATTAACGGTAACGGATTGAGCCAACCGGGTATTTTGAGTCTTCGTAAGAATAAGATCAGCAGAAGTATCGGCGTTTACATCAATGGTTGTCTCGTCCGATTTGTAGGGAAAATTGTCCAATTCTTTGCCTGCACCAATATGCCATCGCGTTCCTCGTGGAACCGAAAAAATAAATTCTCCTCGCTCATTAGACTTTATATCACTGAAACCTCCGCGCTCTGACCAAGCCCACACAAAAGCTCCGGCCGCCACACTACCGTTATCAAATTTTGTTGTTCCGCGTATATAAACTAACGAAACTTCACCTTGTTTTTTGAATACCAGGGTTGCGGCTGACGTAACGCCGCGTATAACATCGACTATTTGCTCATCGGGGTTAACCCGGCCAAATTCATCGGGCAAAAACGCCCTGATATAATAACGCCCAACCGGAACAATAAAAGTAGCGATACCGCTTACATCGGTTTTGCGAAAATTAGGATGTTCGTACAACCCACTACTCTGACCGCTACCGCTTACCATACCCAAAACAACACCGACATTAGAAAGCGGCGCGTTCCGGCCATCAACCACTTTTACATCAACCCTGCCATCGGATAAAACAATTTGAAAATCTACTTGTTTGGTTTCAACCGATGAATCATTCATAAATTCTACATTAAAAAATGAGCTTGGCTGACGCCACGTCGTTCGCGTCAGATCAGCCGGCATGACGCCTACCACCCATACACCACCTGCAACTTTAAAAGAGTATTTTCCGAACGCATCGCTAAAACCGCTGGTCCACTGTCCGGTTGTTCCACTCCAAGCACCAACACGTGCATCAGTCACCGGCATTCCATCAGAAAACCTAACCGTTCCAGCAATAACCTTGACAGCTTCAAGCGCGCCCGTAAAACGCAGATTTAAATTTTTAGTTTCTCCAGCTGATATGCCAACTGTTATCGGTTCCGATTTTAACAAATCACCGCGACCATAAGGTGGATAAGCCTCCAATCTATAGTTGCCTCTAACCACCTGAACACGGAATGCTCCTTGGGCGTTGCTAATCGCACTCAAACTTATATTAAAGTCGTCACTAACCAAATGTATGCCGGCACCAGGAACTGGAGCGCCCGAAGCATCGCTAACTATTCCAGCAATCACCGAGATCAACGTAGAAGTAGATTGTGTCGGCGTAGGATAAATTTTAGTCGGATCAGATATCACACTAATAGGACAGGAGGTATAGTACCCGGAGGAGAGGGCGTTAAAACGACAAATATAATCTGTACCAATAGCAGTTCCTTCTGCGCTTTTCACTCTCGCTTTAACTATTGATACGTACTCAACGCCTGCAACAAGCGGCGTGTTGGGTTTCAAATTAACATAGTAGTTGTATCTCTCAATACTTGCCGGTATATAATACTGCGATTCGGCCGGATCACTGGCTTTAAATAGAAAAACGTTTTCCCCAATAAAAGTTGATGGGTCCATCCGGACATTAAAAGAGATACCGACTGTGACTTGTTTGTCGGGTCCTATATTCAAGCCCCACCCGGCAACGCTTGGTACACCACCGCTAGTCGACGTAGTATAAGTACTTGTTGTAACCGGAGTAGGATAAAAATCAACGGAAGTTGTAGAAATTATGGCGGAACTGTATACCACCGCGCTTACAATGTTTGAATCAATTGAATAAGTAAGGTTAGATGAATTATAAGCGTTGACGTGATATTCATAGGTACCCGCTCCGAGCCCTCCGTCCTTATAATTTGTGGAATTTGCACTCGCGCTTCCGATAATAGACCAGGGCGTCGTGCCGCTCAAACGACGATAAATTTTGAATTCGGTTTCGTTATAGGCGTTATCAAACCAACTCAACGTCGCATCCGATCCGCTCACGCTAACAGCTAAATTCGTAGGAGCTGCAGGAACACCAGTATCTGTTGGAGTAGGATAAGTACTCGCTGCGGTAGAGCTCCCTATGACAACGGTTACGATATTGGAATCACCCGAGCTTAATGAATTCGATGAATTATATGCAACAACTTTGTATTCGTAAGTGCCCGACGGAAGTCCCCAACCAATATAATCGTTAAAATTCGTGGAGTTTGCGCTAGCGCTACCAACAAAAGGCCACGATGGGGTCGGAAGACCAACAAGACGACGATAAATTTGAAACTGTGTTTCGTTATAAGAATTATCAGACCAACCCAAAAACACGTTTGATCCGCTCAAATTGGCTATAAAATTGGTTGGGGCGGCCGGAAGACCGGTATCGGGGGTCGGATAAGAATAGGTGCTCGATGTAGTTGGTGTTGGATAAGAATAAGATTGCGTTCCCGAAAGAAAACTGTTTTCGGTCGAATTTATTTCTGACCCCGAACCACTTGATCTAACCTTATAATAATAAACAGTGGAGTAGGAGAGTCCCATCAAATTAATACAGTGTTCGGTGACACTGCCGCCCGCATCACAACGCATCTCCGAAGTATTAGAATAGTTTCCTGAGCTTGTACCGTAGTATGCCTTAGAATCAGACGCCGCATCCGTTGTCCATTTAACTTGGGCGCCACTGCCATAAATATTTTCAATACGTAAGTTAGATACGGAAATGGCAAAAACCGCCGACGGAGCAGCCAACAAAATAAATAAAAAACCAAGCGGTAGAATACGAAGAAAATTCTTCATCATTTCTGATTATACCACATCGTCTTTTAAGATTGTGTGAGAGGCAAACCCAGAGTTTTACGAATATGCAAAACTAACTCGTCTACATCCATGCCTTTAGGCAAGAAATCCTCGGCGCCGATGCTTCTAATCACCTCGGCGTCTATTTTCATGGTAGACCACTCATTAAACGAGCTTAGAATAAGAACTTTGATATTTTTTGTCTGGGGATTGCTTCGGAGGATATGCAAAGCTTCAACTCCATCCATAACCGGCATCTTTAAATCAAGAAGAATAAGATCGGGTTGATCTCTAAGAGCTGTTTCGCAGGCGTCTTTTCCGTTATAAACGGTCCTTACTGAAAAGCCGGATTTGGTAAGTTTGGTATTAAAAAGCTCCACGAGTTGAGTATCGTCGTCAGCAATTAAAATTAACGGTGGATTATGCATTGTGTACCACCATTATAACACACACAGACGCGATCTTTTAAATTAATCGGGATTGAGTAATCACCTCCTCCTTTAACTCAATAGGAACTTTAGTTAAGGTTAGACTGCCTCGTTCAGGTATAAAAATATAACCCTGGCGCCTGATAAGTTCGTAGAGATCTTTGGTGAGCTTAACATCATTCAAACAGTAACTCTTGAGTTTCTCAATCTCGCCATTATTCCATAAAGTTATAGCCTCAAGACCGTGGCCGGTTTTACCAACGCCGAGATTAGCTTCAGCCAAAACTCCCAAACCAACCCGACGACCGTAACACTTCTCTACTTCTTCAAGTAAATCAACGTGGGGGATGGCATTAAGATTAAAATTGAAATATTTCTCAAGCACCGGTATATCAAAACGCTTAGATGAAAAACCAACCAGTAAGTTGGTTCGCTTGAATAAAACGCCGAGTTTTTCAAATTCGTCAACGCCGAAACAATAATACTTGTCATCGGCGTAAGAATATACTCCCACCACCGAAACCTCCAGCGCCTTGAGATTTTCCTGACCGCCTACATCAGCAAACGAATTTTTAGTTTCGATATCAAAAACAATTTTATCCATAAACTACACGTGTCGATCAGCTACTTTGGTTGCGGCATAACTTTCCGGCTTGGTTTTTGCTTCAAAATTTAAAGCACGAACCATGCCAACCACTTCTTGAATAAGCGATCTTGTTTCGCCGCGTTCACCTACATCAACATGAATTTCAAAATCCCAAGCAATATCCTTAACGTCGCGCTGGAGGATCTTAAGAAACTCTTTGCCGACATCTAAAGACAATAAAACTTCTTGGATTATTCGGTCGCGGAGCGTGTGAAATCGACCCAACCCGATTCGCCGCCAAAAATAACGTCCGCCGTTTCCAACTCGATGTACCACTACGGCTGTTACAAAATCAGCCGAACCTAAAGAAAGCTGTTCCGAATCGCTGCCGATAACAACTTTATATCTTCGTTTTGGATCAGCGTGCATGAAACTTAAAATTTCGGAAACAATCTCGGCCACGCTAAGCTCGGCTCCAAAAGAATTGCAAAATTTAAGTGGCGACATATGTTCTACACCTTACCGTCACCTATATAGTTTGTCAATTTATGCACTATAAAAAAAGCGGATTTTAATCCGCTCTTTAATTATTGTTCTTTAAGAAGGTAGTTTCAGAAGTTCCTTAAATTCGTTGATTACAAAATCAGGACTCTCGGCCTCAAGCATATCTTTTGTATGCAATCCTCCGGTATACGCAATCGACACCACATCTGCTCCACGAGCCGCCCTCATATCGCCAACTTGATCACCAACGTATGCAAGAGGGCCGCACTGCGCTTGTACTCGTCGGAGCGCTTGAACCTTATCCGAAACACCGTGCAAGAATACAGAAAATAGGGGAGCGATCGATGTTAACGATTGCATCGTAACATGTTCTTTTTGGGTGCTTACGAGAGCTAACGATATATTCCTATTATGTAAATCACGCAAAACTCGCGCCGCATCAAAAGCCAGTTTCGGCACACCGAACGAAGTGTAAAAACCATTGTACATGTCGTACAGTTTTTCTTCCGGCCACACTTCCATTCGAACACCTCGGTCTCTAAATATTTTGGTCCACGGCTGACCAAATTCGCGGCGGAGTTTTTCGTGTGGCAATGGCTGCAATTCCAGCCGTCGCAACATCATATTAATAACGGTAAGAAATGTTGCGGTATCATCGACGAGTGTTCCGTTAACGTCGAATGCGATCGAAGAAATGATTTTTTGTTTTTCCATGTATTGATTCCTCTCGTATGAATGATGTATTTGTTAAGGTTCTTACTGGTGGGCGCTCGAGGGATCGAACCCCGGACCTACTCGGTGTAAACGAGTCGCTCTACCACTGAGCTAAGCGCCCTTGTCTTACAAAGCGCAACACCCACCACACAACCACAGCTTGGCAAATAAACGAATACTAATCAACTCTTTATATGTACACTACTCTCGGGTGTTTTGACAACTCCCTAAAATAAACCTAGCGTATATTCTGTATGGTCTCTGATCCAGTACAAAAACTAATCGCTAAATACCAGGCCTACCTCGAAACAAGGGAAACAGCTATGCGCACCAACGTAGATAAAATCCACGTTGACGAAATTGCTTCAAAAATAGCAACCTTCTACGAACGAGTAC
This sequence comes from Candidatus Jorgensenbacteria bacterium, assembly GCA_016234345.1. GTDB lineage: Bacteria > Patescibacteriota > Minisyncoccia > UBA6257 > GWB1-50-10 > JACRFG01. Next base: position 24,886 of record JACRFG010000040.1, read on the forward strand.
GAAATGTCATAGACTTCCAGGAAGACCATTTAATACGCAGGGAAACAATCAACCGAATTTTAAAACGTCGTATTTTTTTGAAAGAATTTGATCCGCGCTTCGCCGAACCATTAATCAAGGAATTGATCCGAGCGGCTTATCTTGTAAACGATTCGGTTCCCGAAACCAAAATAGCCGATATACAAAAGATCATCGACAATTTAATTTTCCTCCGTCAAAACTCAAAATTTAAGAATCAGACAGAAAAAGATAAACTGTCGGAATGGCTGATTACCATGGCTACCGCTACCATCGAAGAAGAGTTGTTTCCTCTTGAAAAAGCATGGATGGTTGCCGATACTATGCTCGAAATAATTAATAACAATTTAATTCTTAGAAACGCAAAATTGAGCAATGACGAAAAAAGAGTGCAGTTATTCATCGCCATACAAAAAGCACTGCACCGCGCCAATAAAGATCTCCTTGAATACCGCCTGCTCCGTTTTGCATACCCAAGCTGGGGCAAATGGAATCAAGAAGAACTGAATTCGGTGGCAGATCAACTACCCAAAATATATCGCTGGACCAACGAACAACTTAAAAATGTTTATCAGTCTCACTTTGTACGTCTCGCAAGCCGCTATAAAATAGTTTTCTTTGTGCTTGGTGATCTAATTTTTGATGGACGATCCATTCAAGACAAGCTCGAAACCGAAGCCAAAGAAATTTACGAAGCGCGCTACAAAAAAGAAGCGGCCCAGTTAAACCGATTGGCATTCTTAAGCGTCATTTCGTTTTTTCTGTCCAAAATCCTTATTGCCTTTGCCGTTGAGGTGCCGCTAGACAAATTGCTGACCAACTCATTTTCCATCATTAACACCGCTATCAACATTGCTTTCCCGCCATTTCTCATGCTTGTTATTATCGCTTTGGTACGCATGCCTTCTAAGCATAATTTCAATCTGGTTCTAAAAGAGGTTAAGAACGTTATATCGGGCGAAAAACGGGAATATATTATTACAATTCCCAAAAAACGCAGTTGGTTTTCACGAATGTTCGTATACTTGGTCTATTTAGCTGTTTTTGCGACAACTCTCTATTTTATGGTTAGATCGCTTCTATACTTCGATTTTAGTATTGCGAGCATTGTTATCTTTTGTCTTTTTACTTCTATGGTTATCGCAACCGGCGTTAAGGTGTACAACCGATCCAAAAGCATCAGTCTCGAAAAAGAAAAAGCGTCTATTTTTAAATTCTTGCTGGATCTCATATCGATTCCCTTTATGACAATAGGCCGATGGGTAATTTCAGGACTCAGTCATTTCAACATTCTTGTGGTTATCTTCAATTTACTAATAGAAATACCATTCCAAATATTTGTGGAATTTTTAGAAAATTTCAGGGGATTTCTTAAAACTAAAAAAGACGAACAGAGTTAAAGTTAAATACTACTAAGGGTAGATGCGCCAGGATTTTCATCCCATTACATTTGGACAGTGGGCATGCCAGGATTCGAACCTGGAACCGGACGTGTATAAGACGTCTGCTCTGCCGTTGAGCTACATGCCCAAATGTAATGGGGCGAGCCTGGAACCAACCGCGTATAAGATGGCTGCTCTGCTATTCGGCTACGCATCCCTATTTATTTTTTCAATGGACAGTTGTAAGTCGAAGGTTAAAACTTTTGATAATACGGTAAAATTCTTCCTGTTCCAAAGTTTCCTTTTCAATCAAGGTTTTAGCAATCTTGTCTAACGCCTGGCGATAGGTAACTACTATCTTCTGGGCCATGGAGAGAGCTCGATGAATCAGATTATTAACTTCGACATCAATCGCGTCTCCAACTTTTTCAGAATAATCCTTTTCGGTAGAAATTTCACGACCTAAGAATATAAGCTCTTGTGTTTTGCCGAAAGTACGCGGGCCTAGTTTTTCACTCATACCGAATTGGGTAATCATGCGATGCGCGAGCTCGGTAGCTTGACGTATGTCATTTGAAGAACCGGTGGTTAAATTTTTAAACACAGATAACTCCGCAGCGT
>JACRFG010000042.1 GCA_016234345.1 Candidatus Jorgensenbacteria bacterium
ATCGGAGAGGTGTGTATAAAAAAATTATAATCTGGATCGTTCAAATTTTTCTTCATCTGCCGGAGAACTTTCTGAAGCACATTAGCTACACTACGTAAATCTTCATCAAAAGTGTTTTCGAAATACGGCAAATGTTTTTTGGGAAAAACACGTATTTCAAATGGATCGCGGGAAACGAACGGAGCAAAAGCAATTGCCTGCGTATTTTCGGCAACCATTCGTTTCTTTACCTTCTTCTCGGTTTCAATCATAACGCAGTGGACACAACGACCGTTCTTTTTAAAGAACGATCGAGAACCGTTCAAAGAATGTTCGATATCCGGAGGCACCACAGGCAAACCAATCAATTGATAGTGCGGATGATAAACGGTAGCACCGGAAAGAGGGCCCCAGTTATGAAACATCGAGATATAAGACAAATCAGGATCGGTCAACAACATAAGATAGCGGTCGCGAAAAGCTTCAAACACATGAAAAGCTTTTTCCGGGGATAATTCAGCAAAGTTAGCGTGATGATTACGGGTTATCAGAAGATCATGATGGCCAAACCCCGGAACAAACGTGTATAACCCGCGCTGCCTGGGTTTGCCTTCTATAGCGCTATGACGAACTACCGGATATTTATTTTGGAGAACTAAAATTTCCCAATTCTTCCATCCTGGCTGCTTAATCAAGTTTAGCTCTCGTCGAGGAACTTCATAACTTAAAAGTATCTTCTCGTGAACGTTTTCGAGCGGACGTTCAAAAGGACACTTGCTTATCGGTGTTGTTTTTCGTCTCCGACGTTTAATAGCAGCGTGAGGACGTTTCAACCGTCCCGAAGCAATAAGAATCCAGTCTCCCGATACTATATCTTTGCGAAATTCGGAATAAATCATGATTCTCTAGTCTTTATAGTAACGCATACCGGTTATGCTTAATACGCCACCAAATTCTGACTACATCTCGTAACGTACTAACATAGGCAGTAAAACCGACTGTTGAACGCGGGTCATTGGACCACACCACCGGTATTTCTTTGATGCGATATCCCATGAGTCTGGCCAGAGCCAAAATTTCTACATCAAAAGCGAAACGATCAACGATAGTCGAACTAAATATTTTCTCCGCAGAAACTTCAGAAAAACACTTGAAACCACATTGAGTATCACCTATGCCCTTAGCTGCTAAAACCTGGATAAATAAATTACCGAGTTTGCCGAACGCTTGCCTTAGAAAGGACTGGGGCGGCGTAAGTCTCGTTCCCTCAACCGTTCTTGAACCAATCACAAGATCGTAACCTTCCTTGAAATACGGCAACATCTTATTGAATTGATCGACGGATGTAGAATTGTCAGCATCCATAAAAAGTCGTAGGTTCCCCCTAGCAGACAACATACCCAATCTTACAGCCGCGCCCTTGCCACTGTTTTCATCAACTTTTATTAAACGCAGATTTTGCAAAAGATGACTAAATCGTTCTACGATTTCTTTAGTAGCATCAGTCGAGCCGTCATCGATTACCAAAATTTCGGAAGAAAATTCAGCGGTAGAAAGATGGCGATCAACATCAACTAATGTGAGCGGCAGGCGCTTGGCTTCGTTATAAGCAGGAATGATAACCGATAAAAATGGCTTCATTAATCAAAAGCAAAAATTTAATGATAAGTAACAATGATCGCTCCCCAGGGTCGAGACGTCCCAAGCGTTGCCCCAGCGCCATAGGATCCGGTCGAAGAAACAATTCTATATTCAAGATTAACTGATATATTCGAATTAGTTGATCCACCGGTAGTCCCAGATCTTCCCAAAAGAGCATATGATGCGCCTGGCGTAAAAGTATCACCAAGAGGACCATTTACTCCAATTGAACCGATAAGAAGCTCATCCGGATACGCAGTAGGTAAAGTACTTGAAGTAACCGCTGTAACTCCATCGCCATAACCATGAGCTACCTGATCCGTGGTGCTAGAAAGAGCTAAATTCTTAAAATTAACGGCTATAGCTGCTCTTGCTTGCAGGCCGCCGTCCCACGTGACAATTATATTAGAACCGGAAGACAAGGCGTTTATATTGTGAGAAGACCACACGCTTACGTAACCATCACCGGCGACCCCAATAGTTTTCGTATAATGATGCTGATATGCATTTCCGGCCGAGTCACTAATACTGGTTATGAAATTTAGGAGTCCTGTATTAGCAACAGAGACAATAACGCTCGTGCCCGTTGGAAAACCAGGAGCTGGCACGACAAGCGTAGTGCTGGTACCATTTGTTTTCACAGAACTTGTGGCATACCCATTAAAAGCAATAGATCCTGGTTTACGTAGAACTATTATTTTACCTTCGGCAAAAGTCCCGCCGCGACCAAACCCTTGCAGATTACCGAAACTGCTTAATGCATAGTTCTCGGTAGGACTCGCATTGTCGTGTTTCCACATAAGACCATGACTTCGAAAATCAGCTACAGCACTCGAATGTCTTGTCATATCAATACTAAGTTCATTCCCGGAACGAAGTGTACCTCCCTGCTTCAAACGCTCCTCATTGGTAGAGATAACCGCCGGCGACCAGAAATTATCGGTGTGTTTTGTCTCTATCGCACCAATAACGAGATTGGTTCCACTATCGCCGAAGGACGCCGTAGAACTCACAATATCTTTTTCGTCAGACACAGAACCCAAATCAACATTAACTCCATCAATCGCAACACTTTGCCAACCATTAATGATTCCCATTTTCATATCAGCCAGAAGCGGATCGCCACCCGTGCCATTGCTTGTAATGCGTACATCGTAAACTGAATTTGGAGGAGCACCAGCATCCCTACCAATCAGAAAAACATTCTGAAAATTAAGTTGTGCTTCATCATTACCGGAGAGTCTCGTTTTTTCAAGATCAATCTCGTTCTCGTTAGTCGCAACTACCGTTGCTCCCCGCATAATCTTCAAAGCTCCCGGCAAAACCCTCTTAGTAGCAGTAGCCCCCCCGTTATATAATTCCACTGCAGCGACTACAATATTGTCGCCCCCAACAGCCATCGTAGAAGTTCCTAATGATACCTCTGAACCATACACATCAGCACCCCCACTATCGACAAAAGATGAATTCGGTACATTATTTAGAACCATAATTTTTACTTCACCGTAAAGAGACGAGGAAATGCCAGATTCACCATACCCAGTTACAGAATAAGTTGGATTTGCGGCTGCACCCGCATCACGCGCGACAAGCATCACTGTCATAGAAGTTTTACCTTGACCGTTATTAGAGGCTCCTATATCGATAGGCTGTTCGTTTGATGCAAGCATAACAGCTCCTTTTTTCAATTTAATACCTTGAGGTGGTACTGCCCATGGACTCGAGGGCAGATAATCAAGAAAGTTCAAATGAACAACCGCAATAATAAGATGATCTCCCGAGACAAGCGTGGGTGCAACCGTACCAAGCGTTGTTTCTGTGGTGCCAATTGGAACTGAAACGCCGTCGAGGAACGTCGAAGTCGAAAATGGACCGGCGATAACCTGCGGTGTAAACGGTCCTACTGAAACTCCGCCCGCAGAATAATTACCATATATATCTTTAGCGAAAATCTTGTAATAATACGAAACACCATTGGTCAAACCAGAATCAACAAATGAAATACTGCTACTTACATATCGCACCGTACTGCTTCCCACGAACGATCCCACTATCGGGGACGACCCTTCGGCCGGAGTATCAGTTATAGAAACGGTGTTTCGTAAAACAACTACATTTGAAAAATCGACATCTGGAGGATTAGTCCACGTAAGAATTGCCTGTGTATCTCCGGCACTACCATTTGCATTGCTCACATTTTCCGGCGACTGATTATCAATGGTTACCGTAGCGCTCCCCGTATCCGAACCGCTCACTGGATTACCGCTCGTAAATGAGGTGATTAGGCCGGTAACAGCGTATGTCGAACCGGGTGGAGGCGGCATTGCAGCATGGCTTTTAGGATGGATGCATACCTTATATTGGGTGGTTGTTGTTGTAACCATAAGAGTTGGCGGAGGAGTTAATGGAATACCTATTGTATCGCTCGCTGGATTGCTTGTAAGGCCATACGTACTCGCACATCCGTTATCAGTCACTTTAACGAAAAGAAGTCCGCCTGAAGATCCTGCCGATACCGTAGTCGTAACATACGTTATAGTATCGGTACCGCTTGTAGTCCTTAATGTAAAAGCGTCGAGCTGGGTTCCTCCAGCGCCCGGCGCGATAGTTTGATTTGCGGGTTCAACACCAGCACCAATGATCGTTTGAGGAACAGCTGGCGGAGTAACAGTAAACCCACCATATTTAAAGCCTGACTGACCGTCAGGATTAGTAACGCGTACATCCCAAAGACCTTCTACGGCCCCGCTTAAATTAAGCGAACCACCCGTCAAACTTGTTGAACTTATAAATGTAAAACCGCTGCCATTAATATCAAGCGCTGTAGTCGTCGAAAGCTTTACGACTGCCCCATTCTGAAATCGAGAACCACCAACGGAAACACCACTAACCACGGAACCAGTCATACCGCTTGAAGGCGAAATAGATGAAACCAATGGAGGAAGCGAAGTCACAGTAAAACCTCCCGGAAGCGAAGCAGTTGTTATATCCGGGTTCGTAACAACTACATCCCATATGCCGGATGTGGCATTTGTGATATCAAAAGAACCTCCGGATATAGTTGTTGGATTTGAAACAACGAATCCGACTCCCGCAATATCCAATTGCCCCAAACGCCGCAACAGTACGCTAACACCGGTTTGGAAATTAGTACCGGTAATCGTCGTGATGCTCACCGAACCAGTATTTACGCCAGTATTCGGTGTAATCGAATTAATAGAGAGACCGCTCGCATCAGAAACTGTAATCAATCCCAATGTGCTTATATCAATCCGCTTCTGACGCGACGGATCACGTATCGAAGCAACTGTGATTGAAAAATATGCATCGGGATATCCCGAAAGCAACTGAAACGTTACTGACTTTTGTGCAATTTGCGGACAACTCATACACCCCGGGTCAGGAGGGATAAGATCAGTAATAAAAACTGTTCTGGGAAGAGTAATCGTACGGTCAATTGCGCCAGTGCTGCTTGTTGTTTTTATAACTTGATAATAATAATCCGAGTCTAATTCTGTTAAAGAATGAAGAAATTGAACTCCCCATATCAGGCCTTCAGCCTGTGTAATTGAACGATTCTGCGTATCGCGAAGCGCTGCAACAATAGTGTTGACAGTTGTATTCAATACTTTGTTATCACGATAATTGGTTAACGTAAGAAATGCACCCAGCCCAACCCCTACAGCAATAGCCGTAGTAATCATAATCTCAATAAGAGTAAATCCCCGTCTCCTACGTACAGGATCAAAAGAAAAAAACATCAATATTTATTGTATAGCAATAATCATACTTATTAAACATGGAATATGTTGAGGTGGAGAGCAGAAAAACCAGCTTACTTAAAAACCACGTGACGATAACTGAAAAAATTCCAACCTACCGAAGCAAATGCAGCCACTACCGCACCGACATTGGCCCAAAGCTTAAGAGTAACCCCCACGGGCGGGCTAATTACGTTAACCATAAATGTAGCCACACCAACATTTAAAACAGCGCCTATGATGGTAAAAATAGCAAAATGCCAGTACTCATTCCAAGAAACTTTAGTATGACTATCGAAAGTCCAAAACTTGTTCCAAAAATAACTGCTGGTTTTAGCCACCAAAAATGATAATGTTTTGAAAAGTGTGAAGTATAGACCAAAAGAGATATTGGTAAACAATATAAACCAATTAAGAACTGCTAAATCGACGAAAGAATTTAGAGTGCCGACTGCTGCGAATTTTCCGAACTGTTCCATGACTTTCCATCGCTTAGCCAACTTTTTCATTATCAGCATAGCCAAGGGTCCCATAGCTGTAAATCCAATAATTAAATTCAGAATCACAATCGGTGTAAGATCCAATCCGATATTTGCGGCCGGGATCAATACAAGCCAGCCAACCAAAAAACCTATAAGGGTAACCAAACCGAAATCTTTCGTCATTCGCGTAAGCGACGGTAAATCTCGGCCTCGACTTGATCGCGACTAACTCCATAACGGCTCCGCGATGATTCTTTAAGTGCCTTTGCTACATCTAGATTAGGCGAAGTCGGTTTTATTGTTTTGATATTAAATGGCTTGGTAGTTTGTCCATGCACTAAAAGCTTTACGTAAGCGTTGTAATTATCGATATTCATCAAATCTTGAACATTGAAAGTAGGCTCAAATTGTTTAACCAGCGCTTCTCCGTCTTGAGCACCAACACGAAATGCAACCGTAGAACCGACGTTCCCGAACACGGCATCTTTTATTTTTTCCGTAAGCTGAGCGATAAACTGATGAGCAATAGTAAGAGTCAAACGATACTTGCGAGCCTCGGAAAGAATCGAAGCGATTGAATCGGTTGTAAAGTTTTGGAACTCATCAATGTAGAGATAAAAATCCCGCCGTTCGGCCTCAGGCATATCAACTCTACCCAATGCCGCCATTAAAATCTTGCCGACAATGATCATGCCCAAAAGATTGGCATTTATATCGCCGATTCTACCTTTAGAAAGATTAACGAGGAGTATGCGGCCGCTATCCATAACTTCACGAAAATTAAAGGCTGAATTAGTCTGCCCGATAATAACCCGCATATAATCGTTAGCGGTAAAGGTGTTAAATTTAGACGTTATATAAGGAGTCATGTTGGACAAAGCTGCCTCCCCGCCGGCCTTGGTTGCTTCTTTTTCCCAAAAATCTATTACCGTAGGATTTTTGATACGCTCAATTTTTCTATTCCTGAATGCGGCATCAGTAAAGATTCTAGCCACCTCCATAAGCGTTGCCGGTTCATTCGGTGCATCTTCCATAAGCAATAAAAGGGCATTCCGCATATACTGTTCGAACATCGGTCCGCCGGTAACCTTTAGATCGTACAGTTTGTCAAAAATACCGACCATTTCGTTTACGATAAAAGTCTTCTGCTCAGGACGGCTCACGTCATACTCAAGCATATTCAATCCCAACGGCCGCGTAAGATCCGAAGGATCAAACACTATAACGTCGCGTTCGCGCTCGCGGGGTATACTACCAAGCACGGAATCTATAAGATCGCCGTGTGGATCAACAATCGCCACTCCTTTACCTAGACGTATATCTTCAGAAACCATATTCGTAAGAAGAGTGGATTTTCCAGTTCCAGTCTGCCCAATAATATAAAGATGACGCCGCCGATCATCATCGGATAAACGAATATCTTTCACCTCACCACGAAACACACTCTGCCCCAAAAGCACTCCGCCTCCTGCCAATTCTGAAGGTGGGGGCGCTTCTTTCGCTTTGAGATATTTAACACGGGGGGTAGTAGTAAAAGCCGTGGGGAAATGGAAAAGACTCGTGAGCTCTTCGCTCGTCATAGTCATACGTTCATTCTCATTAAACTCACGAAACGAAAACTCATGAATCAAACCGCGTGGCTCTCTAGGACGCACAACTTGAAGCTCGTTACGGTAAGGCGCACCGAACTGAGCAAAACCGGCGGTGACTCCCTGAAGAATGGCATCAGATTGAACCTGAGTTGGCGCCGATGCTACGATTCTCATATTGATTTCGAAAAGAGGTTTAGCTGCCTTCATCTCTAACGCCCGCACGGCCGCCTCATCGACAATTTTAGCTTCCATGTCCGATTTTTTCTTATCCGGAGCAAGTGCTTCTCGTACTTCTCCTAAAGAAAAAGAGTGGGGGCGTGCAAGGACGTCTTTAAGTTTCCAGCCCTTTTTCAAAACTTGAAACGCGCCCATAACCTCGCGCTTAGAATTGTTCAGAGCCGGACGCACGATCATCTGGATGGCACAACCTTCACCGATCTGACTAATTTTAGCCAAACCTCCAATAATGGGCGAAAAGGTATCGTTGTTAAGTTCCGCATAGGTACGAATAGGCAAAATGAAACGTTCCTTCTGCCGTACCCATACAGCACTAGTAGATCCGCTATAGTTAAAAACATTATAGTCAGGTGCAAGATTAACTTCGGCGTTACTCCAGAGCGACTGGATTTGTCGAGTTAGGGGCTCACTCAAACTTGCCGGAACTGCCACATAAAAATGGATTTCCTCGCCGATATAATGAACTGCAACTTCAAAAATAAATGGCTTCCTGAAAGAAGCAAGAGAGGTAACTAACTGTTCAGATATGCCGATTTCCTGCTTTAAATCTTTACCTTCCGAGTCTACAATCGGCAAACGAACCAAAAATAACTTAAGATCCAATTCTTCCAAAAATTTCTGATGCCGAGCGCGTCTCGAAAAAAAATAAATCACTACGCTGCCAAAAATGATGCAAAGAACTAAACCTGTAATAATGGCTGCAAACATAATAAAATCAAATAATGCCTCGTTTTTTAAGTTCCGGCAGCAAACGATCAACTAATGCGTCATGAAACGCGTCCTCAACAAAAGGAGAGCGGGTACGGGCCGTATTTATTGCTTTGTCTAATCCTTCTTGAAAAACAATACCCACAAGCCCCTCTACTTCACGCTTTACCTCAGGATGATTTTTATCTAACGCTAGATAGGAAGGCAACGATCCGTTCTCGTCTGATTTTTGAGGCTCGACTGACACAACTGGCGCATTCACGGGCAATTTTTCACTTAATGACTGAATGGAACGCTTAAGCACCTCGCGTTCGGCAAGCGCCTCTCCATTTTGATCGGTTCGCTGATCTTTTATCTCTACACTCAAACGTTCCAAGTCATGCTCCAACTGTTCATTAAAATTAACTTGTTTCATAATCAAATAAGACTAACTCGATTCATTGTACTACACTCATTTTCTTCTCTCTAGGTTTTAAAATCCTTGTATTTGGATAAATCCCGGTTCGGAAAAATTAACGTTAGTTGACGTAGAAAAACTGCTCAATGATTCCGGAGTCGGACCACTCACGCCAGCTCCACCCGACCAATCAGTTTGGCGAAACACTGAATTTTTCCATCGCGTTACATAATCCTCTATTCTAACCTCGCCGATGTTACTTCCGCCAAGCCATCTCGTATAAGCGGCTATCTTTTGTGTAGATGGGTCTAAAATGCCACTTGAGCAACTAGTGCTCGAAGTCACCCCGGTTATCTGATTCAAGCCTGTGGTCGCGCGACATATATTTTCGATCGAAAAAAATCTTGTGAATGCGGCACTTGCGTACAGCTGATTCACTTCAGACGGAATAAGCGGCCGGTTATACACCCGAACATCATCCAAACGACCACCGAATAAACTACCTGTAAACAATTGAGAAGAATACGCAGTACTTCCGATACGCGTAAAACCGGAACCATATTCAATAGGATTTGTCGAACTAGCAGCACCAACACGAACTCCGTCGACATAAAGAGTGATCTGACTGCCGTCGAAAGTTCCGACAGAGTAGTGCCATCTTCCATCATTATATGGTTGAGACGACACCGCCAAAGGCGCGGATACGCCACCGGTTATATAGTAACTAAAATTAACTGTTCCAGATCCAGCAATAAATAACCGCACTCCACTTGTTGCCATACCG
>JACRFG010000041.1 GCA_016234345.1 Candidatus Jorgensenbacteria bacterium
ACCGCCAAACCGCGCTAGACGAGTTTCATGCCGCATAAAGCATTAAGCGAGGCGGCGTAGAAGCCCCGCCACAGGGGCGGGGAGTAGCCGCCGAGCAAAACACTGACGAAGGGGTTATAGGGGCGAAGCCCCTATTTCACACTTTGATAATAGACCGAAACCGAACGTTATAACCACCAAAACTAATCCTCCAAAGCCCAGTTATTAATGATTTCTTGTTTTGAGTTGAATGCGGCGACAGAAAGAAGTGTCTGAAGCACTTAAATAGTTTCTTTGGTTTTTGAGAGAATAAACACAATCACGAATAATGTGACCAACGAATTTATTCTATTAAAATCACTTATCTCCATTACACCGTGACCGAGTCTGTTTCTCAGATTATGGTTTCTAGGATTCGAGTAATATGCGCCTATTGCATGACAAAAATCTTCTCCAAATACGGCTATTATCTCTTGCGTGCTTACGAGTTCACCCAATAGTTTTAAATTTATTGCAGAGTCATCAGAGCTAAACTTACTAGTTGACTTACCTCTCCTTCGAGCTTCTTGTCGCATTAGTTCTTCTATTTGCAGAACTAGAACGTGATTGGAGGAAACGTAATCGCCTGAAAAGTGCTTCTCCACGCCGTATTTTAACAAACTCTTCGAATTATCACCTATATTTGATTCGTCTATTTCAGTTTTGAAAGTGGCATCAGTTATTTTATATTTTTCCATTGCCCCTTGCAATATCACGGTATTAAACTGCAAGATAAGCGAAGCCGATTTTAACATTTCAAGTCTATGTTTATCCTCAAGACTAGTGATTGGAGCTGACGTGTGGCCAGCGTACTGTATAACTGTAGGTAAGATGTAAGCAAGAGAACCTTCAGAAAGGTTAGCTTGTTTTTCGACTTGTGATTTGGAAGGAATCAGATATTCTGCTAAAAGTTCTAGTAAAGCCGTCCCAGTAGTACTACCGCATATTCTTTCCAGTTCTTGATCTACGCTAGCTTGGGGTATTTCCACACTAGTTCTCACTTCCTTGAATTCTATCTTAGAAGCTTCTGAAGCACGCTCGAAATCAGGCATTAGGTTAACTCCTATTTTTTCATCCCTTATCGCATTTAGGTTCATATACCTAATAGCAGATTCATAGGCGGATGATTTAAGTATTGAAACTGGAAGTGCTTCGGCTTTAGCAATAAGAAACGACAAGTGATTTCTCCTAGCTTTTTCGAACAAATCTTGGCTTCTGGTTTCTTTTCCAAAATGTTCAACGAGGACTTCCCACTGAATAGCACCATCAAATTCTTTAGCATTAACGCACCCATCAGCCTTAGATTCACAAAAATTGATTAGTTTGAGAGCGCTTTCTTTTTCTAAATCAGAAAAATCCGGCCACAAATATACGTAGAGAGTTAAAGTCGTTTGGATCCAATTTCTTAACCAAATACTGCCAGGCTCTTTATTCCGTATCTCTTCGACTATTTTTTCGCACAAAAGCAAATAACTCGCCTTTAAATCTGATTTTCTGTTCAGGCACTTAAGGAAGTGCAGCATGAATTTTCCAACCTCAAAACTAGTTCTTTGGAACTCGAAACCTGGAGTTACAGCGTGCGAATAGATAGCTTCCATGAACTTATTGATTGCAGCAATTGCATAATCAAAATTCTTTGTTGCAGTCCAAAGATAGAAACTAATTCTAGCTTGAGCTAATGGAGGGATTTGCATTTCCAACCGTTCTTTAAAGTAATCTACGGCGAGTTGATCATATTTCCAGAAAGAGAACTTTTGATTGATTTTATCTGACGTTGAAATATACGCCCATTTATCAGAAATGACGCCAACACCTAAAGCAATAGTATTGTTGAGTAGCATCCGTTCCAATCGAATTAAATCAAGATCTTGTTGATTGTGAGCTAAATCAAAAGTCTTCGCTGCTTCATCTAGTAGTTTTTCTTTTTCGTAAGGAAAATATTCCTCTAGCTCAAGTTTATCTAAACCCACCAGAACTTCACCAAGTTCTTTGTCGATTATTTTCATACGTTATACCTGCCATAGACTAGACTGTTTCCATCCATCAACTAACTTTGAGAGGTACTTATAAAGCTCTAACGCTTGAGAGTGGCCGGAATTTGGAAACTGGATCTGGGCTTTCAACAAAACGTGGCGTAAATAGTTCATTTAAATACGATTAAAAAACACTGCCCCCATAGGTATAGTGTATGAAACAGATAGTGCTATTCAACAACAAGGGCGGGGTAGGCAAAACTACCTTCATACAGCACCTAGGTTACGCTTTGGAGCGTCAAGGCAAGAGGGTGCTATTCGTAGATGCAGACCCGCAATGCAATCTGACGGCGTATATTTGCTCAGATGACCAAATCAACCAGTTCTGGGACAACGGGAAAAGCATAAATTCGGCCGTTCAGCCGCTCGTTAGAGGTCTAGGAGACATAAAAACGGAGATAACCCCATATCAAATACCTAACCGAAACCTATGGCTCTATCCTGGTGACTTGCTACTTAGCGAGTTTGAAGACTTTTTGTCAGAGAGTTGGGTGGATGTTCTTGCTGGAAGAGAAGTCGGTTTTAGAGTTACCTCTGCATTATATCGTTTAACTGAAAACTGGGCTAGCTCTAATCAAATAGATTACGTGCTTATCGACGTGGGCCCTAATTTGGGTGCACTAAACAGAGCAATGCTACTCGGCTGCGATTACTTCATAGTTCCACTCATTCCGGACATGTTTTCCATTCGCGGGTTAGGCAACATTGGTACAACTTTCATAAAATGGATGAAAACCTGGAGCGACGCATCCAGTCGCTTGACTGAAAAAACATTCAAAATTCAGAAAGGAAAACCCGCTTTTGCAGGTTACGTTACTTCTCAGTTCAATATCTATCGACAAAGACCAACTCAAGCATACGCAGCCTGGACTAAACAAATACCAGGTAAGATAACTACCGACATCGTGAATAAACTCTCTGCAGTTGACCCCGCCCTAGTTAAGCAACTAAATGGCGGAACTTATTTCTTGGGCGATATGAAGAATTACCACAGTCTAGCCCCACTTTCTCAGACTGCACGGAAGCCTATATTCGAATTAACCGCCAGTGACGGCGTATTCGGTACGCACGCAGAATCAGTAAACACGTGCAATACCGAATATTCTACAATCGCCAAAAAAATAATCGAAAAACTCTAAGCAGCTTTCGATCTAGTTTCGTCCATCGCCTAACCGGTGCAGTGCTTATAAACTTCTCCAGCTTCAAGCTCACTCAAGGTGACGAGACTAAGTTTTCTAGGGCCTTAGGAACTAAGCCTGGGATTGGATGCGGCCGCCGGGAATCGGACCCGGATGTCCGCCTTGGCAAGGCGGTATCATACCACTAGACCACGGCCGCGCAATAATCACTAATGCCCAAGATTCCATCCAGTGCAATCGCCAGAATGCAGTTTCGCTTGCCAAACGCGTTGTCGGCGGGCACTTCAATTGCCGGAA
>JACRFG010000044.1 GCA_016234345.1 Candidatus Jorgensenbacteria bacterium
ATATAATTATCTTGTACAAGATCACCCTTAGTAGTAAGTATAACCCCTAAAGGTAAAATTATTTCCCGAGTTAAATAGTTTTAATTTCCCAAAACAGTTATTTTGGGTGACGTACGGGAGTCGAACCCGCTAAATCTTCCTCCACAGGGAAGCGCCTCAGCCGTTCGGCACACGTCACCAAACAAACATGTCTTAGTATACCGCAGTTGCCCTTTAGGGTCCAACGAGGCGGTCAAAGAAGATTTTTGGCGCCAGTTGCAGCATGTCGAGAAAATCCGATGCAGTGAGGGCTCCATCGCGGTTCAAATCAAAGGGAAGAAAACGCTTGAGTGATACGTAGGTAGTTTGCGCCGAGAGCGGTAGAACGACCTGGCGCGGGAGATAATAGGGAACCAGAACGACAACCCGATACGAGTTTCCGGGTATAATGCCGGTGAGTCCCTCAACGTTTACCTGACCGTCTTTGAGCCAAAGGGACGTAAGCCGGTGAATAAGAGAGCCCCCGTCATAGATAAGGACTGATACGTCGTCGGCTGTGCTTGTTTTGCGAAATCCCAACTGTGCGCTGATAACGATTGATGGCGGCGGCACGATAGATACCGTTCTCGTACCCAAAGGAATGCGTTCGTCAAAGTGTTTGAGGGAAGTTATCAGCTCATAGGAGCCGGGCTTTTTTGGCGTTTGGATATGGATAGAAAGAGTGCCGCTCTCACCCGGTTCAAGGCTCGGGAGCGGCTCAGATTGTATGTCAAATCCTCTCTTGGGAGTTGCCTCGACAGAAAGTTCGAAATCGTTGTTATCAAGAATACCGGAGCCTTCATTTTTGAGCTCTGTCGTCAGGTTGTATCGTGAGTCGGCAACCAAACTCGGCGGGAAAAGAGGGTGAGAGGGAATAAACACGAGGCGTTGTCGAGGTTTCCCTTTTACTTTCGGAATTGATTGGTAACTATAAAACTGCGGGTAAAACTCGCTGGTCCCAAGCTTTCGCCAGGAAAAATGGTCAAAAGGAATATCCTGGTAATTAAAAACAAACGGTGTCACAGCCGCGATGCGCGGATCTGACCACATAGATGTTGCTATGGTGAAATTACTTGCTACGGCCTCAGATGAAAGAAGTTTTGGACTTACTATTTTTCCTTCACCATGGAGCCAACCGGTTTCCGTAATAAATACAGGGAGACTTTTAGTGTTACCGAGTTCGTTTGCCAAGGCAAGTTCCCAGAGATACGTTCTCAGTGTGCCGCGTCCCAAGGCAAACGGTGAACCGGAAAAACCGGGATTCGGGTACGAATGAGACGTCCAGCCGTCAATTGCATCAAAGAACGTTGGTTGGCTTTGGATGAGGCGGCGCAAAAAAGCAGTTTCGTCGAGTGACTCCCCGTCTGTTGCGGCTGAGGCGTCAAGACCTGCGGGTAACACAAAAAAATCCTGAGAAACGGATTTGAGTGCTTGGGGAAAAGTGAGCACCGTATCTGCGTATTCTTCGGGATTTACACTGCCTCCCCACTCTTTGGCGTGGTTTGGTTCATTAAAAAGCACGATGTACCGGTTTACGACAGGCCAATTGAGTGAGTCCAAAAATTGCACCCACCCCGGCGCTGACTCTTTAGTCGGTTTAGCCCATGCGTCTCGGTCTAGGTGCGTTGCCAGGCGCACGATGGGAATAAGGTGCAGCCTGCGCATCAGGTTAAATATTCCTTGCCATTTGCCGGTGTTTCGATCATGGTCCTCTATGACAATCGTGACATACCCCCAATCGCCTCCGCTTGAGTTTATGAGTGCTGCAGTATCATGGATGTCATTGGTGTCAGCAACATGGATGCCGTATGTATTGTTGGTAACGCTTAGGGGATCATAGATAGCAAATGCGTGAGTAGGAATCAGTAAGCTAAGGAGGAGAAAGAGCAATGCAATCATGATCGTAAGTATACACTATAATTTGCTATAACACGCTTTGCGTGATATATCGAATATAATTCGTTATAATAAGCTTGTTTGCGGCGTTAGTTCAGCGGTAGAATGTCTCCCTTCCAAGGAGAAGGTCACCGGTTCAAATCCGGTACGCCGCTCAAAATAAGTGTTTCGTGCTAAGTTTCGTCCCAGAATGCCCCAGTAGCTCAACGGATAGAGCAGATCGGTTATTGACACCAGCTCTCCTGCCGTAATAAAATTTCCACATGCCAGCCATTACTAAAATAAAGGGGGACTTAGGACAAGCTATGGTTATGGCTGATACGTTAAAACGTGGTTATAAAGTGGCGCTTCCCCTAGGAGAAGACTGGCGTTACGATTTAATAGTTTTGAAGAATAGGAAGCTTTTAAGAATACAATGCAAGTATGTAGAATCAAATAACGGCGTCATAAAAGTTAGATGTGAAACACATGATGGACGCAGCTATTACAGATACAAGCAAGAAGATTTGGATTATATAGCCGTATACGATAAGGTTACCGAGAAATGTTACTATATACATTGCAAACATTTGGGTAACGGCGGGCGGGGATCTTTAAGCATAAGAACTGTTCCTGCAAAAAACGGTCAAAAGAAAAAAACCTTTAAAGCAGAGGATTTCGTAAAATTTTAGTATACTTACCTTGATGCCCCTGTAGCTTAACGGATAAAGCAGGTGTGTTCTAAACACAAGAGTGGGGGTTCGATTCCCTCCAGGGGCGCCCTGAAAGTTTTGATTTCGAAGAAACTACATCGCTGTTATCGAAACTTTTAGGGTTAATTACTTAACAAATTCTACTTTGTCACCGACGACGATATCTAACTTTTGGATGGTTCCACTATTTACTTCAAGCACCTTATCGATCGGAGCCTTTGGACTAAGCTCAACAGGCGCCTCACCGACTTTAGGCGGAGGAATGTTGGCGTTGAGCTGGACGATGGTATTTCCTTTCATCCAGACAAAATCGAGAGGAAAAAGCATGTCTTTCATCCAGAAGTGATAGACTCCCGGCTGGCCAAACAGGAAAAGCATTCCGCGGTTTTCTCCCAGACTTTTCCGACCGCTTAACCCCCGTTCGCGTTGTTTCGGAGTTACCGCGACTTCAACGAGAAAAACTTGATTTTTAATTTTTACTTTCGCGCCGAGAGGATTTTTCCAGTAATAGAAAGCAAGAACTCCAGCAATGATAAAACCAAGAAATAAAATTTTTTTCATTTGTCGGGACGGCCAGACTCGAACTGGCGACCTCGCGCTCCCAAAGCGCGCATTCTAACCAACTGAACTACGTCCCGGTTGTTTGTAGTGATTCGTCGAAGTGCCGCGGGTGAGGGTCGAACTCACACCCCCGATTCAATCGGGGACGGGCTCTTAAGGCCCGCGTGTCTGCCAATTCCACCACCGCGGCTAAATATTAAGTAAATGTAATAAGCTCTCTTTATTCCAGCTGATCTTAAGAAATTTTTCTAAATCTCTTGCATCTCTTCTATTTAAAAACATTTGAGCAAATATCAGTTTATATGGTTTGTAATGCTTTGTTGATTTTACGAATCCTTCATTATGTTCATTTACGCGTTGGTCAACGTTTTTCGTAATACCCACGTATACCCAATTCCTGAGAGTACTTCTGAGCAAATAAACATAATACATGTGTCTGCCAATTCCCTGCCTGCGCAGGCAGGCACCACCGCGGCGCGCGTCTTGATTGTACATAATTCTACAATTTTTTGCGAGCATTTTATTTGCAAAATATACCAATATAACGATCTTTCTAAAAATTTAACTTGACAAGACTCACGTGTATGATACTGTGGTGTATAGCATTTATTATTGTGTTTTGTTCGCATGAACACCACGAAACACGTCCACGAACAAATCATTACCGAATTTCCGCAATTTCAGTCGATTGAAGAACCGAAGGATCGCCTGCCCTCAATAAAAGTTAACGGGGTCGCTCACATCGGCACGCATATTTTTGACCGCGGTCTGGAAGTGAAAATAAATAACAAAAGCATACGACTCCGGTATCCGCGAAGCATTTGGCAACGGTTTCCCAAAAATCATCAAAAAATACTCGCGCAAAATTTGGCATACGCGCTGACGTTTCAGATCCCTTACCTTTATACTTCGATTGAAAAAGTTTTTTATAATATGCCCGTTCCCCTCGTTGAGCCGTTTTTTTTCAAAGCGCTTTCACTTGCGCTTCCTTCGACTGCCATCATGCAGTCGCAAAAAGATAAACGAATTACATCTAATCTCCTGCGCCGGCTTTTTGATATTGATTACGTTTTTTCCAACACCAAAAGCGATATTCCTTCATACAATCGCACGAGTTTTAGCGATGAGGCGATTATGCCGTTTACGTTTGGTAAAGATAGCCTTTTGACATTTGCTCTGGCTCGCGAACTTGGCATACACGTTTCCCCGATCTACATAGCCGAACCCTACTCGCCCTATGAAGAAGTAACAAAAAAGCTTCTCTCTGAGCAGTTTAAAAAAGAATTCCACGCAAAGATAGCATTTTTGCGAAACAGTCTGGGAGTCCTTCGTGAACCGTATGGGTGGTTTGGGTGGGAACTGCAGCTTACACAATATTCACTTATGCTCCTTCCCTACGTCTACGCTAAAAAGGCCGGCTACATTCTGTTTTCCAATGAACAGAGTTGCGACGACACCATCATTGACGAAGACGGGTTCCGTTGCAATCCGGTTTTCGAACAGTCGCATAGTTGGCTTCTTCAAAATTCTCTCATGGCAAGTTTAGTCGGCGGCAATTCGCTTTCGATCGGTTCCCTTCTGGAACCGATTCACGAAATTGCCATTATGCGCATTTTGCATAAACGCTACCCTGATATTGCAAAGTATCAAAGCTCTTGTGATTTACCGGAAAAACCAAAATCTGCCGGTCGTTGGTGCGAACACTGCAGCAAGTGTGCACGGATGTATATTTTTCTCCTTGCTCACGGAATTAGTCCGAAAACTGTCGGTTTTAAGCATGACATGCTCAAACAAAAGTATCTGGGCTATTTTTCTATTTTTTCAGAAGGGCGTATACAGGATTTCGGATACGACCAAAGTGAGGCCGGCAAAAATGAGCAAATTTTAGCCTTTCGACTTGCATACAGGCGCGGGTTCCGCGGCCCTGTGATGCGGGCGTTCGTCCGACACTACGGGGCATTTGCCAAAAAGCATGAACGAAAACTCCGAGAGAACTTTTTTGGCATTCACTCAACGCGGACAATACCGGGCGACTTGCGCCCAAAGGTTGTTAGAATTTTTCGATCGCAGCTAGCTTCCGTTGTGTAATTTCTCTTCTAAATTTTAGAAGCTCACTTTCGTAAATTGTCAGAAGTTTTGGTTTGAGCTCTGCTGGGATAGTTTCCGTTGAGTGAACTTTCAGGTACGTATTGAAAAGATGATCTTTTTCTTTGATCACTTGAGGCAGGAGTTGTTGTTCAAAAAGTGAGATGAGCTCACCCCGAACTCCCCGTTTCCAGGCGAGATAAAAAGCAATCAGTCTCTCTCCCCAACTTTGAAACAGTATGTTGAGCGGTCTCGTGCGTTCTTTGTAGTCAAACATGTAATAGAGTTTCTTTTTGTCCATGGCAAGCATATCATCAACAAAGCCGACAGACTTTGGGTTGATTCCAACGCCGAGCAAAAATATATATACTCTCGCGCATTCATAGCAACGCCCGCACCATTTCTGCGTTTTGGACTTTGGATCGTCATTAAAGCATGAGAGTTGATACTTCCCGATTTCTTTGTAGCGATGGTGAAGAATGTAGAGAATTGCCATTTCATGGAGGGGTTCGATGATGCTTCCAACCATAGCATTACTCGAAAACGAACGAAGAAGATTATTAAGATGCACAGTCCAGAATATTCCTTGTTCATAAGTGGTGTTAATAATGTATCCTTGTTTATCCGGTTCGACATCATTGGTGCTTTGTTCATTTGACCAAAAAAAATATTGTGGTTTCCAATAGTGGAGATATGGGATGAGAAGAAGTGTGTACTGTGTCAGAAGCATATCCCATCCCCATAAAAGTGCGCCTTTTTGTCGGAAGTTTCCGAGAGTCATAGGAAATGGTGTAATATGTTGGGCAAATTCTTTTTGAAATTGTGTGCGGAGTTTCTCTTTGTTGGCGTTTTCGTACGAACTTGTTGGTTCAACAAAAAATACTGGATTGGGTTTGAGTCCAATCTCACGGGAAACCGCATATGTAAGTAAGCTGTCTTTGCCGAAACTAAATGGAAAGAGGAATGTTCGTTGGTTCACTTTAGCAGCTTGAGTCGCTTTTGTTGGGTAGGGGTGACCATGGAAAGTTGTGCGAAGACCGCTGTTGTAGGCATCCCGCAGCAACCCTGCACTCGTAAATTTTGCCTCTGGAATCTCGAGAACCGCTTCGGGGAGTGAATACCAGAGTCCGTGAGTAAAAAAAGAGAGGAGTGAGGGTGGTGGAAACCTGTAGTCGAGCCGACTTTTGTTTTCGAATGCAAAATGCGCAGTAAAAAAGTAAGCTGCGTTGTCAGCAAGAGACTGACGTAATGCTTTGGGAAATGCAGACCATACAGAGAGTGGATAGACATTTTTTACCCAATGGCTGTTGACTTCAACAGCAAAACCGTTTGGGAGAAGTTTTGTTCGAATTTTCACGCGCTTATAGTACCATATCGTGTGTTATAATTTCATAGGCTCGCCCGGATGGCGGAATTGGTAGACGCGCACCGTTCAGAACGGTGTGGGAGCAATCCCTTGGAGGTTCGAGTCCTCTTCTGGGCACAAGTGAAGATTTTTTGGCTTCTTGTGAGCTAATTAGCCCGAAAAGAAGCCCCATTTCCGAGGTTCGAAAACCCGGATTTTTATAGACAACGCCCTCTGGAAAAATTAGTGTCTGAAACCTTTGTTTTTGTTCAACCGTTTTTAAGTTTAGCCAGAATTCATGGGGTTTTCTTAATGCCGAAACACATTTATCGGTAGCGGTTCGAACATCAAATTCGTCTGAGCTTAAACTATTCTTTTCAATGCTGTGCAAATCAATCTGCTCTCGAAGGTCGTCCAGTTCAATTCTGGCCTCGTCCCGTGTGATCGCCC
>JACRFG010000045.1 GCA_016234345.1 Candidatus Jorgensenbacteria bacterium
ATTTGAAGTGGGTACCGTGGTCATGATTAAAAATGCCGAAGGCGTTTTTGCGGTAGAGCTTACAGAAGCCCACGAAAGAGTTCCTGCGAGCCTGTATTTCCGTAAAGTAGAGCTTATTATAGAAGTTTTATAAAATATTTATGTATCGCCGCTCGAGCAATGAGCGGCGATCTTCTTTTTAAAATCTTGTGTTATAAAGTATGCGGAGTTAGAATAATCGACATGTTAATGGGTGGTATGTTAAGCCTTGAAGATATGATTTTGCGGCTCGTTGCAGCTATTTTGTTTGGCGGCATTGTTGGGCTAGAGAGAGAGCTGGCCGGCAAAGAAGCCGGGATCCGTACCGATATTATGGTTGCTGCCGGCGCCGCAATTTTTTCTATCGTGGGCGTTACCCTGCCGTATCTGATCAGTCTTGATGCCGTTCACCTTAAGGAGGTGCTTGCCCGAAACAGCGGTTTTTTGGGCGCGGTCGCAAACGTCGTGGTAGGCGTTGGTTTTTTAGGTGCCGGCATTATCGTAAAGCAAGGTTTTCAGGTGAAAGGACTTACGACCGCGGCGACTGTTTGGTTTGTGGCTGCGATTGGCGTACTCTGCGGCATAGGTTTGGTTTCTTTCGCAGCGTTCGCATCAATTATACTTTCATGTCTTCTCTATTTCATGCGGCATATAGATCTTTATAAAATTATAGGTAAGAGAGATGGGCCGCGTGATGACGAGTCCGATAATCGGGTAGCCTGATCTTAATTTTTATTCAAACAAAAACCCCACTAGCCGTTTTGCGACATAGTGGGGCTTACTGCATAGTGCACTTCACGTAACAGGATATCCTGTTGCGTGTTTGATTCGCTGAATGCTTCCATTGAAGATAGGCGTTCCCCGGAAAACGTGTTGTCCGAGGTGCTTGCCGATATCTTTGCGGGGATTCATGGTGGCGGCGTGAGTAACGCCGCTCGCCAAATCTTCAACTTCCCAGCATCTCATATTGGGGAGATCAGCTGAAAGTTGGTCGAGTATCCCAACAAAGTAGATATCGTAATGGCTGTTTGGCTTTTGGAATACGAATACGGGATGTTCATCGATTTTGAGCGCGGCTTTGATGCTAGCGTACCACTGGCCTCTATCGTAACTTTTCGGATTCGTTTCCTCCGCGACTTCCATTACAGCCCTATCAATCGGACGTTCGTTTTCTTTTACTCCTCCGGCCGGATTGCCCCACCACGGTTCTTTCATGGCCTTTTTCATTTGGCCGTCGGGGGCCCGTTTCTGGACAGGGAGTTCTTTACTTTTATTTTTCACGATCAACACATCCTCGCCGTAAATGACAACAACATGGACGGTTATGCTTTTCGGTCCGCATCGCGTTGTTGCGAGCTGATGCCACTTTCTCTCTTCGACTTCGGGCATACATTCCTCTACAATCTAGTTTTGAAAATAGTTAGCTAATTTAGATGTTACCATATATCCGTATTTTTGTCAAATTGGATTATAATAACGTATAATATCTGAAAACATGAAAAGTAAAGAATATATCTATCTTGATTATGCCGCTTCAACTCCAGTTGATCCTGAAGTCATGAGCGCTATGATGCCCTATTTTATGGAAAAATACGGAAACCCGAGTTCGCTTCACTCATTCGGCCAAGAGGCTATAGCCGCTATCGATAAATCGCGCGAAACAATAGCTCGAGCCATCGGAGCTGATTTTGAGGAAGTTATTTTTACAGGTTCGGCAACCGAAGCCAATAATTTGGCGTTGCGCGGAGCGATCAAAGCATTTCGCCGCAACAACAAATCTTTTTCTCCCAGAATTATTGTTTCTGCTATAGAACACGAATCGGTGCTTGAAACAGCTAAAGATTTAGAACATTCCGGCGTCGAGGTTGTTTATTTACCGGTTGATCGCAACGGTTTTGTTAGCGCAAACGACCTGCGAGACGCATTAAACGAACGTACTGTCTTGGTTTCAATAATGTATGCCAATAATGAGATTGGGATAGTTGAACCCATTTCTGTCATAGGGGAGGAAATTCGTAAATGGAAAATAAAAAACATAAAAAATAAAGACTACGGTTTTCCATTGTTGCATACCGACGCTGTTCAGGCATTTCAATTTTTGGATTGCGATGTGCGACGCATTGGTGTGGATCTTATGACTCTTTCGGCTCACAAGATTTATGGACCCAAAGGCATAGGCGCGCTTTATATGAAGCGGCAGAATAGAGATAAACCAAAGTTTTTGGAAGCAGCGATTACTGGCGGCGGCCAAGAATTTGGCTTGCGTTCCGGAACCGAGAATGTCGCATCTATTATAGGATTTGCCAAAGCGATCGAGCTTGTTTTGAAAATTCGATCTGATGAATCGAAGAGACTTAAGTCCCTCACCGATTATTTTTTGGAAGAACTAAAACAGATTTGTCCTGGAGTTGGTTTGAATGATGCCGAACCGCGCTTGCCGAATATTTTGAGCATTTATTTGCCTCAGAATTTAGCTCATGATCTTTTGATCAAGTTCGATAAGGTCAAAGTAGCCATTTCTTCCGGTTCGGCATGCACTACGCGTTCGCCCGAACCGTCGCACGTGCTTACTGCGTGCGGTTTTTCTAAAAGCAGGGCCTTGGAGACTTGTCGTATAAGTTTTGGTCGATATACCACCAAACCTGATTTGGTTAAAGTGTTAGAAGAATTTAGAGAGTTGCTCAAATAACCAGTTGTAGTATGTTATAATTAACCATAATTTATGAGACGGTTAGTTTTTATAAAACTTCTTTTAGTAGTAATGATTGGTTCGTTGCTTCTTTCGTATGGCTTTGTGGAAGCGGCTGTTCAAAACAATACTCAGCCGAGTAATAGAATAATTCAATCGTTTCTTACTGCGCAGCTTTCAAGCGTAGCCAAGAATCTTTATGAACAATTTCGATCGATTTTTGGCGTTCTTCAGAACGCATTACAAGATCAACCAGAACCTTCGACTCGGCTGAGCGGTCCGCAAGTGCCTCCGCAACCGACCGCCGAACCTTCTTCTTTAGAAGGCAACGCGAATGAAGATTCGCCTGAAGCAGGAAAGTTGATTAAAGAGCCAGTCTTTGCCGATCGAAGCACCAACATACAAGCAATCAGCAACCGCATTCTCGATTTGAATGAACAGTTTGTTGGTCAGAGTGGGCCAGTGAGCCAAAAAACGCTTCTTACTATGGTAGATTTGGCCAAAAAAAGAAAAACCGCCATTCTTGAAGCCTTAAACGAAAACCCACTTTATGCATTAGTATCATTTTTGCCCGGAACGGTGATTTCTAAATTACCGATTCAAGTACAAAATGAAATACCGGAAAGAGAAGTGGTGCTTAAAGGTTCGTTTCGGATAGTGCCTCCCGGAACTGCAGGAAATAAAACATCTAAAGTTAAATATATAATTGAGGCCGGCGACAAGAAAAAAGAATTCGATCCTTTTGGTCTGTTGCCCAAGATAAATTCGGGAGCCACGGTTAAAATTGAAGGTTACCAGTTGGGAGAAGACAGAGTAGTGGCCTTGGTGGATAAAAATACTTTTCAAATAATAGCAGGAGAAACTGTTTCCGTTTCTACTCCTGGTGTACAAGGCAGCGATGTTCCGGTTATAACCTCGGTTATTGGTCCCACAAGCATTCGCACCGGAGAAGCAGGAACGTGGTTGGTAAAAGCATATCAGGGAAGTGGGGTACCTCTTAGGTATTCCATTGAATGGGGCGATGGATTAATTGACGGACCTTCGGGTGCGTCGGAATTTACTCGAGCGTTTACATCCTCGGGTATTCGTAACGTAACGGTTAGAGTCACAAGCGGCGTTCAAGTGGCCATTGAAACGTTTAAGCTTAACGTTATTGATGTGGCAGTCCGTCAAGATCGAGCGCCGCGATTAGCTAATATTGCCAATAAAACAGTACAGCCCGGTGATCTTGTATTCTTTACTATCGCTGCGGTTGATCCTGACGGTGATCCGTTGATTTATTCGGTTCAAGATACGAGCGGCTTGCCCGGAGCCTCTTTTGATACTCAAGCAAGAACGTTTAGATGGCTTGTGCCGGGGAATCAGTCGGCCGGGAATTATTCAGTTTCTTTCAGGGTTTCTGACGGAGAAATAGAAGACGAGGAAGAGGTTTTGATTACAGTTTCCGGTTTGGGTAGCGCGGTGGGAAATCGTACTCCATTTTTTGATGAAATTCCTGATCAAAGCGTAAGGGCCGGCGGACGCGTTGAGTTTATGGTGGTTGCAAACGACTTGGATCATGACCAGCTTTCATATTCAACCGAAGGATCTTTACCTGTCGGAGCTTCATTTGATTCTGATAGCGGCAAATTTGTTTGGAATGTTTTGCGGTCTACGCAACCGGGAGTTTACAACGCTAATTTCAGCGTGAGTGACGGCAAGGCGATTGAAGCGGTTACTGTATTTATCGAGGTTACCGCCCCATCGCAAGAGAATCGGCCACCGGTATTTTCGTCTCTTATGGAAACAAATCTTAAAGTAAATGAAGGAAATCCTTTGACATTCTATCTTCTTGCTTTCGATCCGGACGTTTCTGACGCTTTGGCGTATGGTGTTTCAAGGCTTCCGGCCAACGCTAATTTAGACGATAGTACCGGAGTTTTTACGTGGACGCCGAGTTTTGATCAGGCTGGAGTTTATACTGTGACGTTTACGGTGAGTGACGGTCGATTGTCAGCGTTGCTTCCTGTGACTATTGCGGTTGATAACGTGAATCGTGCGCCATCACTCCAACCCATTGGTAATAAACGAGTATCGGCCAAAAGCAGATTGCTTTTCCATGTTTCCGCGATTGATCCCGATGGTGATCCGGTTGTTTTCTCCGCCTTGAATGTGCCGGGAGGCGCAACGTTTGACGCAACAACAGGTTACTTTTCGTGGATTCCGACGACTGTAGGTAATTACACCATTGCAATGACTGCCGCTGATCGTCCGACAACGGGTGGAGGCAGTTTAAGTGATTCCGAAAGCATTATCATTACCGTTCAGGAGGCGCCGGATTTGACACCGCCTACAGTATCTATGATATCGCCCATTGATGGGGCTAGCGTGTCGGGAACTATCGTTGTTGCCGCCACCTCCTCTGATGACATTGGGGTAGTCGGCGTGCAGTTTAAACTTGATGGTCAAAATCTCGGCCTCGAAGACACAAGCGCTCCATGGGCTGTTCAATGGAATACGGCTTCAAGTTCCAATAATATTCATACTCTTACTGCGTCCGCTCGTGATGGGGCAGGTAAGAACACCACATCAACTGAAGTAGTGGTGAATGTATTGAATGACAGAACCGCGCCCACCGTTTCTGTAGCTTTTCCGACTGCCGGTGCGGTTGTGTCGGGTGATACGCAGTTACGAGTTAATACTTCTGATGACATCAGCGGCGTTTTGAAGGTTTATTATGAACTTGATGGCGGTTCGACCTGTTGTGTTTCTGAAAGCGCTCCATTTTCATATTCGTTAAATACCAGAACTTTAACGAATGGCGGGCATACCGTTCGAGCTCGAGCGCAAGATAATGCGGGAAATATTGGCGTGTCTCCATCGGTTTCATTTACAGTGAATAACGATACTACGCCACCAACCGTAACCATAACGAGATCACCAGCTAACCCATTAAGCAATCAAACAGTAACATTTACAGCCACAGCTAATGACTCTAATGGTATTTACGAAATAAATATCTGGGTTGATCAAACGCCTGGGGCGTTAACTCCGATATGGAGATGTCCAGGCGTTACTACATGTGTCTATGCGGGTGGGCCATACATTGCCGGACAACACACGTATGCTGCAACAGCCAAGGATAACTCTCCGCTGCGCCTTCAAGGTCAGGATCCATCAGTTCCTGGTTCTTCGTACTCGTTTACTGTTCAGAATTATGTACCTCCAGATACCACGCCGCCCGTGGTTTCGGTGATTCATTCACCGGTTTCGCCTTACAATAATCAGACGGTAACTTTTACTGCGACTGCGACGGACGCGAGTGGAATTTCTAATATAAGTATTTTTGTTGATAATAGCTTGATTCATACTTGTACGGCTACTTCTATCTGTTCAAAATTAGGCGGACCCTATAGCGCCGGTTCACATTCTTATTATGCAACTGCAAGGGATGCTTCACCGCAACTAAATCAAGGTAGGAATCCGAGCGGTGTAGGCACGACTCCGTTTACCGTACAAGCTGTTCCTGTATATTTAACCCCGTATTCGAGCCCTTATCCGTCACCCAACGCAACGCCTAATACTAATTAATTCGAGCAATTAATTATATTATTTGTGCTGGTATTTTAAGTCGGTTAATGTTGTAACAAATAATAATTACTGTCGTATATTTAAAGAATGGTTTAGTTTGATTTTATGGATACAAAAATAAAAAACTATCTACATATTGCTATTTCTATATCAGTATTAATGGCCGCCTTATCGCTTTGGGTGTTTGTCCGATCTTATTCCCAATCTATCGAACCATCATCGTTTCGGAGTTTTTCGGTTACCGCCGAAGGCGAAGCGGTGGCAGTACCCGACATAGCAGCATTTTCTTTCAGCGTGATTACCCAAGGCGATAAAAACCTCGGGCTACTTCAAAAAGAAAATACCGAAAAAGTTAACCAAGCAATTTCATTTATTAAATCAAACCGGGTTGATGCCAAAGATATTAAAACCGCAAGTTATAATTTGGAGCCGCGGTATCAGTATTTTAGCTGTCCGCGGATTGGCGGTCCTTGTCCGCCGCCGGAGATAGTCGGCTATACGGTTACTCAGACAGTTTCGGTTAAAGTAAGAGATTTTTCTAAAATCGGTGATATATTGGCTGGTGTGGTGGGTGAAGGCGCTAACTCCGTTTCTTCCCTTTCTTTCACTGTGGATGATCCGACTGAACTTGAAAATCAGGCCAGAACTGAAGCTATTCAAAAGGGTAAGGATAAAGCCCTTGTGATTGCTCGTGCTGGTGGTTTCGGTATCGGTAGGTTGCTTTCGATTGATGAAGGCGGCGGATATTATCCTAAAACATATTATGCTGCAGCTCCGATGGCTGAACGTGGTGGTGGTGATGTGGTAGCGCCTACAATTGAGCCGGGTTCACAAGAAATAAAAGTTAATGTGGTGCTTAGGTACGAAATAAGATAATTTTGCATCATGCGGAAGAGCATATTCAAATTCACAATAGTGATTTCTTTGGTTACGCTTGTCACGGTGTTGCTTTTGGTTGCAGAGCCGGTTAAGGCCGGAGCTTGGGATAAGATTTTAAATTTCCTTCGTGGCGTACCCAACGCGTCACCCGGAACTACAACGGTACCGCAAAATACATCGCCGCAGGCACAGGTACCGCTTTATAAACCAACTCTTGATTATGAAGAAGCGGTTATTCGAGCGGTTGAGTCAGCCGCACCGTCCGTGGTTTCTATTGTTATATCCAAAGATTTGCCGATTATCGAACAATGCCCTTCTAATCCTTTTCAAGATTTGCCGCCGGAATTTCGTAATTTCTTCGGTCAAGGCTTTGGTTTTCAGTTTTACGAACCGTGCCAAAAAGGCACTAAACGTCAAGAGGTTGGGGGTGGCACGGGATTTATTGTCACGACCGATGGATTGATTTTGACTAACAAACATGTGGTATCTGACACGAAAGCAGATTATACGGTTTTAACCAATGACGGTAAAAAGTATGATGCCAAGGTCTTGGCTCGTGATCCCTTACAAGACTTAGCTGTTATTAAGATCAGTGCTCTGGGTTTGTTGCCAGCCACGCTTGGCAATTCTGATACGATTAAACTTGGTCAAACCGCTATTTCGATAGGCAATGCTCTCGGAGAATTCAGGAATACGGTATCGGTCGGCGTTATTTCAGGTTTGTCTCGCGATATTACGGCTTCCGGAGCTGATTTTGGATCCGAATCTATACAGGGAGTCGTGCAGACCGATGCCGCGATTAATCCCGGCAATTCGGGCGGCCCGCTTTTAAATTTGAGAGGTGAGGTTATTGGTATTAATACCGCAATCGTAGCCGGCGCCCAGAATATCGGTTTTGCTATTCCTATAAACCAGGCTAAGCGTGACATCGAATCAGTTAAAAAAACGGGCGCTATCAAAGCGGCTTATCTCGGCGTGAGGTATTTGATGGTGAGTGACGAAGTCGCTAAAAAACAGAAGCTCTCTCTTGATTATGGAGCTCTTGTGCGAGGTACAGAAGAAGGTCCGGCCGTTGTGTCCGGTTCTCCGGCCGCAAAAGCCGGTCTTCAAGCCGAAGATATTATTCTTGAAGTTAACGGTGAGAAACTTGATAAAGGTAAAACGCTCGGTTCGGTGATTCAAAAATATAATATTGGCGACACGGTGGCGGTTAAGGTACGCCGCGGTGATCAGATGCTTACGTTTACCGTTAAACTAGAGGAAAGACCGGAGGGTTAGAAAAATTTGCGTTCTTAAACTTCTGAAATTAGCGTTGGTTGATGGCCAGCGTTTACCTTGTTACAATATCTTCATAAAATAAAAGTAACAGAATTCAACAAAAAACATGCCCAATTTTCATAGATTTACTATTAAAGCCCAAGAAGCTCTTCAGAGAGCTCAGGAGCTTGTCGGGAAATATCACCATGGCGAGCTTAAGGCTCTACATCTTCTCGTCGCACTTCTTGATGACGACGCGACGCTTGTGCGTCCTATGCTTGTGCGGGCACAGGTGAATGTTGGCGAACTTGAACGCAATCTTGAAACAGAACTTGGTCGTTTACCGAAAACATTTGTCGGCGGCGGCCACGTTAGCCAGCTTTATTTATCTCAGGAGCTTATGCGCGTTCTTGACCGCGCGGCTGAGATAGCGTTGAAGTACAAAGACGAATTTATTTCCTGTGAGCATCTTTTGGTTGCTATTTTTGATGTTCCTTCGGGAGGACAAGACGTATTGCTTCGTATGGGTGTACGGCGTGAAATTCTTTTAAGATCGATTGTCGAGCTTAGAGGTTCGACTCGCGTGACTGACGAGACGCCTGAGAGTAAATTCCAAGTGCTCGATAAATATGCGGTTAATCTTACCGAACGGGCGAGACAAGGTAAGCTTGACCCGGTGATTGGCCGAGAAGAAGAGTTGCGTCGTCTAATGCAGATTCTTTCTAGACGGACCAAGAACAACCCCGTTTTGATTGGAGAGCCGGGTGTTGGCAAAACTGCGATTGTTGAAGGATTGGCCCAGCGAATTATAGCCGGTGATGTTCCTGAATCGTTGAAGAACAGAGAAATCGTAATGTTGGATTTGGGAGCGCTTATCGCTGGGACTAAATTCCGTGGTGAGTTCGAAGATCGTCTTAAAGCGTTCTTGCGGGAAGTGCAGCAATCAGAAGGTAAAATCATACTTTTTATTGACGAGATTCATATGATTGTCGGTGCTGGAGCGGCTGAAGGCGCGATTGACGCTTCAAATTTATTAAAACCAGCTTTAGCTCGTGGCGAGCTTCACGCCATTGGCGCAACCACACTTAAGGAATACCAAAAACATATTGAAAAAGACGCGGCCTTAGAACGCCGTTTCCAGCCGATTGTGGTTGAGGAACCGTCGATCGAAGATTCTATAACCATTCTCAGGGGTTTGAAGGAAAAATATGAAGTGCATCATGGTTTGAAGATTACCGATGAAGCTATTATAGCTGCGGTAAATTTAGGAGCTCGTTATATTACCGATCGTTTCTTGCCAGATAAAGCAGTCGATCTTATTGATGAGGCCGCGGCAGCGCGGCGGCTTGAGTCTGATAGTTTACCGCAGGAGCTCGATGAATTAAGACGTGAAATAACGCGTCTTGAAATAGAACGATCGGCTCTTATTAAGGAAAGCGGCAAGAAAAAGACCGCGCGTTTAAAAGAAGTTGAAACAAAACTCACTAAAATTAAAAGTGATGAAAATAAACTTGCGGCTCAATGGCGTACCGAAAAAACTCAACAAGAGAATTATCACTCTTTACGCAAAAAAATAGATGATTTAAAACGCGAGGCCGAAGTGGCCGAACGTGAAGGCAATCTTGAACGGGTTGCCCAAATAATCTACGGTGAACTTCCTTTTGCCGAAAAAGAATATGTTAGCTTCGAAAAGAAACATGTAAAAGGTTCATCGAATTCCGGAACTAACATTAAATCCAAAACTAAAGTGGTTAAGCATGAAGTCCAGCAAAAATTTATTAAAGAAGTTGTTGACGAAGAAGATATCGCGGCAGTCGTGGCTCGTTGGACCGGTATCCCTGTTTCGCGGATGCTTGAATCCGAAATGGAAAAATTGATACGGATCGAAGATGAAATCGGTAAACGCGTTGTCGGTCAAGAAGAAGGTATTTCAGCTGTTGCTCGGGCACTCAGGCGTTCCCGGGCTGGGTTGGCTGATGAAGACCGACCGGGTGCCTCATTCATGTTTTTGGGGCCAACCGGTGTTGGTAAAACCGAGCTTGCTCGAGCATTGGCTGAATTCATGTTTAATGACGAGAAAGCGCTGATTCGTATAGATATGTCCGAATATATGGAACGGCATGCGGTGGCCCGTCTTATCGGTTCACCGCCTGGTTACGTGGGTTATGAGGAAGGTGGACGGCTTACTGATATTGTGCGACACCGCCCTTATAGCCTCATTCTATTTGATGAAATAGAAAAGGCACATCCGGAGGTTTTCAACATTCTTTTGCAGGTTTTAGATAACGGGCGATTGACCGATGGTAAGGGTAAAATGGTTAATTTTAAGAATTCAGTGATTATTCTTACGTCAAATGTGGGTAGTTCCTATTTTAAAGAGATTTCCAGTTTGGGATTTGCTCAGGGAGAAGGGAACAGTCGCCGCATAAGAGAAGAAGAATTTAGAGAAAAAGTTATGATTTCTCTCCGCGACACTTTTAGGCCGGAGTTCTTGAATCGCCTTGATGACATCATAATCTTCCACGCGCTTAATGCCGAGCATGTCGGTAAGATCGTGGATATACAGCTTGCCCGTTTGGCTGAACGTTTGACGGTGAAAGGAATTACTTTGAATGTGAAACCATCGGTTCGGACTTATCTCGTGCGTCATGGCTTTGATCCCGACTATGGTGCGCGTCCGATCAAGCGATTAATTCAAAAAATGATTGTAGATGCTTTAGCAGATAAAATAGTGCGTGGTAACATAAAAGATGGTCAAAAGGTTAATATCTCTCTTAACCAATCGAACAGCGTGGAAATTACTGTTTAGGGGAGTATTTCTCTCCGGAACTATATTTCTGGCTGTTTATACGGGTTTTGCCTGGTGGGCAGTAGCTGCGCTTATCGTAACAGTATTTTGGATACATTTTATTCTTTTAGAGCGTTACGTTATTTCAGTTTCGTTTTTTATCGCCGTCTTAGCCAGTCTTTTTAGTTTAACTCTTAGGGTTCCCAATGTTTTGATTGGTTTTTTGAGTATCGGTATTCTTGTGGCTTTGATCGGGATTGGTAGTTTGGCTTTTTCGCGGCGTGACATCATATACGATATAACAGAAACGGCGTTAGCGTTTTTGATATTCACCGCCTTTTTTGCTGTAAACAGTGACGAATGGTGGATGTATGTTTTGGTATTTATTGCGTTTGTCTTTTTAACTCATGAATCTTTTGTGTTCGGCGGAGTGCCTTGGCGTATGTATCGATCGAGTGCGGCAGTTGCAGTTGGTTTAGTTGTTATAGAGCTTGCTTGGATAGTTCGTTTTTTGCCTTTGGGTTTCATTAACGCAGCGGCATTACTCGCCCTTTTTTGTTCTATGACCCGCAACGCCTTTATAGTTGGTTTTAAAGGCAATATGACGCCCCGACTGTTTTTAACCAATATTTCGGCATTTATTGCTGTTAGTATGGTCATTTTCGCCGCTAGCAAGTGGTATGTTCAGTAGTAACAATAGCATCACCGCTCTCGTTATATTTAGGAACCAGCTTAGAAAGGACTTATCCACAAGCTAGGTTCTTAACAAAGGTTCTTTAGATAATATAATAGCCATTACCAGGCTTAGAGTGAGGCTAAGCCCAATCTGGCAAAGAGCAAAGCGCTCTCTACAAATCATTTTGATTTGTTGATGCGTTTTTCTATTTGTCTCTTTATAGCCTCGCTCTTCATAAAGCGAGTTTTTGTTTAATGTAGACACAAACAAAAACGGAGTCAGTTTGAATTGCCAGTTTCAATACCGAACCACTATTCCTCTGTCTCTTCCGCCACTGATCCTCACTAAGTCGGCGGTCGGTCGAAGATATCGGCGTAGTGTCCATAATAAAAATTAAAAAAGGTCGACGAACCTAAAAAATATTAGGTCGATAAAATAAAAAATAAAGTCGAATTACTAAAACTATATGAATAATTTCGTAAGAAAAGTCGCGTCAGTTGGTCTTACCCTCACAACGACGGTATGGCTTTCTGGTGCGACACTCCTTGTTCCTGTTGTGCACGCTCAGTCATCGGCTGATCTTCAGTCACAGATTGCAGCGCTCCTTGCACAAATTCAAGCACTTCAATCGCAGTTGAACACCGCTAAAGGCGGAAGCTCATCTTCTTACAGCTTTACCCGCGACCTCACTGTGGGCAGCAAAGGCGATGACGTTAATGCCTTACAGCAAGTGTTAATCGACGGCGGTTACTTAAAAGTTGCCGCCCCGACTGGCTTCTTTGGTCCAATGACCAAGGCTGCTTTAGCTGCATGGCAAAGCGCAGCTGGTGTTTCGCCAGCCGCCGGTTATTTCGGTCCGAAGAGTCGAGCTGCATTTGCTGCAGCCGCTCCTTCCTATCCGACGCCAACTCCTGGTTATCCAACACCGGGCGTGGTTCCTGCATCAGGTCTCGTGGTATCGCTTGCCTCTGACAGTCCAGCTGGCAGCGCTATCGCCGGTGCCGGTCAGGTGGCAGTAGGGAAGTGGATGTTTACTGCTGGTGCTTCAAGCCCGGCAACGTTAAGTGCTATGACCTTCAAGAAGATTGGGGTTGTGAGCGATTCAAACATCAACAACCTTTACTTAGCCAATGCTGATGGCGCAATTATTGCGCAGTACAGCTCTCTGTCGCGTGGTTTAGCTTCTTTCTCGGGATTGAATATCTCGGTTGGTGCTGGCCAGACAGTGTATCTCACTCTCCGCATGGATCTTTCCTCGAGTGCGACGTCCGGTCAGTCAAATGGCTGGACTTTGGACTCAGTTACTGCTGGAGGTGTGGTCGTCTCAGGCTTACCGTCTGACTCAAAGATCTTGGCTGTAACAAGCGTTTCAAACCCATCGATCGCTTCAGTAACATGGAACTACAACAGCGTTGGTTCTACAGTTGATGCTGGAACAACCAATGTTTTACTTGGTAGTGCCACCGTTACGGTTTCGAACAGCTCGGTGTGGTTGAAGAGCGTAAAATACGGCTTGGTAGGTTCAGCTAACATGGCTGACGTACGCAATTTGCGTCTTTTGGTCAACGGTAATCAGATTGGTTCAACCCTCGCTACCGCTGGATCGGATGGTTCAGCCGTCTTCGATCTTTCCGGTAGTCCAGTCAGAGTTTCAGTCGGTAACTCAACCGTTGATGTCTATGCAGACATCATGGGTAGCCCGAACCGAAACTTGACGGTCCGAACACTTCGCCCCTACGATCTTTACTTCGTAGATTCGGAGTACAACACTGGTATCTCGCCGACGGTGACCGATGACTCTAACCAGATCTCGATCAACCAAGGTCAGATTACAGTATCTAAGGCTTCAGATACGCCAACGGGTAATGTTCCGATTGGTGCAGCCAACGTAACGCTCGGTAAGTTTGCTATCTACGCTGCAGGTGAACCGGTAAAGGTTAAATTCCTTGATCTCCGGATTGCCCGCACTGGTGCCGCCGACTTTTCTAGCTCAACGGTGGTAACCGCATCAATTGAAAACGTTCAACTCATCGACGATGTCGGTGGTCAGGTCGGAAGCACGGTTTCGACGGTCGCTTCGGGTACTGGCAATGGTCAGTGTACGTTAGCTGCGGCCAACGTTACTTGCCACCTTGGTACCTCGAGTTCGCCGATTAACTACATTATTCCGGCTAACTCAACCAGAGTTCTCTCAGCACGGGTGAACATCTTGTCGACGATTGCGAACGTAACCGCCTTAACGGCTAGCTTGCCGGCAATGACTTCTAACTTGGAAGGTCAGATTTCTTTCCAGGCTGGTAACAGTGGTACAGCCACTGGTGCAGCGTTGACTATCTCAACCACGCCTTTGACTGTTGCTGCTAATGGTTCTTATCAGAACCCGACCTTCGTTGCTGGTGCAAACAATTCTAAAGTTGCGTCGTTCGTCCTCACTGCATCGGCTGCGGAATCTGTTAAGGTCTCGACGATAACCATTGACAAAGATTCAAACGCAAACTTTGACCTTCAGAGCTTGAAACTTATGGTTGGATCGAGCCAATTTGGTACGACACGTCCAACTATTGGTGATGCCGAGACAGGTTTGTCTTTCTCTGGTTCTTCACCAATCACAGTTCCGGCTGGTGGTTCGGTCACGGTTGATGTCTTTGCCGACATTCTGACTTCGACATCGGCAGCGACACACACGTCAACGATCGACTACGTAAGCTTGACTGCAACTGGTGTTACATCGAATAGCTCGGTTACGTCTCCGGCTGCCACGAACGGTCAAGACATTGTGATTTCATCTGGTCCGACCTTGACTATCGCCGCAGATTCGGCAACGCCGTCATCGCAGTACATCGTGATGGGTAGCGCGGATAACTCCGTCTTTTCTATCCGGCTTACTGCTAACAACGTTGAAGACATTAAAGTAACTGATCTTGCGTTTCTTGACACGATTGCAAATAACACCGCTGGTAGAACTTCATTCAACAATATGAAGCTCTATGATGGATCAACTCTTATCGCCGGACCACTTACGCCGACAATCGGTGGTACTACAACTTCAACAGTGACGTTCAGCTTCGGCAACACTCCAGTTATTGTCTCGAAGAGCAACTCCAAGACCTTATTGGTCAAGGGTGATGTTGGTTCGTTTGATGCTGGTGCTGTTTCGAACAGTGGTCACGTCTGGAGTATTAATGCTACCTCGACTGATGTAACGTCCTACGGTAGAGATTCAAATAACTCTGCTACGGTGAGCTTCAGCGGTACAGTTGGCGGTAACGCCATGAAAGTGTTCCGCACAAAGCTCAGCTTCACCTCGAGTTTGATCGGTGCTACTACTGCTCGATCACGAGCGGCTGTGGATGATCTAGCTACGGTGAACTGGACAGCCAACTCTGCGTACCAAGCGATCTTGGGTACTGTATCTGTTAAATTCAACGGTCTTGCGGCATCTGCCGGTTCTACGGCATTTACTGTTGACCTCTTGAAATCTGACGGTACAGCCATGGGTTCTGCCTCGCAGCAGACCTGTACGCCTGGTGCCGGTAACTCTTGCTCAGTAACCTTCGGTCCTCAATTCACTCTTTCGGCTGGCTCAACTCAAGCGTCTAAGATCCGGGTGAACTCTGCGAGCTTCTTTAACCAAGCTTCGACAGGTGAATCACTCTCGGTCTTGATAAACGCAGTGGGTGACGTGGCCTGGGATGATGGTTCGACCGCTGGTATTGCGCTTGAAACAAGCACTGTTCCGTTTACGGTTGTTAACGTAAGTTACGAATAGCATTGATCCTGTTTTTACAGGAACCAGAAACCGCCTTCGGGCGGTTTTTGGTTTATAGATTAAGCTTTGTGGATCGGCTATAATCAGTTTCGAATATATGTTCCGAGAACAATTTTTGCTTAAAGCAATCAAATCCCTTCTTTACGCCGCATTATTATTACCGTTACTCTACAACCGGAGTTTTATTTATCCATTTATTACGCTTAAGGTTTTTACATTTCAATCATTGGTTGAAATTCTTTTTGCGTTTTGGCTAGTATTGATTATTTTTTATCCTACATATCGTCCGCGATGGACGCCCTTACGAATAAGCCTCTCTGTTCTTCTTTTTGTTACTGCCATCGGGTCATTTTTAAATCCCGATGTGCATCGGGCGCTTTGGTCTACACAGGACAGGATGATAGGTCTTATTACCTTAATTCATTTTGCTGTTTTTTTTATTGTACTTTCGTCTATTTCTCACTCGATTAATTGGCGGCGGTATTTGGGAATATCTTTGGCTGTAAGTTCAATTATCGCCATAATAACCGTGGCCGTTGTAGCCAGGATCATTCCTTATCAAACATTTCTAGTTTACGAAATCCAAAGACCCGGCACATTTTTTGGGAACGCCGCCTTTCTGGCATCTTATCTAATCTTCCATGTTTTTATTGGTGGTTGGTTTTTGATTAATTCTTTGGGTAAGAAGAATCAATTTTTTAGCGTATTATTCGGCATAGCTATAGTTTTTAATTCTGTGGCGCTTTTTGTGACCAAAACTCGTGGCGCGATTGTCGGCTTATTTTTGGGTGTTATTGCGTTTTTGGCTTATAGCTCTCGCAATGGTTTTGGCGATGAACCGACGTCATGGTTTGAACATCGCAAAAAGATGATACGTAAAATATCTACAGTAGTTTTATGCCTAATCTTAGGGATGAGCGTTTTCTTTGTATTCACCCGCCAATTGCCATTTTGGAAATCGGTTCCCGGTCTAGATCGTTTCGCTAACTTAGAAAGTGTGCGGGCTGAAGTTGGACCGCGGCTTATTGCCTGGCGTATTTCTTGGCAGTCGTTTTTAGACCGACCTTTTTTCGGCTATGGCTTCGATCATTTTAAATATGCTGTTGATAGACATTTCGATCCCAAGCTTCTTAGATATTCATTTTCAGAAACGTATTTTGACAAGCCCCACAACGTATTTTTTGAATATCTAGTTAACGGTGGCATTATCGGCTTTATTGCTTACCTTGGTTTTCTCGCAGCACTTTTCTATACTTTGATTCGAAGCAACTTAACAGCTTCAAGCAAAGGAATTTTTATGGGAGTTATTGTTGCTTATCTGGGACAGAATTTCTTTATTTTTGATACATTCGGGTCATATCTTTTATTGTTCGTTCTCGCCGCATTTATTGACGGACATTACTATAGGGCGTCTGAAGTTTTAAATTCTAGTGTTCCGTCAGCTCCGATGCGCATGGATGGTAAAATTATCGCTACGATAATAATAGTTTTATCGTTAGTGCCAGTTTATTTCATTAACATTAGGGCTGTGTATGCGAATAATCGTCAGTATTGGGG
The DNA here is from genome assembly GCA_016234345.1 of Candidatus Jorgensenbacteria bacterium. GTDB lineage: Bacteria > Patescibacteriota > Minisyncoccia > UBA6257 > GWB1-50-10 > JACRFG01. The sequence goes on from JACRFG010000045.1 coordinate 17,204, forward strand.
TTTGAATTATTTTTTGAATCGCGATGCTAACAGAGCTTTGGAGTCTTACGAGCAGGCCTTGACCACCGCGAATCCTTATTTGGACTATACAAGAAAAGATTTTGCGGTAGTTCTTTCCGATATATATGCTCAAGATATCGAAGTACCTGATGTGGAAAAAGTGGCGGCTAAAGCAATGGAGGGTCTGGCGAACGCAATTGTAAACCACCCGCTCGATTATTTTCTGCGGCTTACATTGGCCGACACGGCATCAGCTTTTCATTCTTTCGATCCGAATTATTTGAAGTTAGCCGAAGAACAGATAGTTAAAGCGAGCGAATTAAGTCCTAATCGACAAGAGGTTTTTTATACTCTTTCTAGGCTTAAGGTGGTACAGGGTAAATTGGACGAAGCTAAAAATCTTATGGAGAAGGCGGTTAGTATTGATTCTGAAGCAGGCGACCCCCATTTTTATTATGGTTTAGTGTTGCTTCAGTCCGGTGAGAGAGACAAGGGATTTCGAGAGATTGATCGAGCTAAAGAATTAAGGCGTCAGCCTAAAACAGCTTTTGAGGCCAGGATGCTGGCTAATTATTATGCCGAAGCTGAAAAATACATGGATGCTATCAAGTGGTACGAATGGACTGTCCGTGAAAATAACTATGATTTAGACTCATGGCTTAAACTCGCCATTGTTTATTTTTATACAAATCAATACGACAAAGCCAAAGAAGCGTTTCGATTGGTATTGGAGGCAAAACCTGAGTTCAGGCAATCTCCCAATTTTCAGTTAGTAGAGCCTATGATCGAAAAACTCGGTTTGTAGCCGAGTTGTAATTTACTGTTTCATCCATTAAACTGAGTGGCATTCCGCTTTATGGTTGATTATTTTAAGCTTTCGCGGTTTTTTATTTATCTCGTGCCGCTCGCGATAATTTTTGTTACGCCCTCAACGCTTTTCCCGTTTATTGTCGGGAAATATGTATGGTTTCGAACAGTCACTGATATTGCGCTTATCACATTTCTCGTGGGCCTCTTAATTTCTCCCGATGCTAAAAAATACGAAGAGCGCTTAAAAGCTGTTTTCAGATCAAAACTTACCTTGATCGTGAGCATATTTACGGTTGTGTTTGTCTTGGCTGGTTTTTTCGGCGTTGCCCCTCAAGCATCGTTTTGGTCAAATTTTGAGCGAGGCGAAGGCGGTTTTCAGTTGATTCATCTTTATATTTTATTTGTTCTGCTATCGGTTCTTTTCGAGCGCGAGCATTGGCACACAATATTCCGAGTGTCATTGGTGGCCGCCGTTATCATGATCCTTTACGGTACTGCCGCTGCAGCCCAGATCGGCGGTTTTATAGGTCCTTACCGGAGCGCCGTGACCGGTGAGCTTGTGGCACCTACAATTTGGGGTAGACTTACCACCGAACGTTTTCATGGCAGCCTGGGCAATTCTGCTTACGTGAGCGTTTATTTAATTTTCATTTTGTTTTACGCGCTCCATCTTTTTATAGAAGCCAAAGTTGCTTGGCGGAAATTTGTTCTCGCTGGATTAATGATTCTGTACTTCTTATTTTTCTGGCTTGCTCAAACAAGAGGAACGTTTATGGGCTTTTTGGCTGCCGTTTTTGTGGGTGGTGTGTATTTCATTTTTACGTCTAAAGGGTCGTTTCGGCGGTGGGGTGCTATAGCGCTTGGCATGCTTATTGTTGCGGGAGCAGCAATGTTTTCCGCTCGAGACTCCGCTTTTGTGAAAAGCTTGCCGGGAAGTCGCGTGCTTCATTTCACGCTGAGTGAAGCATCACCTAGGTTTTGGACTTGGGGATCGGCCATAAAAGGCTGGAAAGAACGGCCTATTCTTGGTTGGGGTCCGGAGAATTTCAGCGTAGTTTTCGATAAATATTTCGATCCAAGGCATTTTGTTCCGGGCAAAAGCACCGAAACTTGGTTTGATAGGGCACACAGCATTTATTTTGATTATTTGGCCGAGACCGGAGTCATAGGCCTTTCGAGTTTTCTAGCTATTTTTGTGGTGCTTTACTGGCTGATTATCAAATCGCGAAATAATGGTTCTTCGCCTTTTGCTGGATTGTCTCCGTTCCAGCAAGCAGCAGTTGTCGCTATTCCGGTAACTTACTTGGTTCAAGGAATTGTGCTTTTTGACATACTTCCTACTTACTTGAATTTATTTCTTCTTTTTGGATTCATTAATTATCTAACCAATGATTTTTCAGCTGATCATGCTTAAAAAAATTACAATTTCACTTATTATTTTTTCGGCCGTTGCGGCTATTGTTTTCGGGTCGTATTTGCCGTTCCGCAAATCCCAGCTTTTTATAAAATCTTTCCGTGGATTAGGCTCAATGGAGCAGTTTGATTTTGATAAATTCAGAAGCGGATTTGACCAAGCGCTCGATTTTTACTCGCCAGTCGGACAGAGCGAGGAGGTTAGATTTCTCGGCAATCAAATACTTGAACTCATGCAACGCAAGCCGCCCGAAAATACAAGAGAAGCCCTTAAATCTTACGCCGTGAATAATTTCGAAGGCACCAAAGGCAAATGGCTGAGTTTAAACTACACGCAGAATTTTTTAATTCTCGGCGCCATTCATCAAGCGGCTTGGTCAGAATCTAAAAGCCAAGAAGATTTGGATAAAACAATTTATTACTTTGAGGAAGGTCTTAAGCTTAGTCCTGAGCGGGCTCAGTTTCTTTTCGGTCTTTTTGAGCTTTACCGGTGGGCCAACAGGAACGCTGACGCGGAAAAGGTAATCCGAAAAATTGCTGAACTTTGGCCATCAAGCGTGACGGAACAACCAAAGACCGCTAATTAATTGAGTTTTAGATAGTAGGTCTTTTGTAGTTTGTTTATTGTATTTCAAATATTGACAGAAGAACCAAAAAATTCTATCTTCATAAGACATGGATACAGAACAG
>JACRFG010000043.1 GCA_016234345.1 Candidatus Jorgensenbacteria bacterium
AAGGGATCGGTTGCGTTCAATAAAAACCTAATGTCCTTAGGGCCAGCCGGAGGAAGCGGCGGCAAAGGCGGAAGCGTTCATGCGTTAGGTGTAAGCGACTTGAGCGCTTTAAATCAGTTTCGATTCAAGAAGCAGCTTAAGGCCGAAGATGGTCGGGAAGGCAGAGATCAATTTAAGGACGGTTATGACGGTGAGGATTTGATATTGAAACTACCCGTGGGAACAGTAATTCATAATCTTACAACAGAAACCGAATCGGAAATCACAAAGATCGGCGAACAGGTGCTCTTAGCTAAAGGCGGCAAGGGCGGTAAAGGTAATTTTCATTTCCGGTCATCTAGAAATACGAGTCCCAAACAATTCCAGTCGGGTCTTTCGGGCGAAGAATTTGAATTCCGTCTGGAGTTGAAACTTATTGCCGATGTCGGTTTTGTAGGTTTGCCGAATGTCGGCAAATCGAGTCTCTTAAACGAACTCACGAATGCCAAGGCCAAAGTAGCCAATTATCCTTTTACTACGCTTGAACCGAATCTCGGCGTCTATTATGAACTTATTCTCGCGGATATTCCGGGGCTCATCGAGGGGTCTTCGACCGGCAAAGGATTGGGCATTAAATTTTTGCGTCACATTGAACGGACAAAAAATCTCTTCCACTTTATTTCGGCTGAATCACCTAGCCCGGCAAAAGATTATAAGGTTATCAGGAAAGAGCTTGGCGAATACAAAAAAACTCTTCTCAAAAATCCCGAGTATATTTTTCTTTCCAAAAGCGATGAAATTTCAGCTGAAGAATTAAAAAAGAAAATAGCGATGGTCAAAAAAATAAATAAGAAAGCAATTGCCATTTCTATCTATGACGATAAAAGCCTTGAAGCGGTCAGAAGGATTTTAAATGAGATAAAAGACGCAAAGATAGTCTGATCACTTTCTTAGGTTATTCTTTAAAATTCTTTTTCTGATTCTTATCGATTTAGGAGTTACTTCAACAAGTTCGTCGTCTCCGATATATTCCATGCATTGTTCCAGAGTCATTTCGCGCGGCGGGATGAGGTCATCGGTTACGGCATCGGTTTTGGCACGGAAATTAGTAAGCTGTTTCTCACGGCATACGTGAACTACCAGATCATCGGCTTTGGCGTTTTCACCGACTACTTGACCCTCGTAGACCTTAACGCCCGGCCCCACGAACATTACGCCCCTTTCCTGGGCGTTTAAAAGCCCATAGGCGGTTGTAGTGCCTGTTTCATGGACTATTAATGATCCACGTGGGTTTGTTCCGAATTCCGGGAATTTAGGGAAATAACCGGCAAAGAGAGAATTGATGATGCCCAAACCTTTGGTTTCCAAAAGCAATTCATTTCTAAAACCGATAAGTCCTCGCGTCGGAATAAAAAAATGGAAATAAGCGATTCCGTTTTCCACGTTCATATTTTTAAGCTCCCCGCGACGAATGCTCATTCTTTGGATTGTTACGCCGGAATATTTTTCTGGCACTTCTATCCAGACATCTTCGGTCGGTTCCATGGTAATGCCCTTCTCTTCTTTCAAGATAACTTCGGGTCTCGAAACTTGAAGTTCGTATCCTTCGCGCCTCATTTTTTCTATAAGTATTCCGAGGTGCAGTTCGCCTCGGCCGTTTACAACGAATTCATCCGGCGATTTGCCGGGGTTTACTTGTAAGGCAACGTCATTGTCCAATTCTTTTTCCAGGCGTTCTTTGAGGTTGCGTGACGTGCAATACTCCCCTTCTTGGCCTGCAAATGGAGAGTTGTTGGTGCTAAAGATCATCTTTACGGTCGGTTTTTCGATCATAATAGGCGGGAGAGGCATTGGATTATCAGTGCTCGTAATCGTATCGCCGATATTTATATCTTCTATTCCGGCGATAATCGCAATGTCTCCGGCCGAAAGCTCTTTGACTTCGGATTTGATGAGCCCTACGAAGCACATAAGCGAAGCTGTTTTATGGTTTGTTAATTTTCCTTCGCGCGTAATCCTCGCAATCGGTTGGTTGTTCTTAATTTTTCCTTGGTGGATTCTACCTATTCCGATTTTACCTTTGTAATTATCGTAAGAAACGGAAACGATCATCATTTGTAGGGGCGCTTCGCTTTCCGATCCTGGTATTGGAATGGATTCAACAATTTTTTCGAAAAGAGGTTTTATATCCGTCATGGCGTTAATATTGGGTTCCAATCCGGCTTTGCCGAGTTTGCCCGTGGCATAGACAATAGGGAAATTCAATTGTTCGTTTGTTGCGCCGAGCTCCATAAAAAGTTCTATTACCCTTTCAAGGGCGTGGTTTATGCGAGCGTTCGGTTTGTCGATTTTGTTTATAACCACGATTATTTTATGTCCTATAGCCAGCGCTTTTTTAAGCACAAAACGAGTTTGAGGCATGGGGCCTTCTTGAGCATCGACGAGAAGCAATGCGCCATCAGCCATGTTTAGCACGCGTTCTACCTCGCCGCCGAAATCAGCATGACCCGGGGTGTCAATAATGTTTATTTTTACATCCTTGTATTTGATCGAGGCGTTTTTGGAGAAAATGGTAATACCGCGCTCTCTTTCAAGCTCGTTTGAATCCATGATTTGTTCCTGGTTCGCAACTTTGCCGAGGTCCGTATCCGATTGTTTAAGCAGGGCGTCCACAAGCGTTGTCTTGCCGTGGTCAACGTGAGCGATTATTGCAATATTTCGTATGTTCATATTTTTATGATAATCGCGAACGTTGACGGGAAAGGGGTCGGGAAAACGGAAGTTTTCGCGTAGTGGAAGTACTGAAACCGCAAGGTGTCAGAGAGCCACGCGAATGCGCGGCGACGTCTACTTGAGCAATAATGGCTATGTTTCTGATCTGATTCATAAAATAAAAATCCCTCCGACGAGGGCTAAAACCTCTTAAATCTTCAGAAATATTATATAAGAAAAATAGTTTAAATGCAAATATCTTTAATGCGGATGCACAAAAATCCCCGAAGTTAATTCGGGGATTCTATAAGTTTTCCATCTTTTGATAAGGCGTGGCGGGATGGTCCTGAATCAACCAAAAACGCTTCGATTGACGAAAAAGTGTCGCGGAGAGCGCGTTCTGATTGTTCGCAGGTCGCGATCGCGCTTTTATAAATCCTTTTCCTTTTCTTTTC
>JACRFG010000049.1 GCA_016234345.1 Candidatus Jorgensenbacteria bacterium
CCTGCCGGCAGGCAGGGAGCGCAACCGAGGAATATGTACTACGTTTATATCATTCAAAGCCTGAAAAAAGATACGAGTTATTACACTGGCTTAACTTCTGACATTGAGCGTCGTTTGAAGGAACACAATAAAAGTGATACAAAGACAACAAGGTCGAACAAGCCTTGGAAACTGATTTATATCGAGAAATTTGAAAACCGTCCTGCCGCTCGTATCCGAGAAAAATATCTAAAAAGTGGAGTGGGGCGGGAATTTAGAAATAAGATATTGCCGCGGTAGCTCAGTGGTAGAGCGCAGCCCTGAAGAGGCTGGCGTCGGGGGTTCGATTCCCTCCCGCGGCACCAGACAGGAAAATTGCAAATTTGGTATAACTAAAAAGAGGCTTGCGAAATGAGTACGAATCAAAAAGGTTTTGCTAATATCATCCTAATAGTAGTGGGTATTATACTCATGGGTACAATCGCCTATTTTACGTTTGTAAAAAGACCACAACCAATTGCTCAACAACCAACTACACCACAAGATAAAAATTCGACCTATACAATTAAAGAATTCGGATTCTCCTTTTCATACCCTAAAGAATATAACGGAAAAGAGATTCAGATAACTCCCAAGCCGAATTTTAAGAATGTCTATATCATCTATGAAAATAAGGGTTCTGGGGAATCAACCTTCCAAGTATTAGCTAAAGTCGAACGTATTAATACTTCTACCGAAATAGGAACTAGCTATGGATCTACCCGATATCATTATGATCCAACAACAAATACCTGGCGCAATCAGGACAATAAATCCTCTCAACTAACTTGGGATGAATTACTTGATCAACTTGCAAACACCAGGAGCAACTATCCGGTATTAACAACTAATGGAGGGGTTAAGGCTTATCCACATAACTTTGGGACATATGGATCTGTTTATCAGGCTTACCGTTTATTTAGCCCCGACCACACGATCATGGCAAACTTTTACATCTATCTACAGAATATTTTTGATACCAAACAAAATGAGACGCTTTACCAAGATTTTACTAACGCCCGAAATATACTGATAGATATAAGTAAGACGGCAAATTTCGAGTCTTAAAACTCAAATTCTTGAATTACCTGATAACTCAAGAATACTGCACCATAAAAAAATCAAAAGCTTCTCTTTCGAGAAGCTATAAAACTATACTTTACTGCCAATATCGGAAGTCTTTTTTCTTCCGTAGAATGTTGAGTAACGTATCCCAGTAATAAGAATCCATACAACAATAATGCCAAAAATAGAAATAGAATAACCTTGCAAGATCAGATAGCCAATCGGCAAACCAACCACGATAGCTCCAAACAAAGCGCAGGCTGTTATTCGTACCGATACTCTCGTTTCCTTTTCCACCGCGACTCTCCTTTTGATAAGGTACTGCTTGTTATGATTCTCAAGTATAATTAATTCGAACGTTATGTCAAAAATAAACGGACAAAATCTTCTTAAAGTAACCGAGCTTTCTCTTGTACTAGAAGGCCAGACAATTCTTAAAGACGTTTCTTTCGAAATAAAACCCGAGGAAGTACTGGCTATAATCGGACCTAACGGATCGGGCAAATCAATGCTCCTCAAAACTATCGTCGGCCTTGTAAAACAAACCTCAGGCACAATCACGTGGGATCCTGGTACCAACATTGGCTATCTGCCGCAAAGATTCCAGGTAGATCGATATCTACCAATGACAGCAAAAGAATTTTTAAACCTGAAACCCGCACCGCTCAAGTCTCTCGATAAAATCACCGAACTCGTAAAAATCGATAAAAAATTTCTCAACACCAATATAGCGCATCTCTCTGGCGGCGAATTGCAACGCCTACTTCTCGCATGGTCCTTAATAGGAACACCAAACCTACTCCTCTTCGATGAACCGACTGAAAACGTTGATGTGGTCGGACAGGAATCTATTTACAAACTCCTTCACCAACTCCAAGATCAAATGAAAATAGCCATTATTATCGTATCTCACGACCTACATGTGGTTTACCGCTATGCAAATCACGTACTCTGCCTAAACCAACGGATGATCTGCTACGGCGAGCCACAAGCGACCCTGACCACCAAAAACCTGTCTGAGGTTTATGGCGATCACGCCTTTTTTCACCACCACCACTTCAACGACACTACCGAAAACCATGCCTGATATTTTTCCTCTCATTCTAATTTCCGGAATAGCGGTTGCCGCAGCGAGCGGCCTCATGGGTTCATTTTTAGTACTACGCCGCATGACGCTCTTGTCTGACGCACTCTCACATGTGGCTCTTCCCGGAATAGCGCTCGGCATCATCTTCGGCTTTCAACCACTGATTGGCGGCGTTCTATTTTTGTTCTTCGGAGCACTTCTCGTATGGCAAATTGAACACAAAACCAAACTGGCGACCGAATCGGTGACCGCCGTACTTTTTGTAACCATGCTCGCAATAGGAACACTTATTACTCCAGAAACAGAACTTCTTGAAACGTTCTTTGGAAACGTATCTCACATCACACCATTCCAGGCAATACTTCAGATAATAATCGGCTTAGCTATAATATTTACCGTAGCCAAATATTTTAAACCACTTCTTATCACCTCAATCGCACCCGATCTTGCTGCCGCCTCAAAAATATCCCAAGAGAAAATGCATTTGCTTCTTCTCGTGCTTGTAACCTTAACCATCGCAATCGGCATAAGTTTCGTGGGCATTCTCTTGATGAGCGCGCTTTCAATCATTCCGGCTGCTACCGCACGCAATCTCTCTCAAAGCTATAGGGAGTTCGTAACCTTAAGCGTAGGATTGGCTGTAGCCACCTTAAGCGGCGGCCTGCTTATAGGTTATCTTACTAGCATCGATTCAAGCATAGCCGCGGTACTTCTGAACGCCCTGCTTTTCACAGCGAGTCTATTTAAAAAAAGGTAATGATAAACGCCTCAGTTTGACTGAGGCGTTATTACTTCCTAATTTTATGAGAATCTACTAATCGGATTATGTTTTGAATTTGTTCAAAAGGTAAATCGCAATTCCGATGATCGCAAATACAACCACGATCATAAGCGCATTGAACATCTGGAAGATGCCCTGAAGCAAGGCAATGCTATTCGCAGCGCCAAAGAAAAAACCAACAGCAAACGCTGATAAAACAATCACTATCCATTGTCGGGTATTCAAAATTAGATCTCCTTTTTTGTGAGATGATTTATTTGATTTTATAAATACTGACAAAATAATAGCACTTATGGGTGTATTTTGTCAATGCTCGATAGAAAATATAACTCTAAACTGTTCCCGATTTCTTCCCAAAGAACCTGAACCAAACCCACCTAAGCAAGCGCCAGGCTATGATGACGCCAGCGATAATTGTAGCCAACCAAAGGGCAACGACCGGCAAGCGCAGCACAAATCTAACCAACCAATCAATGTAACCGGTAACGCCTGAAAGCGCGTCGCGGAAAGCCTGTTTTATAACAAAGAGTGGGCGCCACCTGATTCCAAAAACTTCCACGTCGGCTTCGGCGGTAAGCGAAACGCTAATCGTCGACATATCAACCTGCCGAGAGAGATATTGAATCTGGCCTTGAAGGCGTTCGATCCGTCCACGTACATCGCTTAAGCGCTGTGCGACTTGAAGCGTATCGGGAATAGTTCCAGAACGCTGCATAATTGCTTGATACTGCCCTTCTTCAAGGCGTAAGTTTTTTATCTGTGCTTCCAAATCTAC
>JACRFG010000053.1 GCA_016234345.1 Candidatus Jorgensenbacteria bacterium
ATCCCTTACCGCCATGGCCTGCGGCAATTTTTATCACGACATCGTCAATTAACATAATGTTGATTTTTTGTTGTATTGATCAAAACCATTTTCTTTTTTCTTGGCCAGCTTTTAATTTGAGCCTCACATTTTAATGCGTTACTTCTTGTTTTTGATGTTTCAGTATAAACGATTTTCTCGGGTCTATGCGAACTCGTATACCGACCACCAATCTTATTTTGATGCTCCTTAAACCTTCTCTCTAAATCATTGGTAATTCCAGTATATAAACTTCCATCCTCGCATTTCAGAATATAAATGTAATACATAGTATTACTTGGACTGAACAAATGTTCTCCACTCGAAGTCTTTAAAAACAATCAATTCCAAGTTATCCGGATATTGTTTCATCAGAAGGACTGGATCATTCTTCCACTTGAATCGCGGACTCTCATAATGACAAATAACTCTTACCGGCAATAATCCCAAACCCTCGCCGATTTTTCCGCTTGATACGGAATAATAATACTTGGCCAGAACATACGCCCCGGCTGAATCACCAGCGATAACCTTACCAGCAATTGATTTAGTAAAATCGGGATAGCGTTTCAATACAGCGAACAATTTTTCGGTGCTGCCTCCTTTAAAATATACGGCATGTGCATGGCGTACTTGTTCCATAAAATTTTCTTCCGATGCCGGAGTCAAAACAAGCTTTTTACCTTTGGCTTGTTCTAAAATACGATTTTTATCGTCTTCAAAAAATTTATTGACTTCCTCGTCTTTTCTCGAAAAATACACAAGTAAGATGTTTCCACCGTCCGGTACGTATTTACTTAATTCTTTATAGAAAGCATCGTTTTGTTCGTTTTTCTCGATTGTATATCCGCCGTGCAAAATAAACCTGATCATAGTTTGGAATCATTATAAATCAAATAGTTGTGACTCGACATAAGCTGTTATACAATATTCTGAGTTTCATAGAACCTTTCACAAAGGCAAAGGTATTGAAAACTCAATATATTGATTCTCTGGAATCCTTAAATGAAGTACTAAAACGCAATCTTTGTTTTGCCAACGGTAAGAATTTTAAGATAGAACACCTCTATGCCACTTCAGCAAATTCCCGCTGGCCGCATGAAAATCTCTGGGGAATATATCTTGCCAAGCCATGGTACACATGGATGGCGGTATGGATGGCAATAACTTCGCGATCACTCCTTAAAAAACGGCAGATACAATACGTGAGCCCTAAAATTGCAGAAGGGGATCACATCGGTCACATCACTCTCTACAACCCCGAAAATCTTAGTATCAAAGAAATGCTTTGTAACGAAGCATATCTTTATCTCTTTGAGATCGACTGGGAAAATATCGAGATCCTTAATATCTCACACGCAATCACAGCAGAAATAAAACAACGCGTACTTCTCAAAAACGGCTTTGAAGAGAAGACTATCTTCAAACGAAAAAAAGAATATCATGCTCTCGTGGCTCTTACGAAAGAGAAGCTCGTAGTAAACGTCGATGAATGGCAAATAGCATTGATCAACATTGAAACTATTGTTCCTACAACCGAAGTTATCCTTGGAAAGGAAGTAATCGAAGCATTGGCTTCGAGAATCACATGGTCAAAGGAAGAAATTGGAGAAAACTATATCGTAAAGTAATGTTTCTGAGAACCGATACAAGAAAATCAATTCAAAAGCCGGATATTCGTAATGTCCGGCTTTTTTATTACCAACTGCGAACCAAACAAGAAAGTATCTTATGTACAATTCTAACGATCGTTAGATCTGTACACATCCAAATTAATCATTCGTTTTTTATTTATTAAAATCCCCTAAACAGCAGAAACTGAATAGGGGATTTTGCTAACAAGAATTATTCTTCCTCGTAGCCTATGGATAGTCGGCTGTTGGACCGTAAATAGGAGGCACTTTGCCGCCTGCGATGCGAAGATACACCGAAAATTGACCACGGTGATGGATGTGATCCATGAGTATAGTCCAGAGTACCTTGTTTAAGGGCATACTTGTACCGAAAAAATCAACGTTTTTATTAAAATCAGTATCAGAAAGCTTTTCGATAGCTTGGTTGTTTTCACTGACTGATTTTTGCCAAAGCTTGATGGCATCCGCCATTGACGCTGGCTTAGGCATTGAACCACCGGACATATCAACACGCCCATTTTTTATAAACTGCATGATCGCTCCTTCTTCCATCGCAAGAGCTCCAACTAATTCTTTTGCTGTTCTCGATTTTTCTGCAGGACGCATATCGGCTTTATCTTCCGGATACGCTTGGAGTACCCGAGCACTCGTTTCAAACTCGTGTTTTCGAGTTCCTAAAAACATTTCCTTTTCATTCATATTGTTATGTATTGTATACGATATTAATCAAACTCGACCTTTTTCTTATTTTACGTTTTATTTTACTTCAGTGGTTTTTATTATTGGATTAGAACCCGAGTTTTTCATTAACGAAAATGATATAAACCTTCCTCCCCATAAAGACGGGTTCTCGCTCAAAGATAAGAAGTTTGGAAATGGCGCTCCCGCCCATACCGGCATCTTTCATATGCTTATCCTCAAGCGGAAGAACGTATTCGCGGACACGCGTGAGTCCCGCATCGAGATTAGGCATTATCTTCTGCGTACCCACAACAAATATGAGATTCGGCGAAGTAAAAACAATGTGCGGTAACTGGCTGCCGGAATTCGACGCAATAACAAGTTCGCCCGTCTCTGCGACCGCGTGTACGCTTCCCAGATAATAATCCGAGAGAACCGCTTGCTTGCGAAGCATTGCTTGTTTTGCTGAATCCTTCTCTTTAAGAATTTCCTCATGCAGATTCTTCCAACCATGGTTTCCTGATTTCAAATAATCAATAAAGCCAATTTCTTCTAAGGTGCGAGAAGAACCATTCATCACCGAGGCTCCTTGAGGAATCAGAGACTTAACTTTCTCGAGTGCTTCCATGCGGTCGTTCACAACAATCGCTTCGATGCCACGCTCCCGAAGGGCAGAGATAGTTTTATTAATTGTTTCCATGTTTGCTAATGTTTCGTAGTTCATATTTTACATTTAGTAAATAATTATTTTGAATCCTGGCACATTCACACTACTACGCGATTTTTGTGAGATCACCGTTCAGGACGATCGGATCCACAGTCAATATTTCATCCTCAATATACTTATGGTTGGGGATCGGATTGAGCAAATAGATTCCTTTATCCCGATAATGAGCGAAACCAATCTCAAGAAAAGTGTTGGCTCCGATGTAATTCTTAATATCTCCTTTGGTCACATTCACTACCAAAATAGCATCCGATTTTTCTATTTTATCCATATGTTCCGAGATAAACTCAAACTTCTTTTTTGCCTGGACTCGGCTCGAGTTATCCTCCGACCAATAATCGACGTCATCGGCTTTTATGGGCATTAAAACGGTATGACCCATACCCTCAAGTTTATTTTTCGTTTCGAGCATTTGCTCGAAAAACTTTATAGATCCGCAAATAGTTATAGTCATGGCTTGAATTATAATTTATTTGAGATAATTTTCTAAGCTCGTTCCTTGTTAAGAAAATCTG
>JACRFG010000047.1 GCA_016234345.1 Candidatus Jorgensenbacteria bacterium
AACCGTTTAGCCTCTTTACCAACGCTATTAAAAGCTTGTTCGCGTCTCGGATCATCTAAAGGGTATTTGATCCCCTGGATAAATCCTTCAACCGAAGCAAACCCTTCTCCTTCAAGTTCAAAGGGATCTGCGGCAAAATTACTCAAATATCTTGCTCGCCAGTCCGTAGATTTGCTCCAAACATTCAAAGTATAGCCCACCCACTCCCTCCTTCCTCTTCGACTACGGCTTCAATGAGCAACTTCGCTTCAACCGGTTTCTTCAATATCTCGATGTAATGAATTAATGAGGTTGTAATCGTTTGATTGGTCCCGAGTATTCTGAGCTCCAAGCACATATCTAAACCCAGCCAACCTGGTTTTATAGCCGATCCGCCCATCGTTGAACCATTCAAATGACAAAGCGTCGTACGCCGCAGAAATTGCCCACTGCCCTGCACCGCTACTATGCCTTGGTTACGATTAACCATAGCAATAAGATAAACGCTGCCGTGACGCGTATGCACCACAATCAAATCTTCTTCCGGAATTTCTTGTAACATCACTCCGGGATGATTTTCCGAATGTTCGGCGAATTCATCCAAACCGAATCCGCTACAATCTTTTAATTCCATCTTTAATCTCCTTTCGTTTTTCTCGAAAAATTATGAAGTACGGTTGATCATATCGTACATTCGCATAAGCGCTAAAAGCAACAAAATCATAACCGTACCGCGAATCGCGTATATCAAAGCCAAAACTCTACCGCCCTCGCTTGCTAAGTAAATAGCCACACTTGAAGCAGCGAGGAAAAATAGCCACGTCACATAGGACTCGGAATGTTTCTTTGAAGCCACAATATTATGGACAGTCGGCGCGTACCCCAACGCAATCAAGCCCTGAACCAATACATTGGTCATAAACGCATCGTGGGACAACCACCAAAATATTCCAATCCCCACCGCAACCATAAGATAATATCGTTCGAATGGTTTCAAAACAAAACCTTGGTACGACCAAAGAATAACCGCTCCGACAATCAAAACGCATCCTATGGCATCGACAATAAGGTAGGTTCCGCTCAATACGTCTTGATCGGACGCGACAAGATAACTCGAAACATTCAAACCGGTCGCAAAAACCCACATCATCCACGATGAAAGAGTCGGTGCAACTTCGTGTCTCACTATTTGAATAATGTAACGGCTATAGGCGGTAAATAACAATGCACACACCAAACCAGCTGCAATAAGTTTCAATATTGTCTTTCGTTAAAAAGTTGTTTGATTACTAATATGATTATATAATTAAAATAAGGTACTGTCAATATATAACGCAAAACATAATAAATGATTGCGAAGGGGCGTGCCTCAAAAATCACGCATATGCGTGATTTTTGAAGACATATAATTACATATTCAATTTTCACACATACCTGCCCGACGGCAAAGCGGGCCTGCCTGCCGGCAGGCAGGTGCGTGAAAATTGAGGCAAATCTTTTTCTGTCTTGAAAGAGCTGTGTTTTTCTGGTATCTTTGGTGACGCGGGGAGGCGCTCCGGTTGCGCGGGAGGCTCATAACCTTCTCGGAGCGGGTTCGATTCCCGCCCCCGCAACAAACTACTATATAAGCGCCACCGCAGATAAGTGACAAAACGACCGGTTCCACCTCATTACAAATCTAATAGTATGGCTGGGTAGCTCAGTGGCAGAGCAGACGTTTCATAAGCGTCAGGTCGTGGGTTCGAATCCCACCCCAGCCACCAAAATCAAAAAGTTTAATTAATAAAAACTAGCGAAGTAGGTCGCCAGTTTTTACAAACGTTAGCGGATAACCTATCGTATTAATGATTGAAGTTGTGCTTGTAGCTGCTGAATTTGTTTCATAAGATCATTGATTTTATTCTGTAACTCTTGCTGATTTTGATTAACTGTCGATGTATTACTATTGCTCTGAGAATTGTCCGGTTTTGCTCCACCAAAAATCTCTTCCATTTTTAATCTTGTGTTCAAATCGACATTTCCATAACCCGAAGTTTCCGAAGTGCCGGAGCAAACAATTCCATACTTACACTGAAAGCGCTGCACTGCTTTTTGCGTCAATGAACCGAAATATCCAGTTATAAAACCTTCCGGGTAAAGAGACGGATCTTTTGCTAAAAGACCTTGCAATTTAGTAACTTCTGGTCCTAAATCTCTCAATGCAAGGTTTTCATTAATAACAAAACTTGTAGCCGACGGAATAAAATCTGGTTTTTCTCCAACATTCGTAACTTTAAAATAACTCACCCCGCTTTTCCCATTAGCTGTTTGCACTATAACATAATAAACCCCTGGCACTACTGATGGTTGAGTGGTTATTCCAATCTCGCCAGTTTGCGGCGCAAATTGTGCTGGGACAGTAAATGCCAAAACTTTCCCATTTGTAGAATTTACATTGGTAAAATGGATCTCGCCATTAACCGGAGAAACAGTGTTGGGATTTGAACCGGAAACAGGATTTGTAGAACCAACGAATGCAATATCGTTACTGTTTGTGAACCCCGAACCGATAATCTGAACTTTTGTGCCCACTGGTCCGCTCGCAGGAGCGAGAGTTATGATAACAGGAACCGGACCCTTTGGTGTGGTTCCTACGCGCTTGTCTAAGAATAAAATTTCATCCATCGCGATATTCGAACCAAATTGAGCGTTTTGCGGCCAATCGCCCAGCCAACAATAGACCGTAAAGCCCATCGCTGTAGAGCTCCAATTAACGACTGTGAGGTCGGCACTTCCTGATGTTGGCAAAGAAGAATTTACCCATTCTTGACCATTCATGGTAAGAATGCCATATGATCCGCTTCCTTTGCATCCTAATATCGGTTCGCTTCCCTCACTTGTCCAACTGACATGAACAATATCTCCTTGCTGAACCGCCACAGATTCAGCTTGTCCATTTGCTGTGAAGCTGACTTTAATTGTCGAAGCAAACGATGAAGTAAAAATACCGAAAAACACAACTACAAAAATGGTGGAAAATATAATTTTCTTCATATTTTTATGCTTGTTTTTGTTTTGTATATAAATACACTAAATTATTATCGGTCTATTCAGTAGAATTATCCGGTGGTTTACCGTCACTTTGTCCTTTGCCTATCAAAGATTTTGCTGTTCGCGCAAAAAGTATAACCAAAACCAGAACAGCAAAACCAATGCCCACCCACGGCAACCACGTATAACGCTCCGTGATTCGGCTTTCTTCCTTATCGCAAACATCTCCGATATGATCTCCATCAGTATCAAATTGGTTTATATTGGGGAGATCCGGACAATTATCTTTACTGTTTATTAAACCGTCTCTGTCGAAATCGTCACACGCATCGCCCCTGCCGTTATGGTTAACGTCCGCTTGGTCCGTATTTGCTACAGAAACGCAATTATCGCGAATATCCGCTACGCCGTCTTTATCTATATCAGCAATAACATACGTCGGGTTGATCTCCGATAAAGACGGGGCAAGCGCGAGCACGTCTTTATCAATCGCCAAATTACCGGCTTCCCCTACCGGCGGAGTTACTTGTCTATCCGAATCAAAATAAATCCTATAGGCATGGGTCGGTTGAGCAAGAAAACGCAACGCGCGAGAATTGGTTTTAGCCGCATTCTCTTGAAGCAAACGAAACTCTGTAATCCGAAGCGGCTGACCATACGTAAGCGTAATAGCCCATCGACTCGATATTGTTTTAGGAAAATAAACGGTTGTCTGATCCATTCGCCGTTCTGCCACAACAATTCTGTCTATACCATCAATATTTGCGCGTATTTCAATTGAATTGGGTAGTGCCACATATTGATCCAACAAAACCGTGAGTGTTGAAGCGGTAATAGGACCAGAAGCCGCAAGGACGATTTGAACATTACCCTGCGTCCCTTCTGGCAAAGGGAAGTCTGTATAAGTTCTCACGTCACCATCGATTATGTTACGAGCGCTTTCCGAACTCACGCTGGTGTTTACCGTAACCGGAATCTGATTAACAAACGTTCCTTGCTTAAAAAAATATGGTTCAAAAGACTTGGTTGTTTTATCAAAAACCCCGAAATCATATCTCTCGATAAATTCGCTATCGAAAGACACTTCGACTGCAGTCGGTACCGCTATTTGAGGAATAATAACGTCTTTGTATTTACGATAAGCGATCGTAAAATCAATCACATCTTTTGATAACCCTTCGGCATTAACCGTTAAAATGACTGAACTAAAAGCAATACTCAATAAAAACAAAATTGCGCGTTTCATAATAATTAAGAATTAGTGCCGGACTCATCCGGTAATGTCTTTTTCTTACGACCCAAAAATGCGGTGCCTACGAGCAAGGCCCCGATAAGGAAAAATGTGGTAATCCGACCGGTTAATTCCATTCTCCAGACATCGATAAAAAGCAATCGTGCAACAACGAAACCCAAGAGCAAGCCGCCATAGATACGGAATCCTCTTTTATTATTTTTCCTTCCATAAAAATATGTAATGATTCCTACGATAGTGTAAAACACTAAGGACATCATTACCGCGGTATCATCATTGATCAATAATGCATGTAAAGAAAGCCATAAAAGTATGTATACGTATATTGAACCGGCATATATAAACGCGGCATTGATTTGCGATGATTCTTTATCGCCTGACTCTTTTACGCGGCGCAAGAAATAAATACCTAGGCCTAAAAGCATCAAAGCCATTACAAAAAGCACAAAAAAGTCTTTGTGCCAAATACTTGTAGCCCAAACGGATGAATTCATGCTCTCAAAAGAAAGAACAGCCGGACCGATCAAAAGCAAACCCATGCGTTCGGCAACTCGTATATCCCGTAAAATAGAATAAACAAGGAAAGATATGAGGCCGCTCTCTATTGCATACGCGATCGTAAGCGTTGCGCCTTTTAATTCGGCCGATGTCGCAGCAGCCAAGAAAGCAATACTGATGCCAGCGTATACATAGAAAGAAATGCGCTTCTCTGTAGCTTTAAAAACCAAAAATGAACCAACAAGAAAAATAATCATCCAAGCGGCAATAATCAAGCTTCTCCATTCCTCTGGCGCAGCTGTCATAATCCAAGCCAAAAGAAACAAGCCATTGCCGGCGGCTGCTATAAGATCGGGAACAATGCCCTTATCCTTAAGTTTAATAATCCCCGCGGTATTCGTCATAAAAAACACACCCGCAAAAGCATACGCGAAAAGAAGTAAAGTACTTTGATCTTGAGAAACGAAAGAAGAAAGATGAGGTAAACTGTACAACACAACAAGTATGAGGGCGGCCATAGTCAATATCCGTTGGCCCGTAAGCGCTACGATCCAAATCGCGCCCAAAATCACAACGAATAAATAAGAAAAAAGAGCTATATAATCATGGGAAGGAGAATTAGTTAAAAGAGGCGCAACGCCAGCCAAAATCAAACTGCCCAATGCCAAAGATCGATTATTATATTTAACGCTGGCTAAAGCGACGAACGCAGTGCTTAAAAACATAACAACGAGAGCGGTGGCTGGAGTAAAAAAATCGTAAAATTCGCGAGCCGCAAAAACAGTCAATAAAATAACCGTGGAACCCATCGCAAGAAATACTCCTCCTTGGTGGAGATACTTCTTTATACGCCACCACCCCAAGAGCAAAAAGAAAACGCCAGCTAAAATTCCGAGCACGATACGGCCCATCGGTCCGATCCAATTATTAAGAAAAGCGTATGTGGCAAGCCACCCAAATCCTATAAGCAGAAGAAGAGCTCCAAGCTTGAGCAACCAATCGTCTTTGAGCCAGTTTACAAATTTACT
>JACRFG010000046.1 GCA_016234345.1 Candidatus Jorgensenbacteria bacterium
GTAGCCAATGATTGAAATTCTTGGCCAAGCGTAAAAAGATCGTCTCGTTTCGGCACCAAACCGTAAAGAACATTAAGATATTTCTTGCCTTTACTGTTGTATTGATGAGTTAAAGATGCAAGGGTGTCCAGTGCGGTAGATCGATTAAGGAGTTCTTGGCGATTTTTAACGACTTCTTCGCTGGCTCGGCTAATGGTACGACCAAAATAAACAGTACCTATGATAAGTGCTCCTATTGCAACAGAAAACGTAACTGATTGAAACAATAACTTTTTTTTAAACTGAGGCATGCTGTGATTAGAACATTAGCGAACTCATTTGCAAAGCTTTCTACCCTATCCTATGATGTCCGGTAGATATATTCGCCAGAAACGACAATAATATTGTACCATACTTTGTATGCCTTCAATCGTCAAACATATTGCTTATTCTCACACCAACTTTCCAACATTACTTAAAGAAATTCCGGGGGCGCCGAATGAATTATACTATCTCGGCGAACTTCCTCAGCCAGGATCAAAAATAATTGCTATTGTGGGAACTCGCAAGGCTACTCACGAAGGACTTACCGTCGCCAAAAACATATCTTCAAATCTTGCAAGAGCCGGCGTGATAATTGTAAGCGGTCTGGCGCTTGGTATTGATGGAGCGGCGCATAGTGGCGCTTTGGAAGCGAACGGTAAAACTATAGCAGTATTAGGGAACGGGGTAGACAATATATATCCCAAACAGCACGCTAATCTGGCCAAACACATCATTGATCGCGGTGGAGCAATAATTTCCGAATATCCGGCCGGCACTCCTTCATTACCCCATCAATTTTTAGAGAGAAATAGAATCGTAAGCGGATTAAGTATGGGCGTGGTTATAATAGAAGCTCCCTTACAATCGGGTTCTCTCGTAACTGCTAAGCATGCACTGGATCAAGGACGGGAAGTATTTGTTGTGCCAGGGCTAGCACGTCATCCGAACTATCGTGGCTCCCACATGCTCTTAAGACAAGGGGCGCGATTGGTTACAACGGCCGAAGAAATCATGGAAGACTTAGAGATCAATCCGATTAACGAATATTCTGTTAAATTTACAAAAACCACGGTAACCGACGAAGTTACACAACAAATCATGAGTCTCATAAACAAAACCACTAAACCTCTATCAGTTGACACAATCGCCGAGATAACTACACTAGAACCTCATATAATCCAAAAGCGACTTACTTTCCTTCTCTTCGAAAATATCGTGGAAGAAATCCACGGAACGTTTAAACTGAAACGCCCACTTTTATGAAACTGGTTATTGTAGAAAGCCCCACCAAAACAAAGACGGTGTCTAAATATTTGGATAAATCGTTCGAGGTCCACGCCAGTGTGGGACACATACGCGATCTTCCCAAAAGCAACAAAAAGGCTATCGATATCCCTGCAGGATTTATCCCTCACTATGAGATTTCGAAAGGAAAAGAAGCTGTAGTTGCGGAAATACGTAAACGCGCCCAAAAAGCAGAGGAGGTTTATCTAGCAACCGATCCGGACCGTGAAGGTGAAGCAATTGCTTGGCATATAAAAGAAGCGTGCGGGCTTACTGATCCGAAACGCGTTGTTTTTCATGAAATCACCGAGAGTGCAGTACAGGAAGCGATGAAGCATCCGCGAGAAATAGATATGAATCTACTCAGAGCGCAGGAAGCCCGGAGAGTACTAGACCGACTGGTTGGATATGATCTTTCCGGACTTATCTGGAAGAAGGTTCGCTATGGACTTTCTGCTGGACGCGTGCAGTCCCCCGCACTCCGAATTCTCATGGAGCGCGAACGGGAGATTCGTTTGTTTATACCTGAAAAATTCTGGGTACTCACGGGAACATTCGAAACCAATAACAAAAAAACACTCATCCTTACGTGTGAAGAAGAACCGAAAAGCGAAGCGGAGGTGGAACGAATCCTTTCGGTGGCACGCGCAAATCCTTGGACCATTTTTCAAACTAAAGAAACGGAAGTAAAACGGTCACCCAAACCACCATTCATCACTTCCACACTCCAGCAAACGGCGAGCTCACGCTTAGGATACTCCCCTTCCCGTACGATGGGTATCGCACAAAAACTCTATCAAGAAGGATTTATTACTTATATGCGCACAGACAGCGTTAACTTAAGCAAGGAAATCCTTCCATCTATTTATGGGGAAATAGAAAAAACATTCGGAAAAGATTATGTTTCACCGCGCGTCTTCGCTACCAAAAGCAAAAGTGCGCAGGAAGCGCATGAAGCCATTCGACCATCGCATATAACGAAGAAAACCGCCGGGACGAACGAGGATCAAAAAAAACTATACACTCTTATCCGCGAACGCACGCTTGCCTCACAGATGTCAGACGCAAAACTTCTCCGAACGAAAATTGTTGCTAATGTCACCAAAGGCGAAACAATCCCAAATTTTGCAATAAGCGGTAACGTGATTCTTTTTGACGGTTGGATCGCGGCTGACCCAAGAGCTCGTGGAGAAGAAATAGAGCTACCAAAACTTACCAAAGACGAAAAAATAAAACTACTAAATGCGGAGAGCGAAGGAAAACAGACCGAACCCCCCTCTCGCTACACCGAAGCAGGATTAATTAAAGAGCTTGAGAAGCGTGAAATAGGACGCCCCAGCACCTACGCCTCCATTATCTCCACCATTGTTGAGCGTGGATACGTGGAAAAGGATGGACGGACTCTTAAACCAACCGATACCGGCGATGTGGTAAGTACTTTTCTAGAACATAATCTCCCACAATACATCAGCGATTCTTTCACAGCAGAAATGGAACAAGATTTGGACGAAATCGCCGAGGGAAAACGGGAATATATAAAAACACTCAAACAGTTTTATGGACCATTTTCAAAAGACGTAAAAGCACAAGGAACAGCTAAAATCCCCGCTGAACCGGCCCCAGCTGAGTTCAAATGCCCAGTCTGTGAAAACGGGATGATAATAAAGCTCGGACGGACAGGAAAATTCATGAGCTGCGAACGATTCCCTGAATGCAAAGGCGCGCGAAGACTAGACGGAAGTATCATGGAAGGTCCGAAAGAAACCGGAGAAAAATGCCCAGAATGCGAAACAGCGAACAGAGAAGGCGGGATGCTTATTGAACGCGAGGGACGCTTCGGAAAATTCATAGCATGCAAAAACTGGAAACGCGGCAAAAAGGGGTGCCATTACATAAAAAACAGCGCAGAAGAAGAGATGAAAAACAAAACAGGAATAAAATGCTTGGAATGTAAAACCGGTGAACTGGTGGCACGACGAGGTCGCTTCGGTCCGTTTTACAGCTGTTCCAATTATCCATCATGTAAATTCATTATGAAATCTAAACCTACGGGGAACATTTGTTCTATGTGTAGCGCACTGATGATGGAAGGAACTAAAACCATCCCCGAACGGTGCAGCAACAAAAATTGCCCAAATCATAACCCTCATAAATTAAAAAACCTCACTAAATAGTGAGGAGGCTATTGAGTTAGAACTTGGATTCCTTGATCGGTAATTGCCACCGTATGCTCAAAATGTGCAGATATACTTCCATCACTTGTAGCATAACTATCATCGGGTCGCTGAACTATATGAGGAGAACCAGTGCTCACCATAGGTTCAATAGCTAAAACTAAACCCGGCTTTAATTCTAACCCTTCCCCTCTCTTCCCGTAATTTAATACTGTAGGTTCTTCATGTAACGCAAATCCGACCCCATGACCAGTCAAACCTCGCACCACGGATAAACCGCCTTGTCTTACTGTATTTTCAACAGTCCAACCAATATCGCCAAGACGATTTCCAACCAAGCATACTTCAATGGCTTTAAGAAGAGCATCACGAGTCACATCAATAAGCTTTTGAATTTTTTCTCCGATTGAACCAATACCTACTGTTACTGCGCCATCGGTAAAATAACCATTGTAATCTACACCTATATCTATTTTTAGAACATCGCCGTTTTGAAGCTTATAACCGGTAGGCACACCATGCACCACAACTTCGTTTACCGAAGTGCAAATAGCCGCCGGGTAGGCCTTACTACCCCTTTCCGGCCGATAACCCAAAAAAGCCGACCGAGCTTTTTCTTTTTTCAATAATTCTTGGGCTAAACGATCAAGATCCTCTAACGTTACTCCTGGACGAGCATATTCTTCCAAAGCTTGCAGAATCAAAGCGAGAATATTGCCGGATCGACGAAGAGACTTTAGATCACGTTCTGTTTTAAGTTTTACCATGGCCCACAATTTATCATTTTGCTTCGAGCGCGCGAAGAACCTTACCAAAAACTATGTACGGCGAAGGTTCACCATTTATGGGTTTAATACGATAACCTAGTTTTTTAAGTCTGGCGATAATCGGATATGTTCGCTCACGGTATTCTTGAAGACGAACCTTGATAACATTAGGAGCGTCCAGGGTGCGTTTCCGCATGCTGCCACCACAAAATGCACAGTATGGATGCTTAGCTTTTCTCAACATAGGTAAACCACAAACCGAGCAAATTACACGGTGACTGTTACGCCAAACGGTCGTAGTTGGCTTTATTTTAAGCCATACCACCGTAATATTATTTTTACCGTAAAGATCGGCCAGGGTCTTAATAAGACCGCTCTCACGCCTATCGCCAAAAACTTCATACATGGTGCGAGGGGAACCACTAAATACCACACTATACCCCGCTTTGGCTATACGCTGTGTTTCCTGTTTGACTATTCGTAAAACCCAAGAAGGCGTACATAACTTACCGGTATCGAAAAGGTACCGCTCACGTTTTAATATTTTATCTTTAGACACGTGAGGACCGTGAACCACGTTTTCAATAAACCGACCAGTGTCGAAATGGATAAAACCGAATTTCCTGGCTAAAAGTTCGGCTTGCGTACCTTTGCCTGCTCCTGGGGGTCCGTAAATTATGACCGCCCGTTTATAAATCATAAAAAGGATTAGAAGATACCCTCATACTCACGCATAGTGAGTTGAGATTCCACCTGTTTTAAAACTTCCAAAGCAACCGATACCACAATTAACAATGCCGTGCCGCCGATAGTAAGCGCTTGGATACCGGTAACAATTTGAGTCACGTTAGGAAGAACGGCAACGATGCCTAAAAATAGAGCACCGAAGAAAGTTATGCGTCTGACCACCCGGCCTATAACTTCGGCAGTGGCCTGTCCAGGTCTAATGCCTGGTATAAAACCACCCGTCCGCTGCAAATTTTTGGATATCTCTTCAGGATCAAAAGTAATGGCGGTATAAAAATAAGTAAAAAGAACCACAAGAACGAAATAACTCGCGCTGTAAATATAAATATTATTAAAAATTCTGGATACGATTTCATTAATACGAAGCGAAAGATCGGTCGAAACAACCGACATTATTTGAGCAAAAAATTGAGGGAAAAGCAAAAGAGAGATAGCAAAGATAATCGGGATAACTCCAGCTTGGTTTACCTTAAGCGGCAAATAAGTAGAAACACCGCCGTAAAGTTTATTGCCTCGTACCTGCTTGGCGTAAGATACTGGAATTTTCCGTTCTCCCTCGCTTACAAATACAACGCCACCAATAACAACAATTGAAAGAATTATAAAGGCAATATACGTAGGCAATACTCCTGGTGTATAGTTTGCAAAGCTTTCATAAACATACGTCGGTAATCCGCTCACAATTCCGGCAAAAATCAAAAGAGAAATGCCATTTCCGATCTTGTACTCTGAAATGAGTTCACCAATCCACATCAGCAATACGCTGCCAGCCGTTATTACAATCACATTGCTTAAAAGAGCTGCTAAGGGAAGTTTGGTTAAAACCTGCTGTGATGTCAAAAGATTAAGGAATCCATACGCCTGCAATGCCGCGAGTGGAATAGTAAGAAAGCGAGAAATACGGTTAAATTTCGCCCTACCTTCAGCGCCTTCTTCATAGTAATACTGTTTAAGCTTCGGAAAGATAATAGTCAAAAGTTGCATGATGATAGTAGCAGTGATATAAGGACCGACGCCCAACATCATAACAGAGAGGTTTGAAAGGCCGCCGCCGGAAAAAATATTTAAGAAACCGAAAAGTTGGTTATTAGAAAAGAATTCTTGAAGCTTTAATTTATCTATACCAGGAATAGGTATTGCCGCCAAAAGCCTAAAAACTAATAACCATAATAAAACCAAAAATACCTTACGCCGAAGGTCGGGAATTTTAAAAATCTGGAGAAATTTATTCATACATTATGCTGATATTTTGCCTCCCGCGGATTCGATTTTTACTCGCGCACTTGCCGAAACCTTAAGACCATGAACTTCAAATGATTTTTTGACTATGCCACCGCCTAAAATCTTTACCGGCTCATGACGATTGGCAATAATGCCTTTTTTTATCAATTCTTGATGATTTACTAAATTACCCTGCACAACACGCTCAAGATCACCAACATTAATAATAATGGATTTGGGCCGTACCGGTTTATTTTTTACACCCCGTAACTTCGGTATACGCATGATAAGCTCGTGACTCGGCGAAGGAATATTGTGACCGGATCTCGCACTTTGCCCCTTTTGTCCCCGCCCGGAATAAGTGCCGCGTTTACCGCCTCGGCCAATCCGTTTCTTTTTTCTAGAAGCCGTATTTGGTTTTAGATTATGCAACTGCATATAAATTTATTGTGTTTCAGAAACTAACGCCGGTGAAGACTTATCGTCAATCACAACCGTTGACGACTGTAAAGATAAAGGCGTTTTGAATTGTTTTAATGCTTCAATTGCCGCATATGCATTAGTAAGTTTATTTTTTGTTCGGCTTAAAATTTTTGCCGAAACATCTTTAATGCCAGCCAATTCAAGAACGGCTCTCATCGAACCTCCGGCTATTAAACCGTGACCGGGACGAGCCGGCTTAATGCGTACTCGAGCGGCACCAAATTTAGCGTCCACATCATAAAGTATTGTTCTGCCGTCCTTCAAAGGAACTGTGATGAGATGCTTTTCGGCTTGCCTTCTAGCCTTTTGGACGGCCGCTGCGACATCTAATCCTTTGGCAACTCCCAAGCCAACTCTATGTTTACGATCACCAACAACTACAGTGGCTCGGAAACTGAATCTTTTGCCACCGGCCATAACACGCGTAACTCTGCGAATTTCAAGAACTTTATCGCTAAACTCACTCTTTTTAGTTGTACGAATATTTCTTCGCATGATATAAAACTAAATTTTTAAACCGTGTTTACGCGCTTCTTCCACTATTTCTTTGATACGACCGTGATAATGATAGGAACCGCGATCCAAAACCGCTTGAGTCACGTTTTTAGCTTTTCCTCGTTCGGCGATCATCTTACCAACATAACGCGCTCCCTCTATCTTGGTAGACTTTTTCTTAAGTTCCATAGATGATGCTGCGGCCAAAGTTGTACCACTCATATCATCAATAATTTGAGCTGTTGTATAGCGGTGGCTTCGAAAAACAGAAAGACGCGGATGTTCAATAACGCTCCGTATTCGACTTCGCACCCGCCGAGACCTTCTCAAACGTATATTATTTAATTTTTTACGCACGTTCATGATGGAGATAAATTTATATTATTCTATGCGGAACCACCGGCTGTTGAGGTGGCTTTTTTGCCGGCCTTGCGTCGAACAACTTCATTACTGTACCTGAATCCCTTACCTTTATATGGTTCCGGTTTCTTCAATGATCTAATTTCGGCAGCCACTTGCCCAACCCGTTCTTTGTCAAATCCTTTAATCTTGAGTATTGAATTTTTTTCTATATCAAAAGAAATACCCGGCGGTGTAGTATAACGTATAGGATGAGAAAAACCAAGGTTTAGCGCTAAATCGTTGCCTTCCTTTACAACACGATAACCAATTCCTTCAAGTACTAAAATTTTTTCGTAACCCTTGGTAAGTCCTAAAATTGCATTGTTAACAAGCGATCTAAGCGTACCCCAATTACTCCGGGCTCGCTTTCCGCTCCCAACTAGTGAAAACTGTATTTGGTCGCCGTCGATTAACGGTTTCACTCCATCCAAAATGGGTATGTGTTTTTCGCCCACAGAACCCTTAACTACAATATTGCCTTCCGAGATAGAAACGGTCGTACCCACAGGTATTTTAATTAGTTGTCTGCCGATTTTAGACATATTACCAAATTTCGAATAGCAATTCTCCACCGACTTTTTTCTTTCGGGCTTCTTGTCCAGAAAGCACACCATGAGATGTCGAAACAACTAATAAACCAAGACCGTTTTTAACTTTTTTGAAATCACGATACCCTCCATAAAGATGTCGAGATGGTTTACTTAAAAATTTCACGCCATGCAACTGTTTATCGGTAGGAAATTCTATTTCCATAACTTTTTTAATCGATCTTCCTTTCACTTCAACTTTCTTCAAAAAACCGCAACGGCGCAAAAGTTCAGCAACCGCATAATCAATTTTGTTGTATCGGGTTTTAACTATTTTTTTCTTAGCTGCCTGAGCGTTTTTTATTTTGATAATTAAATCTAGATGCATAGTTTTTTACCAACTGGCTTTACGGATACCGGGAATCTCACCGCGACTAGCCAATTCTCTGAAACAAATTCGGCATAGATTAAAATCCCGCATATACCCACGTTTACGACCGCAACGAAAACATCGCCGCACGATTCTACTCATATATTTGGGCGGTTTTTTACTTCTAGCTATTACCGATGTTTTCGCCATATCTTTAAATATTTAAGCTTTGATTTTACGTTCGATACCTTTAAATGGTACGCCAAGACCTTTAAAAAAATCAATTGCTGCCTCACGATTTTTGATAACCGGCACTAATGTTACCTGCGCACCAAAAGATACACGGGATTGTTCGGGTACAATCTCAGGAAAAACCTGTTGCTCTCTAAAACCTATATTAAGATTGCCACGCTCATCAACATTATGAAGCGAAACACCACGGAAGTCTTTTACGCGAGGTAAAATAACGTATACTAGTTTTTTCAAGAAATCATCCTTTTTTTTACGTCTAAGAGTTACCTGCAAACCAACGACGTCGCCGCTTCTTATTTTAAAACCGGCAATAGATTGACGAGCTGTACGAGATACCGGTTTTTGACCGGTTATCAAAGAAACTTCTCGTGTAATTTCAGGTAACACTTTTTCTTCGAATTGAGATAAATTCCTAAGTTTACCAACTCCCACATTTACAACTATTTTTTCTAAACTGTTTATAGAATATTTTTTATTGGATGACATATAATAATGTGTTAAATGGTGCTTTTACATTTTCTGCAAATTCTGGTCTTTTGATTTTCATTAATGCGATAACCGACTCGTACGCCTCGATTACAATGACTGCAAAAAATACCTACATTAGAAATACGTACGGGTCTGGATACTTGTATAATTTCTCCTTTATCGCCCTGTTTTTTTGGTCGAACATGTTTTTTGTAAAGATTTAAACCTTCCACTGTAACTTTTTCCGTACGTGGGTCTACACTAATCACCTTACCACTTTTATCTCGATCTTTACCTTTTATAATTTGTACTGTATCGCCTTTTTTGA
>JACRFG010000048.1 GCA_016234345.1 Candidatus Jorgensenbacteria bacterium
AGTGGAGTTTCCTGGGCCTTTATTTTGGGAGGAAAAATTAAAAAGGTACCATCAGGCGGATCTGTTTTTATTCCCGTCGGAGCATGAAGGATTTGTATTGGTGGTACTGGAAGCGATGGCGGCGGGTTTGCCGCTTTTAGTGCCGCGAGCCTTAGGATTTCCGGAGGCAGTGGAAGATGGAAGAAACGGATTATTGGCTGATTCAGGAACCGTTGACGACTGGGTGAGGAAGTCGGAGAAGTTGTTATTTGATGAGAAGGTAAATCAAGCGATGAGGAAGCGGTCCCGTGATCTGGCGGTAGAGAAATTTAGCTGGGAGGAGTGCGCGAAAAAGAATGTAGGGGTCTACCGCCAGCTTTTAGGGTAAAATATAGTTGTGTCTAAAAGTTTACCCTCTGTTTCGGTGTTTTTTCCCTGCTATAACGACGAGCGGACAATAGGAGATCTGATAGATGTCACTGGCAGGATACTCCGTAAAAGAGGAGGCCGGTACGAAATAATTGTGGTGGATGACGGATCTACCGACGGAAGCCGGCAATTGCTTAAGAAGGCGGCAAAGGAGTTCTCCAAGTTAAGGTTGATATTTCATAAGAAGAATAAAGGATACGGCGGGGCACTTTGCAGCGGATTTAAAAAAGCAAAGTACGAATTTGTTTTTTATACGGACGGTGACGGCCAATACGACGTTGGAGAGCTCGAGCTATTTATTCCGCTCATGACAAAAGATATTGATGTTGTCAATGGGATAAAGATGGAGAGAAATGATCCGTTTGTACGGATTGTTGCCGGGAAAGCGTATAACTTTTTTGTAAGAAATATTTTCGGAATTAAAATCTTTGATGTGGATTGTGATTTCCGCCTCATCAGAAAAAAATTACTGAAGAAAATAGTCTTGACTTCATCCAGCGGTGCTATTTGTGTCGAGCTCATCAAAAAACTTCAGGATAAAGGAGCAAGATTCAGAGAGGTTACCGTGCATCACTATGATCGAAAGTTCGGGAATTCCCAGTTTTTCCAACCGTTGCGGCTTATTCAAACAGCAGTAGAACTAATTAAACTTAGACTAGAGTTAATTTAATAGGTTGCCGCGGGACGTACCGGACGGTACATCCCTCGCAATGACGGAGAGTCAACTCATTAACGTATTAACCCATTAACCTATGAATATATTAATAACCGGCGGATTGGGATTTATTGGAAGTACTCTGGCTATTGCCGAAGTAAAGCGAGGGAATCGAGTGGCGGTAGTGGACGCGTTGATACCTGATTATGGTGGAAATCTGTTTAACGTTCGAGAGATAGAGAAAGAGATAGAGATAGATATTGGCGACGTGAGAGATAAAAAATTAATTGAAAAGCTGATAAAAAACAAAGACGTAATTTACAGTTTAGCGGGGACTCTGTCGCACGTTGATTCGATGACAAACCCGCTTACGGATTTGGAAATAAATTGCGTTAGCCAATTGGCGCTGCTTGAGGCATGCCGGAAATACAATTCGAATGCTAAGATTATTTTCGCGGGGACGCGAAACCAATACGGCCGGGCAAAGTACTTGCCGGTTGACGAAAATCATCCGATGGAGCCGGTTGATGTAAACGGCATTAACAATATTGCGGCGGAATGGTATTACCGCCTGTACCATAACATTTACGGTCTTTGGACTTGTTCATTACGCCTGACCAATACGTTTGGTCCGCGTCACCAAATGAAGCATCCGCGGCAAGGAGTACTGAATTGGTTTATCCGCCAGATTCTGGATGGTAAAGAGATCAGTTTGTATGGAACCGGAGAACAAATAAGAGATGTGAATTACGTCGATGACGCAGTCAGGGCGTTTATACTGGCGGCCGACAGCGATAGGGCAAACGGAGAGGTGTTTAATCTTGGCGGGGAAGGAGTATCTTTGAAAAAATTTGTGAAAACGGCAATTGCCGTGATGGGGAAAGGCAAATATGAAATAGTTTCATTTCCTGCGGAGCGGAAGGCGATAGAGATAGGCAATTATATTGCTGATTGGTCGAAGATTAAGAAAATTTTGGGATGGCGACCGAAGGTTTCATTGAAAGAAGGGATAAAGAGAACGATAGAATACTACCGGAAATTCAAAAATCGTTATTGG
>JACRFG010000054.1 GCA_016234345.1 Candidatus Jorgensenbacteria bacterium
CTAATCTCTCTCTTGGTCATTATGTGCCAAATACCTCGCTGCCCTTCAGCCAAACGAGGGTCTTCATAAACCTTGGCATCGGGATACATAAGACCCATCGTCTCCTTGGAACGGGTGTAGTACGACACGTAATACGTATCAAACGCTCCAAATTCTTTATGAAGATAAAGTCCTGTGGCTTTTGCTTGTTCTTGTCCCCGCTCTGTTAGGGGGTATTCCCACGTACTTACCGGGAACTTTGCACGCTCATCAGCTGAAAGCACGTTCCCTTCGGACTCCGCATGTCTCACTAATACTAAACTTTTCGGCCAACTCATATTATTCCTTTCGTTAAAGTTACTGAAAATACAATAACGCTTTCCTACCGCTCTTGTCTACATAAAATATTTTAAAGAGAGGATTTTGGGCAATACGCTCCGGAGATTGACATAAGAAGACGAACATGTTATATTCTTATCTATGAAAAAGTGTAGCCGCCACATAGATACGATTTTCATCAATCCTGACAAAAACCAGGCACTTTCTTATGTATGGGAAATTTCCTGTTTGTTTAACCAAGGCGGTTTTTATATTCATGTAGACTATATTTAAATTTTATTTACGCTCCACAAAATAAAGAACGCCTCGGCTAGACAAGCGAGGCGTTCTTGTTTGTTTAGAAAGTTATTTTACAACCGAAGAAAGGATAAAATGTGGCACAACGAACCATCCGATTATATCTGCTGCTCACCTTACTGACGAAACTGGGCGGATCATTCATTTCAGCAACGTACGTGATGTTCCTCATCTCGAGAGGCTTAAATCTCTTCGAGGTCAATCTCGTAAACCTGATTTTCTTCACAACCCTGTTCCTCTCGGAAATTCCGACGGGTGCGGCAGCTGATGTCTTTGGAAGAAAAACGTCATTCGTAATTTCGTGTTTTCTGTATTCAGCGGGCATGTTTATCTACGCGATCTCATATTCCTTTTGGGGATTTGCGCTTGCCGAAGCTGCTGCAGCAATAGGCGCGACATTCGCAAGCGGAGCATTCCAGGCGTGGCTCGTGGATCAGCTTCAATACCAAAATTATAAGATGCCGCTCGGCTCGGTATTCGCCAAAGAACAGCAAGTAACGCACGCCGCGGGAATTCTCGGAGCCGTTGCCGGCGCATATCTTGCTGATAGAAACACGCTGCTCCCATGGATGACCGGCGGAGTGATTATGTTTATTGCGGGAATCTTGGCGCTTGTACTCATCAAAGAAGAATACTTTGTGCGCCAGAACTTCCATTTAAAAACCAGTCTCCAATCCATGAAGGATACTATCAAAACGAGCATCCGATACGGCATAAAGAGTAAAGCAGTAAAATTCATTCTTGTTATGGGAACGCTTCAATACTTTGCGGTCCAAGCACCGAATATGCAGTGGCAACCATTTTTCTCTCGGTTTCTATCGGATAAAACAAGCTTGGGTTTCGTATTCGCTGCAATATCAGTCTGCTTAATGGCCGGGTCTCTTCTCTCTTCTCGATTCCTTAAATTAATGCGACACGAAACCAGGGCTCTCGCAATTTCACAGATAGGAATCGGAATTGGCATAGCGGCTACCGCACTGCTCGCCTCGTTCCCTTTTGCTCTCGGACTATTTCTATTCCAGGAAATTGCGCGAGGACTCTTTCGACCGTTAAAAGATATGTACCTCAATGAAAATATTCCATCAAAAGAACGTGCGACGCTTATATCTTTCGAATCAATGTCGCATCACGCCGGAGGACTGATAGGGCTTTTATTCAGCGGTTTCTTCGCCGAACACACATCAATAGAAGCGACGTGGGTTTTGTCGGGAATAATTCTCGTAGGAACGACGTTGTGGTTGATAAAGAAAAAGTGATTAAAAAACAAAAGCCCCGATTATATTATCGGGGCTTTTTTCTACTTATACTCTTCCCAAAACTCCATGAATTTAACAGGATCAACCGTGGAAAATCGTTGCATCTTGATCATGAAATGAAGGTGAGGTCTTACTACCTGAAGACCGGTTTTGCCAACCGTTGCGATCGCTTGGCCCGGAACAATTACATCGCCCTCTTTAACGAGAAAATTACTCAGGTGGAGATACATGCTTAAAATCCCATATCCGTGATCAATAATAAGCGTATTGCCTTCAAGCGTCTTAGTAAAATTTCCGACAAGCTGAACCCGCCCACCGTTTACGGCTCGAACCGTATCGTAAAGATCGCTCTCAAGATCAACGCCACGATGATACCGATTCCCGCGCGATGCGCCGAAATACCCATGAGGTTCATTATGAATCTTAACGGACGCAACCGGCCAATGGAAAACCTCAGTAAACAAAGGCGCTGTCGCAGATCGTTCGCAAGCTTCCTTGATAGCTTGATGGGCTTTCTCGATGTTACGCGCAATCGTCAAATTAAAACTTGTCGCAGGACCCTCGCGCTTCGGAAACTTCGATACTATTGTTACAACAGCATCCAAAACTAATTTCCCGTTTTCGACGATACTGACCCGACCCCTACCGATTTTCGCTTTATAATGGATTCCGATAAAAGCAATTTCGTTGTTGCCAAGCGAAAAAGAATTAACGGTATCGCCGCGAAAAATAGCTTGGAATGACTTGCCTGCTCCGCCACGCCGCATAACTCCAAAAACATCCGCTTGTTCAACCGCTGTTTTAGTCAATGTAAAATCCTCTGCCAAAACAACTGTTCCACACGCAAGGAACACTAGAATAAAAAACAGAACTCGCTTCATCTGTTATTCCTTATCTTCTGTAAAATTCCTGTACCTAAGAGTACCAAACTATTGGAATAAAAAAAGACCCGTCCCGTTACCGTGGCAGGTCTTTTGCTAAATGCGCGAGCGCACGAAAAATATTGGCGCGTGCTTTAATTTCATACTTCTCGCGAAAATGCTCGGAAAGATAAATATGCGGCCGTTTTAAAAATCGGCGGAGAACCTCTGATCGTTCACGAGCGTAATCAACCGGCGAAACCCAATCGTACTCTTTCCTAATTCCACGATTGTACACATCGAATATTTCTGCTCCTTGGCCTAATACTGCAAGATCAACATCCACAAGCAATTGAGTATCAAAATCGGTAGGCAGAACATTATGCTTTGTCGCAAGAATATGACGGATAACACGCTCTATAAAATCGATATCGAGTTCCATGTTCTGCATGGCCAGATAAGCCAGAACCGCGCTTCGTTCTTCGTTGTCGCCTCGACGCGGATCATAGACCGCGTCGTGATACCATATCGCCATACGGATCGCGTTAACATCTCGTGCTTGCCAATGAACTACCGCGATTTCTGCTAAAGAAACTAATATGTGATCCAAAACATGGTAAGCACGGTGGGGTTCGCTGTAACAGCCGAGAAGATCCTTGAAAAAATGATTAGGATCGCCGCATGCACCGACATCAATCCACAATCTCATCCATTCGTTCCTGGCCCTATCGTGCATACAATCGCCTCTTCAATTTTTCAAACACAGGATCGGGCACCAAGTCTTCAACAACTCTCTCCCAACCTTCAGGGCCGATAAGACTTTTCACAATACTCGAACTCACTTCCGCTAACTCACGAGGCGGCATCAGAAAAATTGTTGTTACCGAGTTTCCCAAATCCTCGTTGATATTCCGCATGGTACGCTCGTACTCGTAATCCGAAACGGTACGGATACCGCGAAGCATAAATTCTGCTCCAACTGATTTTGCGTAGGTTATAAGATACTGATTCGTAAAAGATGTTACAGAAACGCTTGAGAAATTCTTAACACTTTCCTTAAGCATTAAAAGTCGTTCTTCGAGGGTAAACCACGAACGTTCTTCCTTCTCAGGATTTACGCCGATCGCAACAATTAAACGATCGAAAAGTCTTGATCCTTCCTCGATCATCCAGAGGTGTCCGGCAGTAAGCACGTCAAACGTGCCGGCATATACCGCAATTCGTTGTTTCATTTTTCTTTTTAATTGTTAAGTAAATGTTACTAAATAAATTCTAACACAAATATAATGATTACGCAAGATTACTTTAGAATTCCTTTTTATTTTTTAGTTTTATAACAATCCTCAAAAATCACGCATACCTGCCCGACGGCAGGCGGGTGCGTAATTTTTGAAGATACGTTGATTTTTAGGGATTTGGGTTGTGCCTCAATTTTCACGCATATGCGTGAAAATTGAGGACACATAAAAGATGGATAAAAATGCGAAATAACAGTTGTTGCGTGGTTAAATCAGAAAAACTGATTTACAATAAATTCATAATGCCCCGTCGCCCGAAATCAAAACTGGATCCAAAGAAACGTTACCTCCAAGTGGCCTTAAACAACACGCTCGAAGAAGCGCGGAGGATTATTTCTGCGCTTCCACAAAATGACCGCATCATTGTTGAAGCCGGTACACCGCTCATCAAACAATATGGGGGTCACGGTATACAAAGCATCTACCGATGGTGGAGTGCGCGGCTCAATAATTACAATTCTGATATACAGACGCCAATGATTGGTCTGGCTGACAATGCAACAACGCCCGAAATCCAAAATCTTCCCGGATGGCTAAAATTTATTGTCGAACAAGGACAAAAACATTACACGGAGCAAACCTCAACCGTAAATGTAAAAAGTAATGCTCTTTTCCCCTATGTTGTTGCCGATTTAAAAACCATGGACCGGGGAGGAACAGAGGTGGATATCGCCGCGCGGGCCGGTGCAAGCGCCGCAATCGCCCTTGGCAGTGCGCCGATTGAAACTTTGAATGCTTTTATCGAGGCCTGCGAGGCCCGCGGCTTGGACGCCATGATCGATATGATGAATATAGAATATCCTCTTGCGGTGCTCCGAGCGCTAAAAAAAGCGCCGCCGGTAGTGATACTTCACCGCGGCGTTGATGAAGAACGCGACAACAAAGAAAAACAAATACCTTTGCACGAAATACGCCGCATCAAAGGCAACTACGATATCATGATCTCGATTGCCGGC
The DNA here is from genome assembly GCA_016234345.1 of Candidatus Jorgensenbacteria bacterium. Lineage (GTDB taxonomy): Bacteria > Patescibacteriota > Minisyncoccia > UBA6257 > GWB1-50-10 > JACRFG01. The sequence goes on from JACRFG010000054.1 coordinate 4,986, forward strand.
GGCGACACGCTCCGCGAGGTGCAACGTTCTATCTTCAACGACGCCGATATCGTTGTCGTTTGGAAATCAGTCTATCAAAACACCAAAGAAACCATCTCAATCATTGAAGGATTTCTAAAAGAAATAAAGTGATTCTTAAGGAGTATTCGTATTAATGCAACGTAAGCGCTACTACACCGTCTCTTTTTATATTTTCTTTGAAGCTTGCCCAATCGTCATTTCCGGCTTCAACAACAATCGCCGTATTCATTGACCCGCTTGGCAGTTCAAGATCTGGCAGGTCTTCCCTCTCATCGTCAGCGTACACTTCTTTTACAATGTGTCCCCTGCCATTCGGATCAATAATTTTCATGCCGGCATGCAACGACATTCCAAAAAGGTCTCCGTATAGCTGGATGAAGCCGTCTTTGGGACCATCCGCGCCATCACAGAGAAAAACATCTTGATGCGCGTAAACTTTTCGCAACTCACTTTTACGATCGTTTGAAACCTTTCCGCCGCGATTTTTGTTTATCAGTAAAACTATGCTTACAAGAAAAACCACAAAGATCAAAATTGTGGGAATTACGAAGCTAAAATAGAGATTCATCTCGAAAACCGAAATATTTCTACTTTGATTTCTCTTTCAAAAACTGGGAGAGTGATTTAATGCCTTCAAAAAATTCAACGGGCAAAGCGAAGATAACTGTCTTCGACGGATCGGGATTTATCTTTTCAATGGTTTGTAAGGTTCGCATCGAAATACCGCCCGGTGTAGAAGCCAGAACATGAGCTGCCTGAGCCAACCGCTCGGATGCGGCATATTCTCCTTCGGCCCTGATGATCACGGCTCGACGCTCACGCTCTGATTCGGCTTGTTTGGCCATAATGCGTTTCATGTCAGCCGGAAGCTCAATGTCTTGAATCTTAATATCGTTTACGAAAAGTCCCCATGCTTTAGTTGATTCACCCACGATTTTTTGAATTTCTTCGGCAATTTTTTCGCGTTCGGAGAGGAGCGAATCGAGCTCAATGCCGCCGATCACATCACGAAGAGCCGCCTGCGCGTACTGCGAAACCGCGAGCGC
>JACRFG010000055.1 GCA_016234345.1 Candidatus Jorgensenbacteria bacterium
AAAAACCCACCGAATGTATAACAGGTGGGTTTTTTGTTAGCCAAAAAGACGGTACTATATTATAGATTATGGTTCGCCGCACCAAAATAAAACATCAACGTAAATCAATACGCCGCATTTGGAAATATCTCCTCTGGATTTTTTTGACAAGCCTTATAATAACTGCCGTAGGGGGTGGCGTTTATATACTTTCCGTAGTTAACAGCTTGCCGCCTCTCGATCAATTCAGTAGCCGCCACATTAATCAAACAACCAAATTATACGATCGAGAAGGTAAAATATTGTTATATGAAATTCACGGCGAAGAGAAAAGAACGCTTGTTCCGTTTAGCGAAATACCAGAAGCTTTGAAATCGGCGACTCTGGCTGCTGAAGACACTAATTTCTACCACCAACCAGCCTTTAACTGGCGGGCTATGGTACGAGCCCTGCTCACCAACCTTAAGTCGGGTCGTATTGCCCAAGGCGGTTCTACAATTGGCCAACAGCTTGTAAAAAATGTTTTTCTTACTCCGGAGAGAACTTTTTCCAGAAAAATAAAAGAGCTAATACTCGCCATTGAACTTGAATCTCGATACAACAAAGATCAGATTTTTTCTTTTTATTTGAATCAGATCCCTTACGGTTCAAACGCATACGGTGTAGAGGCCGCCAGCCAAACTTATTTTAATAAATCTGTGCGTGACCTTACGTTAGCCGAAGCCGCAACCATAGCAAGTCTTCCTAAAGCGCCAAGCTACTACTCTCCATGGGGTACACACGCGGCTGAACTAACAGAACGCAAAAACTACATTCTTAACAGAATGGCCGAATTCAAATTAATTGACCTTGCTGAACGGGATGCGGCTAAAGAAGAGGTCCTTAAATTTGCTACGCCAAACATGGGCGAAATTAAGGCGCCTCATTTTTCGTTAGCAGTCAAAGACTATCTTATCAACCGTTTTGGAGAAGACGTCGTTATGAATGGCGGTCTTAAAGTTATAACAACTCTTGATTGGAAACTTCAAGAACTGGCTGAACGAGTGGTTAAAGAAGGCGCGGCAAGAAATGAGGAGCTTTACCAAAGTAAAAACGCGGCCTTGATTGCCCAAGATCCAAAAACCGGCCAGCTTCTTGCGCTTGTTGGCTCGCGTGACTATTTCGATACGGCGAACGGCGGTAATTTTAACGTAGCCACCCAAGGGCTTCGTCAGCCTGGATCGGCCTTAAAACCTTTTGTGTATCTAACTGCGCTTCAAAAAGGATATAATCCCAAAACCATTCTCTTCGATGTCCCTACCGAATTTGATACACGCAAAGATCCAACCACAAGTTACAAACCGGAGAATTTTGATGAAAGATTTAGGGGGCCGGTATCACTTGAACAAGCTTTAGCTCAATCAATTAACGTGCCCGCAGTTAAAACCCTATACCTTGCTGGTTTCGACGATACGCTTAAAAATTTGCACCGATTTGGCATCACCACCCTCAAAGAACGATGGCGCTACGGACTATCCTTAACATTAGGTGGGGGCGAGGTTAAATTAATAGATCTTGTCGGCGCTTACACGGTTCTAAGCCAAGAAGGCGTTCACCACCGTCAAACAATGGTTGTGAAAGTTGAAGATAGTCGAGGAAACATTCTCGAAGAATATAATGACAAAACCGAACGAGTCATAGATGCGGAGTATCCCAGATTAATAAATCAAATTCTTTCCGACATCGATCTGCGCGCTCCGCTTTATGAACAAAGCTTACCACTTACAATATTCTCCGAACATGAAGTCGCCCTGAAAACAGGAACTACCGAGGACTACAGAGACGCTTGGGCCTTAGGATACACCCAATCGCTTACTGTTGGTGTTTGGGCAGGCAACAACGATAACGCTCCTATGGTACGTAAGGGATCGAGTATTTTGGCTGCTGTGCCCATGTGGAGCGCTTTCCTTAAAGAAGCTGTTAAAAATTACCCGCCAGAGGTATTCGAAAAACCGGAACCTTTGATCTTGCCACCAAAACCAATGTTAAACGGACTTTCCGAATTTACTCCTGTAATAGCCGGTAAAAAATATCCGCAACTGCATTCTATTTTGTATTACGTAGATCGCGGAGACCCGCTCGGTCAGCCACCGCCAAATCCAGCCGAAGATTCTCAATTTGAAAATTGGGAAACAGGAGTAATTGAGTGGGCTCGCATGAACATGCTTAATTTTTACCTTTATAACGCCCCTCTCCCAAGTAATATAGATTTCAACCAACCACCAATAATAGAAACTGGGTCTGGTCCGAGTTACAACACAAACATAATTACCATCAACAACACAAAGCCCAACAATGGCGCTTTTGTCACCACACCCTTCACTATTAGCGCCAATATCGAATCCGGTGAACCTTTAGCAAAAATAGAGCTGTACTTAAACAAAAATCTGATAAACCGCGTAGAAGGATTTTCCAACCAAAAAAACTACTACTACCAAAATCTTGTTGGCGAACTTCCCGAACCACAAAATTCTATTGAAATTAAAGCCTCAAATAAATCCGGTAAGGAAGCGACTGTTTCAATTATTGTATTTCACTAGCCTTTGTCTTCTACTGGTTTATTTAAATTCTCTATACGTATAGGCATCACAACATAGGTTAACGCCGAATCTCCAACCCCTCTCACCGTAACCGGACCAGAAGGATTTACGCCGAGCGCGATATCCTCGTTATGATAAACACGAACGCCGTCAAGAAGATAACGCCAATTAAATACGACCGAAAACGGACCGTCTTTTACTCGCGCAATAATTTTATAGTTGTTTTCACCAAGAGCGCTGTCAGCTGAATATATCTCTAAAAATTTATTATTGTCCCCGCTTCTAATAGTTATATCTTGCGTTCGCGGAGCGCAAGAACTTACAAGCTTGATAGCTCCAAGCAATTCTTGTCGATTTACAATCGCTTCACTCTGAATTTCTCGAGGAATTATGCCCTGATATTCAGGAAATCTGCCGTCAATAAGCCGCGAGATAATTTCCTCATTTCTAGTTTTAAATAATATTTGATTTGAATCTATAAAAACTTCGATGTTTTCTCCGGAATCGCCCGAAAGCACCCTCAAAAGTTCTTGTACGGTACGAAGAGGCACTATTACTGAAACAGAATCGAAGGTTGATTTAAATCGATCGGTTAAAAACGTATACTCGGCCAATCTAAACGTATCGGTCGCAACAAGCATTAATTTATCATCGCCTATTTTAAAAAGCATACCGCTTATTTCTGGTCGTATTTCGGAATATTGCGCCGCTACAGTAACGCCGGAAAGTGCTTCACGAAAAGCTTCTGTTGGAATAATTATTGACTGTTTAGTGTTATGAACCGAAGGGATAATAGGGAATTCATGGGCATCTTGTCCTTGAATGGTTGCTTCATAATTTTCAGTACTTACAATTAGTTTCCTGTCTTTTTGTTCCAAAGTTACTCGTTCACTCACAAGGTTTTTAACAATCGAACTTAATACGGAAAAGGGAATAGCTATTTCTCCGTTTTCTACTATTTTTCCGACAAGATTATATTTAACTGCTAATTCAAGGTCTGTGCTCATGAGTTGAATTTTACCGTCATCAATTTTTAAAAGAACGTCTTTTAGTACCGGAAGATTGCTATTCATACCCACAGCTTTTTCTACAGCATTAAGACCGCTTAACAAATTCTTTTTTAAAATAATTATTTTCATTTGTTATTTTGTTACTACTATATATAGTTATAAAGAGATAGTAGTAGTAGTAGTAGGTATTGTGAATTGTGGATAATCTTTTATTCGTTCCTATTTAAGTAGCTATTGCCTGATAGATTAGATATAAATTTAAAATATTATTGTGGATAACTGGTTAGTGAGTATGTGGAAAAAATAAAAAAATATCCTCAGTCAATCTACCCCTTATACACACGTTCTTTTATAAGTAATATTTTTTGGTTTAATCCGGGATTTTGAGTAGCTTCTTTAGAAATTTTTTCGTAGGCATGAATAGCGGTAGTGTGATCTCTCTTACCCAAACGCTCGCCAATGTGCGGGTATGAAAGCTTAAGAACGTCTCTTAGGAGATACATGGCGATTTGTCTGGGTTCCACTATTTCTTGTTTACGGCTCCGTTCGGTCAGGTCGTTTTGCGGTACCTCGAAGAAATCAGCAACGGCCTTAATAATTTCATTGGCGGTGATGTTTTTAGCGGAAACCTGTATAGTTTCGTTAATGATCTCGTCAAGTTTTTTTATATCAAGTTTTTCGTTTTTGTATTGTTCGTAAAAAGCTACTTTATTCATAACCCCTTCAAGCTCGCGCACGTTTTTTTGAACTTTAGCAGCAATGTGTTCGAGCAGCTTATCCTCTATATTAAGCCCCTGGTTTTTTGTTTTGGTTTTGAGTATGGCCAGGCGCATTTCGTAGTCCGGATAGCTTATGTCGGCAATCATACCTCCTTCAAACCTTGATCGAAGACGTTCCTCGAGCGTAGGAATGGCTGCCGGCGGACGATCGGAAGACATGATGATTTGTTTTGAGTTTTCATGAAGCGCGTTGAACGTATAAAAAAATTCCAGTTCGGTGGTGGCCTTTCCGCCGATGAATTGAATATCATCGATAATGAGCACGTCAATGTCGCGATATTTCTTTTTGATGTCTTCCATACGACGATTGCGCACAGCCCATACAACATCATTTATGAATTTCTCGGATGTTACATAAAGAACACAAAGCTTGCCCCCATAATTTTCTTGGATTGCATTACCAGCAGCTTGAATGAGGTGGGTTTTTCCCAAACCAACGCCGCCATAGATGAAGAGAGGATTATATTTTTTACCCACGTCTTTAATCACGGCTTGAGTTGCGGCAAAAGCCAATTCGTTTGATGTCCCAACAATAAAATTGTTGAAAGAGTAGCGGGGATTAAGATTGGTCTTGGGATCTATTTTAAGTTCTACGATCGGCAGTTGGGTTTTTTCTTCGGTGAGAGTTGCCGAGGCCAAAGGTTGTTTTGTTCGTATACCCGACAAAGTTCTGGGCGTGGTAAGGCTTACTACAGTATATTCGACATTACGAATTGATCCGTCAAAATTGCGTAGAGAACCAAGAATAAGCTTGTGATAACGGTTTTTAACCCATTCTTTAGCAAAATTATTGGGCAAACTTACTAAAACAAGCCCCTCTTTCTCTTTTTTTTCTAACAATTCGCTATTTTTGAGCCAGGTTAGAAAGTTAGGGCGTGAAATCTGGAGCTCGATTTCTCCCAATACATTTCTCCACAAGTCTTTCGTGTCCATAAATAATAAATGATACAAACCTGATTAACTACGCTTTCAAGGTTAGCTATATCATACGCAAGCTTACGAAAGTTGCAACATTGAATACGACAAGCCTTTGTGTTCTACCTGTGCATTGTATGTTGATAAGCTTTTGAAGACGTACTATAATTTTTTGGTGAGCGTAACCTATCAACCAAAAAAGAGAAAAAGGAAGAGGACGCACGGGTTTATTAAACGAATGAGAACCCCGAGCGGTCGCGCTGTGCTTGGGCGCCGCCGACGTAAGGGCAGACGGAAACTCACTGTTTAGAGTGCGACCATTTATCGTACGCAAGAAAATTTACCAATCTAACCACAATTATTTTAAAATTGCGGTGTCTAAGTCCGTAGCATCGCGAGCCGTTGATCGCAATCGTATAAAGCGGAGAATTCGGTCAATTCTACAAGCTATTGAGAAAACATGTTCAAAACAGTACAGTTATACTATTATAATACGACCCGAGGCGCTTAAATTGCCGTTTAAAGATCTTAGCGCTGAGCTACGCGCAGAGTTTAACCGCCCGTCGTGATTCATTACTATATGACCGCCTTGTATCAAACATATATATACCAACCGATTTTATCGGTTTTAATTTTTATTTATAACACGATAGCCGGCCACGACCTTGGTATCGCTATCGTTCTTCTTACAATCCTTGTACGGATTGTTTTGTTTCCTATTTTTTACAAAGGCGCTCGTGACCAAACGATTATGCAACGGCTTCAGCCGCACATTCAGAAAATCCAAAGCGATAATAAAGGCAATCGCGAAGAACAAGCGCGTAAGCTCATGTCTCTTTATAAAGAACACCGCTTAAACCCATTTTCCGGGTTTCTTTTAATAATTATCCAACTGCCGATTTTTATCGCTCTTTTCAATTTATTTACCAAAGAATTATCGGGCGGAGCATTTGACAGCAAAATGTTTTTGGGCTTAATTGATCTGGAGTCGAAAAGCTTACCTCTCGTATTAATCGCCGCGGTACTACAGTATTATCAGGGCAAGATTTCGGTGCCGAGCAAAAATTCTAGTATGCCGGCCGCAGGTAAAATGATGGTGTTTTTGGGGCCGATTTTGACTGTCGTTGTCCTTTCGACCCTGCCTTCTGCGCTAGGTCTCTACTGGATAGTATCAACGTTGTTTTCGATAGCTCAGCAGATATATATTAATAAAAAAACACCTTCTACCGAACATGGATAATGTTATATCAACAATTAAGACAATATTAAACCTTTTGGGTTTTTCTGACGCGGAAATTAACGCTGATTTATCTCATCGGCGTATCTCAATTTTGATTAATGACGAAATGGCCAAAAATTATCTGGCTGTTGTTGTTCCCAGTCTTGACCATTTGGTTAATTTGATACTTCGGAAAGCCGACCAACCCAACTTTGTTGTAGATGTTAACTATTATCGAAAAGAACGCGAGCGGCTTATTGTTGAATTAGCCAGAGCCGCAGCGCATAAAGCAGTCATTACCAAGCAGGAAGTCGAGTTGCCGGCCATGAATGCTTATGAACGCAGATTAGTTCACGTAGAAATTACTACCCATCCCGAACTTAAGACTGAAAGCATGGGTGAAGGCAAGGAACGCCACATTGTTATAAAACACCTAAGTTAAGGCGTCGGTTCGGGCTCAGCTTCAGGAACCGGGACATCGTTCTCGGTTTCTTTGTTTTTGTCCGCGTTTTTCAACTCAAGCCTATACAGATAATTGTCGTAGCGGTTTATAAAATAAATGTTGGATTCAAGATAGGTTGGTCGAATAGCATCAAAGATGCCGAAGTTATTAGGTCCACCGCTTCCTAATCGGGTAACTTCTTCGGTTGCCACGTCTATTTTGTATAGATCGTCGGTAGAAGTAAATTTGCCGTTTAAGTATTCGTCTGGGAGCAATGAGAGTGTTTGTTCCGGTATGGTTTGAGGAACGAAACAATAAGCAGCATTTTGTTCTTCAGCGTAGCCGCATTTTTGCGGGAAAGTGTTAAAGACTGTAGGGAAAAGAACTTCCAAGTTTTTATCCAGTACGAAAAACTTATCCGGCGCTGCGTACTTGAAAGCAAAACTCCGATCAGTGGACCATTCTATCATAAGCCCACGCTCGGCGGTTGTAACAAGATTGAAATTAAGGGTTTTCAAATCAAGTTTCCAGAGACGACTTGAGTATTGGATTGAAGGTTTTTCTCTGATGAATAAGGTTTGTGGCGGTTGAAACGACAGTTCCACGTCTTTTAGTCTTAGGTCTCGGATAATTACTTTAGGAGCTGGCGGATTTTTAGCCAAGTCAAGCCGCACAAGATTTAATTCATCGCGGTTTTTTATTAGAGCCACAAGTTCGCTTTCGTTCACGCCCCAGGCGGCGTTTACAACCTCCGCTGGCAGTGGCCGCCAAACCTTATCAATAAGGTCGAATATCGCCCATTGCGGTTCGAGAGGATTATTAAAAGCAACCAAAACCTTTTCTTCCTCTGGACCGAACTTTATGAAATTTAAAGCTGTAATTTCTTGAGTTGCGGCTTCAACATCACCCGCCTCTTTAGCGGCTAAAACCCTACCTTCTTCAGTGAAGTAATAAACTTCCTTGGTGTTTTTTAGCGCCACAAAATCGAAAATTGGAGTATCGGATATTTTCTTAATCACAAACTTGGCTGTTTCTGAAGATTGAGTTGTTGACGTCGGCGGCGTAGTTGACGTGCCGCCCGGTGTAAGCGGCTCGGTGATTCTTTTGAAGAGTATATAAATTCCAAAACCAGCTAAAACTAGTATCAGAAACAGAATTATTATTTTATATATAGGTTTCATGGGTTTATAGATTAAGGTGTAGATGACCACCGATTGTGGTATCGAAGGTACCGTTCGTGACACCGGGAACGGTAACCGGGCACCTATTATATTCGTTAATAACTGTACCAGTAAAACCACCGCCTGCAGGCGGCGCAGCCTTAACTAGTTGTGCAAGATACTTTACGTAATCGCAGTTGTCACCGGATGTTTTAAGGTGGATGTCTACGCAAGTGCCATTATAGTGGCATGGACTTATGTGATTAACTGTGGGCGGCCATACTTCGGTTACTTCCCATTCTAGGGGAGGCGTATCCACCGGTTTATTGGCGTTGTAGTTGTCGATGGCGGTTTTAAGATTTTTAAGCCTTGCAATGAGAGTAGTGTTAAGTTGGCAGCTTGTTGTATCAGCGGCAGTAACATCGCAGATAATGTTTCTGGGTTTTGATGGTACGGAGTTAGTCGGTGATGGTGGAAACACGCTGCAAGCACTACAAGGTTTAATTTTAGTAAGGTAGTTGGTTGAAACCGTCGCCGAAAAATCACGACAAGGCTTAAGGCCCTTAAGATCGGCCCGTTCAACCTCTTTGTCTACCGGATCGTACCAAGCGTAAAGCAAGCAGATGGCTTTACTTTGCGATGCTCGTTGCGGATAGTAAGGCCAAGTCCAACCAGTGGTTTCAACAGAATAAGGTCCTTGGGAATCGTAAGAATTTGCATAACCTAAAACCCCGGATACTGTAGGCCAGTAGTCATAGCAAGGATTTACTCCGCAGTTTACAGTGTTAAATTCTTTATTGGCTGGAATTTTTACCCGGTTGGTACATTTGTCATCAAGGTTCGGTCCAATATATGGAAAAGTTTTATATTTAGTTATGGGATTATTTTTAGGATCAACCCAGTCATATACAGGCGCGGTTTGCGCTGGCGTTCCTATTGGTTTTAGTGCTCCTGGGCAAGCTGGAGGTTCTGATGGTTTGGTATAACAAGGACATTGAATGCCTGTATTTGGATCTATTTCTGGCGTGGGAGTTCCTTCTGTACAAATTTGTGGACCAGGAGTCCCGCTTGTGGCATTGCAGAGCACCATCGGACGTTTTAGATCGCCACCGCCGGGAGGCCCCAGGAAAACAAGAGCCGGGTTAATGGTTCTAAGTATGAGGTATGATCCAAATATAAGAGCCAAACCCCATAATGCGGAAGAAATCATGTCTTTGGCTTCGCTTTGGCGATCAGGGGATGCGCCGGAGATTGAGTAAAATATGCCGCCCACAATAATCATGCCTACGGCTAGAATCCCGGCGATAGCCACGCCGAATTGGTAAAAACTGACAATATAAGCTTGGATACTAGAAGTTCCAGCTGATGATCCCGGCAGTCTAAAGGTGGGGGTAAATTGAGCCAAGGCAATAGTTGGAATTAATACTAAGACGGCAACAGAAAATACTTTTATAAACGTTTTTTGTCTATTAATCGTTTTCATATTGTTTAGGGCACTATGGTAAGTTCTACCCGTTCTTTTACTGTCTCGAGGGAATCGTTGTTGTTTTGAGCTGTAAGAGAAGCGCGGATAGTATTGTTTCGAGATAAACCGGGTTGGCCAATATCAATATTAATACGATTAGTATTGCCGACATTGCTCAATCTCTGGCCGTTAACTTCCCAAGAAAAGGCAATATCTTTTAGGGAGTTTACATTAAAAAAGTAAGGAAAAGCGAAAAGATCCAACGTCGTGTTAGGAGAAATATAAAATCTCGATTGTGGAGCAGTTGTTATAACAACATTAGCTTTGCTTGTGGGTATGCGAGTTGATGTTTCGAAACGTTCGTTGTTAAAATCAATAATTACCCTTATAAAGCTTATTTCGCCCTCCAACCTTTTTGTGTTAAAAAGTATTTCTTTTTGTCCTACTCCCCGCTTAACAAATTTTTCATCAACATACCATGTAATCGTTGCGGCTCCGAGATCGGTTAGTTTGTTGTTTTTCAAGAGCTCAACAGCAACTGAAGTCGGTGTATTGAAAGTAGGCAATGCTTTGCCGCGGAAATTAGCCGGATAAAAGTTGTGGGCCTGCCAGGTAAAAATTATTTGAGCATTTGATTGTGCCTCAGCTCTATTTATAAAGAAGAGGCAGGCTACAATGATAATTGTTATTGTCAGTTGTGATATTTTTTTCATCATGTTATTTGGCAATGGTCGGTTTAGGTTTGGTTGTAGCTCCGGCTAATTTTTCCGCGGCCGCAAATTTTTCCGGGTGGTTGTGCATATAAGCTTCGATGAGGAACATAAGCGTAAGTGTTGGCAAGAGCGGTAAGGCATTCGAAGCATATTTAGCTACTTGTCGGCCCATCTTTAAAGCTTGTGTATCGCCTTTACGCCAGGCCCACATAGTAAGCGCACCGGTTCCGCCGGCCTGTATAATCGGCGCAATGGCCAAGCCTACGCCTGTCCAATCTATTATAAAACAGACGCCATCAATACCGAGCATTATGATTGATCCTGCGATAAGCTCTGTTTCGTTATAGCGGTTTATTTCTTCTTCGGGCATGGTTTTAGGTGTTTTTTTTCAACCCTTTAAGCTCGATCATTTGTTCCGGGTTTGTGGTGATTATTTGATCCTCGGTATATGAGGCGATAATTTTTATGGCCACGTGTTTTAGTCCGGCAAAGAAAAGCCCCTCGCCTACCCCGGCTTCAAGGAGGAATGTTTTTTCACTTTCGGTTAAATCAAATGCTTGGGCTACCGAACCGATCGAAGTCGGAGATTGCTTCATAAGTAATTGGATCGATGAGTTGGTGATAATAGGCCTGCCGTAGTCGGATTTTAAGAAATCTTCCACGTCCTGGGTAATGGTGGTGATGCCCAAATAATATTTTCGCGCCCGCTTAACCAAGCCGAATAAGAATGAAGCCGAGTCTTTGTATTTCATCATCCACCACGCCTCATCGATAATAAGAAGCCTTTGTCTTAGCTCCGAACGCACTAGATTCCACACGAAGTTCAGTACGATGTACATAGCAATAGGTCGGAGTTCTTCTTCAAGGTCGCGAATAGAGAAAACAATCAGCCTATTTTTTATATCAACGTTTGTGGAAGCGTTTGTGAAACCGGCGTAGGATCCGTGGGTGAATTTATCAAGGCGTTGACTTAATCCAGATCCGCCCTCCGTGTTTTTCAAAACAACTTGTAAGTCTTCGAGAAGCGGAGGATTGAGTTCTTTGTTGGTGCCGAAAGTTTCTGCGGTGATATCACGCGAGGCGTATGTTTCGGTGATTACCCGATCGAGCAACGAGTCTTCTTCAGGAGTAATTGTTCCGAGCATTAGTTTGATAAGGCCGGTTAGGTTTAATACGTGAGATTTAAAAACGTCGGCTGGTTCCTCGCCCTCAGGCATAAGAGGAATGTCGAACGGATTGATATGGTTTGGTGAAGTTAGCGAAATTTTGAAGAAGCTGCCGCCGATAGCATTAGCTAGGTTTTGATATTCATTTTCTGGATCAATGATAATGACATTCGTGCCTACCATGAGCGATCGGAGTATTTGTAGTTTGGTAGCGTAAGATTTACCGGCGCCGGATTTCGCAAAAACAACCGAGTTGGCGTTTTCGAGTGAGAATCGGTCGAAGATAATTAGAGAATTGTTGTGCATATTCACCCCATAGAGTATGCCTCGGTCAGAGGTTAGATCCGGCGAAACAAAGGGAAAGAGCGATGATGTTGGGCCTGAGTTCAAGGCGGTGTGGATCAAAAGTTTGTCTTCACAGAGTGGCAGCGTTGATGAAAAACCTTCAAATTGTCGAAAAAGCGCAGGTTTTATATAGACAAGTTTGGATTCGAGCATGTTCTCGATTTTGTGTTCGAGTTTGGATAAATCCTCCAAATTCTTGCCATAGATGGTAATATAGGTTCCGATTCGGAAAAGTTTTTCGCGGGCTTGCTGTAGGGCGTCTCGTAAATTTTCGATGTCTTGATAAGCCGTCTCAAGCATGGGGTCTCTTACAATTCCTTTTTCTTCCCGTTCGTTTATTTCGGCTTGTATTTGAGCCACCTTCTTTCTCAGGTTTCTTAGGGCAAGTGCCGTATCCATGGGATGGGTATAGATTGCTATATCCATCATTTCAGCCATGTTAATAATCGGAGAAAACCAACCGCTTGAGATGTAACGAGGATAGGTGAAGATAAAAAGAGTTTTAGCAAAATAGTCTCCTAATTTTAGATAATTGGTGTTTGCTTCGAGTCCGGCCGGCGCAATGACGTTTGCTACATCCTCGGCCCCAGGTTTATATGCTTGTGGGATTTTTATGCGCATAGTTTATTATTTAGAAATTTCCAGCCGCTTTTTTTCTACAAGTTGAGGATTGTATAGATTATAAAAAAGTTCGGTAAGCTCCTCATCGTCTAAAGGAACAGCACGAAGACCGACCTGTTCTAATGAGCTTATGATTTGATTCACGCGGTGGCCAAGTTGTTCCAGATTTTTTTGAATATTTTCCATGGCTTGAGAATCGCCAGGTTTTTTAACTATTGATTTTAAAGTGTTTAAAAAACCACTTGTTGCGCCAGACATAATAATTGGGTCATAAGGAACGATAACGAAGAATGTTTTGGAAATAATAGCGTTTTCAACCACGAAAGCTTTGATAAACTCCACATATTCCTCTATTTGTATTCTCAGAAGTTCGTTCTCTTCTTTTTCTTTTCTTATTGTCATGCCTTCGAGATAATCATCGACATTAACTTTTCTTGAATGAATAAAAAATTGTACGGAGAAATCTATAGCGTTAAGCATATTTTGAAAAGTATGAAGAATGAGATTTTGTTCGGCTTCCGACTTTAGGTCGAAGTTAATGCCGGACACGATCAAAATTTGCCGGATTCCGCCGCTTTTTAAATAAACGACCCCGTCTTTTATTTCTTTTATCTCAACGAATTTTTGGGTTGATGGTGATAGTTCGGGCATTTTGTGTTAAATAGTTTTAACCACGGTAATCGATTCGTTTAGCCAGTCTTTGTTCGCCAGTCATGAATCTGACCACTTGAACCCCTCCTTTATCGCTTTTCTCTTTAGCCCTGAATTGTTTTGGTGATAGAAGTCTTGATGTGGTAATGCCTAAAGCAATAGCCTTGAGTTTTTGTTGGATGCTCATGTTTCTGCGAATCGCTTCAATTTTTTCCACAGAAGAAACGTCGAGAGCGGTTTCGGATAAAGCCCGTTGCCACGTGTATGTGCGTGGACTCCAGTAATAGCTCAAGGCCGCCTCTAAAACCTTAGGAAGTGGTTGGCCGTGAATTTTACCGAATGCGAGCCCAGCAGCTAGAGACCCCACGATAACCGAAAAAAACAAATCCAAAAAGAATTTTAAATAGAAAAACGCAATAAAAGCAATTCCAAAAGCGCCGGCTATATAGAAGAACTGACCTAGAGTGAGAAAGCCGACAATCTTCGGTTTTTCTTCTATGAATTGGGGAACTTGGAAGTTCATTGCTAAGGAAGACACGGATAATAATACTAGCGTAAATTAACAGTATTGCCTTCTAATGTTGGACCTTTGGTTTCTTCCTGTTTCGGGTCTTGTTGTGACGGCTTTGACGTCGCTGGAGGTTGGGTTTTCTGTTTGTTGAAACCGAAGAACGATGGTTTATGAACCGGTTCATTGATCTGAGTTGAAGATTTTGATTGGATATTTGGAGTTTGAATTGGTTGTTTGGGTTCCAAGTTATCGGTTGAAAAAATAGGTTTGAATGGTGCTAAGTTTTTGGTAGGTGTTTTTATTTCAATTTTTGGAGGTTCTTTAGTCGGCTCCGGTGTTGTTGTCGGAGCGAAACGCTCAAGATCGATAACGTTGTTTTCGCCGAAAGATTCTAAGGGCGTACGATGTTCGCTGTAGTGTACCTTACGGTCAGTATCTTTATTAACAGGCATTTCAACTCGAGCCTTGACTGGCCGCTCGCCTTCTTTGGATGCCGTTTCTGTTTTGAATAATTTAAACGGAAACGAAAAACCTTTTAAGGAAGATTTTG
>JACRFG010000050.1 GCA_016234345.1 Candidatus Jorgensenbacteria bacterium
CTACCATGAAGAGCAATTACGGATCAAAACCGGAAGACATACTCCTCGGCATCGGACCGGGCATTCAACGCTGCCATTACACCATCCAAGACGACATTCTCCACAATTTTAATGGCTACGAAAAATTTCTTGAAAAAAAAGAACAACATTACGTTGTTGATCTGGCTGGCATTGTCGCGGAACAAGCCAAACGTGAAAAAATAAAAGAAGCTGAAATTGATAACCAATGCACTTTCTGCCTTAAAGACAAATATTTTTCTTACCGCCGTGATCGTGTATTTCCGCCGGAAGTTATGCTAGCCTACATTGGTCGCTCGGCTTCCGTTATGTTATAAGTTTACACACATCCATAACTAGCTAGGTTGATTGGCTAATAGAAAAGAGGATATAATACCATTACCTAATGAAACCAGTAATAAAATTACGTGGATATATTGCAGTTCTTCTTTTGGGATTCGTGATAATAAGTCACCAAACTCAAGCGCTCACTCCGCCTGTTCCCACTTCAACCACGATAGCAACTCAATCAATCATCGCAAGCACAAAACCGGAAATACACATTCTGCCCGAAGAAAAAGTTATTGTGCGCGGCGCAAAGGTAACCGCTGTTTACGGCACCACATTAAGCGTTTCTACAACATGGGGATCGACCATTGTTAACTGGAACGTACGCACTAATCAAAATACGGAATTTATTAGGCTGTCAGGCGAAAAAGCCGTTTTTTCGGAAATCTCCATAGATGACATTGTAAGTTTCCAAGGTAAGCTTAGCACAGAAACATCTGCTCTCATCGTAAATGCCCAAATTGTTAAAAACTGGTCTCTCACCAAAACGCGCTTGGTTCTCTACGGCATTGTGAAAAGCGTTCAAAACTCAACATTCGTTTTAGAAACTGAGGAACGTGGTCTTGTAACTATCGTAATTACAAATTCTACAAAAATCACCAAAGGCGAGGAACTCACTACAGCAAAAAGTTTAGAAGAAGGAAAACAAGTGACGGTACGGGGCCTGTGGGATACTCGTCTTAAAAAACTCGAAGCCCAAACAATGAAAATCCATCTCCCTGGCAGTGATCGGACAACCATTGAAGGAACACTGGCCGCGGTTTTCTCGGTTACGCCACCAACGATAATGCGCGTCACAATCGGCAAAACCGATTATGTCGCGAACATCACCGAAGACACGACTATTATTAACGCTTTATGGAAGCGGATTCCTCTCTCATCTTTGCTTATCGGACACACCGTGCGAGTATATGGTACTGTAAACCCCAACGCTACCATTGATACCGCAGTAGTACGGGATATAACACTTCGTTAAAAACATGAAAAAAAACAAACACAAACCAAAAAAAATCGTGGCGGTAAGCGGCGGTTTCGATCCAATCCACATAGGCCATGTTCGTCTTATACAAGAAGCTAAAAAATTGGGCGATGAACTCGTAGTAATCTTAAATAACGATCATTGGTTAAGAAAAAAGAAGCAGAACGTCTTTATGTCGCAAAAAGAACGTAAAGAAATTTTAGAAGGACTTCGTGCGGTTGATCGGGTGATACTCACCTCACATCCGAAAAATCCAAAAGACATGAGTGTATGTAGAGAACTCATAAAAATAAAACCTCATGTCTTTGCTAATGGCGGCGATCGAACCCATAAAAACATTCCAGAGGTCGCTGTATGCAAAAAGCTCGGCTGCAAAATGATTTTCAGTATCGGCAAGGGAGGAAAAATACAATCAAGTTCTTGGCTCCTCCAAAAATTTGCGGAGAAAATGAAACGTAACTAAATATCTATTTTTAGTAATCTAATTGACAAAATTATAGGATATTCTATAATAGTTTTTAGCAATTACTAATAATCTCAAAAAAGGAGTGAGTTTGAACAGTCAACAACTTATTCTAATCATTCTCGGTTGTTTCATCATCGGCGGCGCTATCGCTGTCGGTATAAGCGCTTTTGAATCAGGCAAAGAAAACACGATCTACTATGTAAGCTCAATAGAAATTGTTGGGGCAAGTGGTGGTCGCGCTTTTTACACAATCCATACAAGTCAAGGAAACAACGCCAAATTCGAAGCTATAAAAGTTGATATATCCTATAACAGTGTCGCGGAAACCCCACAAGCGACATTCAAGAACGGAAGAGTTAAACTTATTTTCCGAGATATCGAACAGAAAAATAAGTACGCTACTGTAGTTCAGACCGAATAAAACATTAATACGACCAGAGAAAATTTGATGGCGTCTCCTCGAGGCGCCTTTTGTTTTTACGTAATAGTAACGGTATACTAAAAACACAATGCAAGAAATAGAATTAAAATTCAGCGTAGCCGATTTCCGAGCTATACGCTCAAAACTAAAAAAAATCGGCGGCAAACTTGTTTGGAAAGGAACGGAACAGAATTTCTTTTTTGACACGCCGACGCTTGATTTAAGAAGGAAAAAACACACCCTTAGATTACGCGAGTGGCCTCCAAAAAGTGCCAGCATCACCGTAAAGGCTCCGCCGATAAAACAATCTCAGAAATACAGCATACGCAGCGAGTACCAAATAGAAATAGACAATGCAACTCTTGGAACTCAAATACTAAAACGCATCGGCTTTGTTCAATGGCTTCACTACACTAAACACCGAGAACACTGGAAGTTAAAAAATGCCGCCGTTGAATTAGATAAAATAAATGGGCGATTTTTTGTAGAAATTGAAGCACCCCAAAAGACAATAGAGAAAATGGCCCAAACCTTAGGACTCGACTGGCAGAAAAGAACAACTAAAGGATACCTCGACATCCTACAGGAAGCATAAAAACTAAAACCTCATGCATATCGACGAACTACCACCAACCTATAAAAATCAACCGATTTGGAAAAGCTTCCTCGGAGCTTTTCGCGGTATTGGCCACGCTATGGCTGGTCGGAACTTTTACATTCAGATAATTATCGGCCTCATAGTAATCATCCTGACTTTTATATTAGAACTCTACTGGTTCGAAAAATTATTCATCATTGTTTTGGTTTCGCTTGTTCTGGGCGTAGAACTCTTAAATACTGCCATTGAGGGTGTCTTGGATTTTATGGCCAAAACACACAATCCGGAAGTCGGAAGAATCAAAGAAATGACCGCCGGAGCGGTTTTGATTTTTTCAGTTACGGCTTTAATCGCTGGGGTATGGATTTTCGGTCGAGCCCTTTTCTTATAAGCGAATTATGAACGTGTCTTCTGACCATATCACCGGCAAAGTATTAGCGACTTTTAATCTAACAATTATCTTAGCGATAATATTACTAGCCGTATCCATAAATTCACCGGCACTCATAACATTCGATACTGTTCTTTCGGATACTGTTCAAAACATAACCATACCCGGATTTGCAAAACTTATGAGTTTTGTAAGTTGGTGGGGCAGTCGCCCTACGGCCCAAATAACCATACTTGTTATTGCTACAATATTTCTTATATTTTCTCGCTTGCGCGAAACATTTTTTGTTTTGCTAACTTTTATTGCCGATGCATTAAATATTTTTATTAAAGACGTGGTGGCTCGTCCGCGACCGGATGGCGCATCACTCCTTTCGCCGAGCTTCCCCAGCGGTCACGTTGTCCATTATGTTGTTCTTTTCGGTTTTATATTTGTTGCTATGATTTTTATAAAAAAAATACCGCAAACAATAAAAATTGTAGTCGGTCTGTTCTGTTTTGCACTGATACTACTCGTACCGATCTCAAGAGTCTATCTCGGCGATCACTGGCCGACTGATGTAATCGGCGGCTATCTTGTAGGACTGTTTTTTCTATCAAGCATAACGTATTTCTATCTAGCAAAGACAAAGCATAATAGTTAAAATTGGCAAAATATTTTTGAAAAACCGCCTGTGAAAAAGCGGTTTGATTTATTTGACCTAAGTGTTTCTAAATGTTATTACTGTAAATAGAATATTACCAAAAACAAACAATCGAAAGTTTAAATGTTTAAATATCTTGCTCGATTAAGACGTCTGCTTTTCCGAAATATGCTCCACACAATCCATGTAGCTCAAACAGGCCATCTGGGTGCTTGCTGTTCCAGCCTTGATCTTATGCTCGTTCTATATTTTGGAGGCATCCTACGCTATGACTCGAAGAATCCCCGTCATCCATTACGCGACTATGTGCTTAACCGCGGCCATCTCGGCCCGCTCAAATACAACATATTCCATCTTTTAGGTTGGCTGAATAGGAAAGAAATAAGTCAGTACCGCCAATTCGAATCGCGCCTTCCAGGCCACGAAGATATGGACATAACGCCGGGCGTCGATATTACACCGAGCGGCAGCTTGGGGATGGGACTCTCTTACGCGGTAGGCGCAATGATTGGTTTTCGCGACCTCAAAATGCCCAACCGGATCTTTTGTTTTTTGGGCGATGCTGAAGAACACGAAGGCAATGTTTACGAAGCAGCTCGTCATGCCGGTCACCTCAAGTTGAAACGCCTTATTTGTATAATCGACGAGAACGGCGGACAACTTTCAACCCGAACAGAAAAAACAGACAGTGCCAATCTAAATAGAATTTGGACGGGCTACGGCTGGCAGACGATAAATCTCCGGAGGGGCCATAACCACAAAGCAATTCTTACCGCTTACAAAAAAGCAATAAGACTTGCGGAAAACGGGCCGGTTGTGATTTTTGCAAAAACGGTTAAAGGCCATGGTATTCCCGGCGCCGAAGAAGATTACTGCGGTTTTCACGTTTTTCATGGCGCGGAAGTACAAGACACAAACGAAAATACCCGACCAATCGACATCGAAAGCGTTCTCGCTTTACTTGAAAAGAGAGTAGTAAAGGAAACGGTAGAAATCCCAAAACAAAAACTGACACCAGCACGCGAAAGAAAAAGAAAAAAGATAAAACCAATAAAACTTGCCCCGAAGACGACGCTCGTTCAGCAATATGACATCCAGTACGAATTCATCGAAGCGCTAGAAAGGCAGATCGGCGAACGGCTTTATCTTTTCACGGCTGATTATCCACCGAGAAATTTCGTCTATGAGAGGGGAGAGTTCCCGCTCAAAAAATGTCACTATCATAACGTAAGCTTAAGAGAACAGCATATGACGGCACTCACAAACGGCCTCGCGAAAGTAAGGAAAGATGCCGTTATTATCGTTCTTTGCGGTGATGCTTTTCTTTACCGTCACTTGGACCAAATTAATGTTCTCGCTCAAGCCAAAACGCCTGTAATATTTTATTCCGTCCAAGGAGGATTGAGCGGCGCCAAAAACGGTTCAACTCATCAATCGGCTGGCCAGCCTGGCGCTATACTTACGATGCCCGGAATAGTTTACGAAGAACCCTGTGCGGCAAGAGAAATCATCCGGAGCAGTAATGACGCTTTGGCAAGAATAGGACCGACTTATATCAGACTCCAAAAATTGCCTGTTCCTTGGAATTTAAAAGGTTCCTATGATAAAGGCTATGGTGCTATCAAACACTTCGATAATCCCGACCTTACGATAGTGGCAAGCGGTCTTACAACATTAAGCGCTTTCGAAGCTGGCAAAAAACTTCAGGCCGACCATATTCGCGCTAATATTATAAATGTGATTTGCCTTTCAAAATGCAACGGCGTTTCGAAATGGATAGCGCCTGGAAAACCGCTTTTGATTCTCTACAACGGGAATCCGGAAATACTCGAACACTGTATCTACGCGGACATATGCCGTTACCGTAAGAAGATGCCGTCAAAAATTGTCAGCCGCGGTTTCAAATTCGGACGCACGGGCTCGATGAAAGAACTAATGTCCTACTTTAACCTGAACACAGAATCAATATTAAAAATTTGTAAAGAATTAATTCAATAAATCCAAAAAGCCCCCATTTCAATGCGGGGCTTTTTCAATTTCAATAAGGCTAAATATTTATTATCAATTCTGTTACCACCCAAATAATTAAATATATCCAACTTGTTTGAGCATCTCAACGTTTTCCCACTCCCATAATTTCTTGCCTCCTAAAAATGCTTGGAAATCTTCATGCCAGTAGGGAAATTCTTTAAGCTCAATGCGACCCTCAAGCGGACCCCACTCGTGAACACAAGCCTGCATAAATGGATTGCCCCACGTTGTCTTAACCTGATCTTTACCACCCTTACTCCGGAGTAACGCCCCGCAATGCACGCATTTCCTGTTTTGATCAATACGGAGAATCCACCGTGTTTCTAAATTCTTAACCTGATCTTTCAGGGCAGCGATATAGGCGGCAGTCTGAAGATTGTAGTCACGGTAGATTTCCTGTGAAGTCTTAATGTCGAGAATACCAAGTTTGCCATCGATAAGCGCAACCGCATCAAGTGTTCCAGCATACCGTTCTTCATAATTTACGAGGCGCTTCTCAATATATTCCGGATCTACTTGAATGTTTTTTTGAAGCACGAATTCCATAAATGCCTTAATCGATGGCTCAATTAAAGAGGGGATGGCGGGTTTTTTACCGAGGAGAATACCTTCAACAGTCTCATGAATAAGAGTACCTTCGGTCGCCGATTGTTTCTTCACCCGTTCACCTTCAGCGAAATTTCCCATTCTGGCGTAAAAACGATAAAGGGCCGGCTTGGCCTTTATTTCAACTATTTTGGTAACCCGAGGATACCAAAAACCATCAATCTCATATCCGCAAAGCTGTTTAAATTGTTCGGGAGTAGAATAAAACATCCTTACAACTTTATCAGGAAGAAGTCCTTCTCTCAAGACCTGATATAACAAATCAATCCCATTAAGATTGCTGCATGATAAAATCGACCTAATTAAGTTATGTTCTATGTACAAATCTAACGATCGTTAGATTTGTACATAATAAAATTCTATATTCATCGGACTAAATTTGTTTGAATTAAATTAAAAAGGACCATGAATCAGGTCCTTTTTTGGTAAAAATTACTTTCTGGTATTCAATGCATACTGAGCATGCGGCTTACACAAGCCCGTATCGCAAATAGATTTATTGACATCATCTGGTGTAGAAAATGTACACACTGAACAGTCTTCTTCTCCGAGCGGGGATTCCAGAATTAACTGCATCGCGCGGCTATACTCTGCATCGGTAAGACCGGGATCGTCTAAATTTTTCTCAAGAAGTAGCTGAAGTTCTGATTTATCCACTGGAGAACGTTTTCCGTCTTTCCCACAATTACATGTTCCGTCTTTACATTTCTCACATTTATCGCCTTCTACAACCGATTTCCCTGGATCAGAACATCTACACCCGCCTGTTCTTTGCCTACAACAAGGACATATCACATCATGATGACCAACGTGTCCGTTCATTCCAAATTAACGCTCCTTTCCTTTCTTTTGTTTATTATTTTTTTATAGAAACAAACTAAAAACAGATTAGGTCATTGGCTACAAACTGTCAAAATTATATAACCGTTTATTCAAGTAATGAGTCAGTTAATTTGACAATATCTCCGGCGCCCATCATCACAATAACCGAATTTTCAAATCCTAACATTGGCTTAGTTATAAGATTCCTTAAAAAAATAGGCAAACGACTGGGGTAGGGGAGATAACTAGTAATACTGTCTATATTTTTTTTCTTGTTCATCTTGTTAATATCTTTGGATAATCTTTTAGACGTAAAATGATGATCCATCTTATCACGACCAACAACCCTATAAATAGGCAATAAAATAAGATTATCGGCTTCATCAAACGCTCGTATGAATTCTTTAAACAGTAGCCGCAAACGTTCAGCTTGGTGAGGTTGAAAAACACATATAATTTTATGGAAAGGATAGCGTTCACGAAGCCCTTGGAGTGTAGCCTTGATCTCTGTCGGATGATGCGCATAATCGTCATAAACATCAATTGCATATTTACCATTTACGGATCGAATTTTAAATTTACCACGATACTCAAGACGACGCCAAGCACCATGATATTTTCTAAAAGCGGCAAGAATATACTTTTCTTGAATGCCGAACATTCGACAAAGATTATATACTCCTACTGCATTTGAAAAATTATGTTGACCAGGAATCTGTAATGATTTTTTGATTTTCATAAATACTCCTCGCTCATCATAGGAAGTCGGAGCGTGATACCAAAAAACTCTGAGATTATTTTTTTTAGCGATAAGGGCAATAGACGAACGAAGACTCCAAAGACCGGGATTGTCACGATTCACTACAAGAATGCCACCTCGCCTTATATTCATAATAAACCGCAAAAATGTTTTTTTGATATTTACGAAATTTTTATAATAATCCAAATGTTCACGATCAACATTGGTTATAAGTGCCGCGTATGGTCGATAATTAAGAAATGCTGCTTTCCATTCATCGGCTTCAGCAATCAACCAATCACTTCGACCATTACGAAAATTGTTACCGCGGGCAATCTTGGACCTAAATTCACGAAGACGGGTACCAATAATAACCGTCGGATCAAATCCGACCTTAATTAAAACCAATGCTGCCAAAGCAGTAGAAGTGCTCTTACCGTGAGCGCCGGCGATAGCCACAGTTCTATAACGCCTAGTAAGTCCTCCTAAAACTTCGGGGTAGGAAAGCGTTTGAATACCCTTGCGTCTGGCCTCCAAAATCTCAGGGTTAGTATCGGAAATGGCCTGATTATATACCACTAAACTCGTTTTGGGCCTTATATTGGCCTTTTTATGGCCTATTTTGACGTATAAACCGAGTTTCCTAAGCTCACGGATAAAACCACTATCAGCCATATCTGACCCAGAAATAGCCCAATTTTCGGCTAGGAACCACTGAGCCAAACTACTCATACCAATACCACCAATACCGATAAAATGCGCTATTTTCTTATTATATTTCTTTGACATATGAATACTGATTGCTTAGACTATAGCCAGATTTTTATAAACTTTAATGAATGAATAAGGAGTAATAAGAGCATGACCAAAAAGTGTTATGAACATCACACTTTACGGGCGCTTTCGTGTTCGGAGAACGGAGAATTGGGCGTTGATGAACAAGGATATCCCGAAGAACCCACCAAAAAACGTATTAAAGAATTCACGAGCGGAATTGGAGTACGACCATTCCTTCTAACCCAAATGCATGTAAAGCGTACCAAGCGAGGCGTTCGCATAACTCAGAAGATATTATAAAGCATTAAGCCGGTAGAGGAGTAATAATTCTACCGGCTTTTTTCTTAATCTATCTGTCGCACAATATACCTTTTGCGTCATATATATCTATTATATCATCGAAACGCCGTCTTTTATAAGACGTATTATAAATTCAAATATCCAAACAAAAAAATTAGCGAATGCTCTAAGCACGCCTCTTAAATTAATTCCTGCTTTACTCTCCAACCAATTTTTGGATCGTTCCCACCATGTTTTTAAATCTGAGATCAAACGGTCTCGAGAAAAACCGGTCTGGTCCCCCGCCTCCGAATAAACCGTGTTTTTCGTAAACGAGGGTTCATTCACATGAATTTTAATTTTTTCCAATGTATTTAATAACTCGGAAACAGGTATGGGTAAACCTATTTTTTCTATAGGAGAAGATTCTGCCAAACCAAACTTAGGTAAACCAAACACAAATATTCCCAAGCCTAAAAATATTAATAACTTAGCTATAAACATAAAATAGATTCTACATAGCGTTAGTTACTGCGATCGGCAATGGAGGAAGATAATCTTTGATATCTATAGTAACTCCAATCGGCACAAAACCCTGGGCCGGAGGCACTCGCCGGAATTGTATACTCGGCGTCCAAAATAAACCCATATGCAGATGAGGTCCAAAGGTATAACCGCTATTTCCGGAATATCCTATAAGAGCGCCTCTCTGAACTGCGTCTCCTTTCTTAACAACGGTTCGAGAAAGATGGGCGTAAAGTGTACTTAAATTATTGTCGTGCTCAATCACTATGTAACGACCGTACTGATATCTATTCCAACGCGACACTCCTCTATCATTATTGTCGACTGTGACTATTTTACCGTCGAGCGCGGCAAAAATTGGCGTACCGACACGAGCTCTAAAATCGACACCGGTATGTATTTTCGTGCGATAAGCGCGTTCGGCGAACTTAGTCGGACCATAATACTGCGTAATTACCGGGTCAATCACAGGAAAATTAAATACACCTGGCCGTTTAATCGGCAAAAGACTCGGATCGAACGACGTCCTAAGTTGATCTTCAAATGTTTCGATAGTCTTACTTATTTCTTCTTGTTTCTTATCAAGATCGGCAACCTGCTGCTGATAGATTTTCTCTTGATTGTTTGTCTGAGACAAAAGCTTTTTCTTTTCCTCTTTTTGATCAACAACTATATCCTGACGATTTAAAAGAGAGCCCTGCTCAATTTCCCGTTCACGCTTTTTATTCTGTCCTTCAACTAATTTATCTTTAAATTCAGCTTGAAGTCCGCGAAGC
>JACRFG010000051.1 GCA_016234345.1 Candidatus Jorgensenbacteria bacterium
CCAATCATGCCTAATATCAAGTTATAAAACATCTCGCCAATAAAAGAATGTATCTGAAATACTCCTAACCGAAAAATATATTGTAAACCATAAAAACAAAGAGTGACTATTAAAATAGAAATTAAAAAATCAATAAAGTTGATACCGGTAAATATTCTTTTTAAAAACGTTATGAATATAAGTACTCCCGCAAGAATACCAAAAGAAAAACCCCACCACGGCATAATATAAAATGCCATAAGAGAAAATACAATGAGACTCAAAATCATTGATCGGTCTTTAACTCCTGATAAAAAAACAACAAGGAGAACAACTACTATAACTAAATTGGGATTTACGCCGCCAATAGATAAAATTCTTGTGGTTGACACAAGAAACGCAAGCATCCAAAGCAAAGAAGTCGAAATAAATCTATAAATCCAAAGATTGTTCATGATCAGGGAAAATTTTTAATAACTGTTACTTCAAGCACGTCCTCAACGTGATATGGCATTTCAATGTTTGCTGAAAGCCAAACCTCTCGTGATAAATCTTTAATCTTGCCTAATGATCCGATAACCCTATGAAGAGGGAGTTCGGGAGAAATATTAAACACGCTATCAGCTTCTTTCAAATGGTTATCGCGAGGAATAAATTCAAGCCGAGGTTGTTCTCCACCTCTTAACAACGCCTTTGTTTTGCCATCTCCAACCACTACACTGCTTTTCCAGTCAGGATCGAAAATAGTCATAATCTCACTTTGTGTCTGCCACACAGATTTAACTTTACCCAACAAAACTCCGTCACCAATCAACACTGGTGCACCGACTAAGATACCTTGATCAGTACCCCCGTCTATCACTATAGAACTGCGATCATTAAAAGGATAACGAGAATAAACCTTGAGTTTTATATAATCATTTATTCCTCCATCGCGATCTTTCAACGCCGCAATCTCACGACGCAAACTCTCATTCTCTAACATAAGCAAGCGCCACGCATCATTGTTGACTGCGGTCATTGACGTGTTTGTACTTCCTATCAAATTAATGAGTAACTGTGTCATACGACCGCCGTAAATAATGAGGAATACAAACAAAACTGTCACAAAAATAAGACTCAAGAAAGTCTTTAAGGATTTCATAGTATATAGAAGTATAAAACGTCCCTACCTACCTCGTGACGTTGAGGCTTGAAAAATTATGGAGAAGTTGACGATGCTTTTCAAAATTCTCGCACACCATACCTGTACCGCGTGCAACACACGTAAGCGGCTCTTCCACAACTTTAACCGGAACACCGATCTCTTTTTGAACCAACTGATCAAGACCTCGGAGAAGGCTTCCACCACCACAGAAATAAATTCCGTTTTTATAGATATCGCCGACAAGCTCGGCTGGAGCGGTTTCAACCAAGTCTTTAAGAACTTCTATAATTAGTTTCAACGGCCTAACCAACCAAAAACGCACCTGAGTGTCTTTAATAGATATTTCTCGAGGCAAACCGCTCGAAAGATCGCGGCCCCGAACAACAATTTCCAAACGCTCACCCATCGGCACGGCCGAACCAACAGCCATCTTTATTTCTTCTGCGGTCGGTTGTCCGATATCAAGTTTAAGCTCGTCGCGCACTGCCTTTATAATCTCATTGTTAAAATAATCACCGGCGACCTTAAGACGTTTTGAAACGACTATACCATTCAAAGAAATGACCGCCATATCAGTAGCGCCGGCGCCCATATCGATAATAAGATAAGCAGTAGGTTCGTTGATCTCGAGACGACTGCCAAAAGCTGCGGCAATAGGCTGTTCAATCAGGTGTACCTGGTGCGCGCCAACTTCCTTTAAAAGATCTTCAACTGATTTACGTTCAACTTCAGTAAGATTAGTGGGAACACTCACAACTGTTTCGGTAAGCCATGACCAAGGTATCTGCTCACGTTCCAAAAAACGTTGGAGCATCTCTCGAGCCATATCGAAATCAGCTATTACGCCGTGGCTCAAAGGACGAAGAGCGGTCACATGCGCCGGCGTACGAGCAAGCATTTTTTTAGCTTCACCGCCAACCGCTACAACACGGTTCGTTCGATTGTTAAAGGCGACAATCGACGGTTCATTGACAACAATACCCACGCCTTTCAAATAAATTTGAGTAGTGTCTGTTCCTAAATCAATACAGATAATTTTTTTGAAAACCATAAAAACAAAATGTTTAGTGATTCAATGTTGCGATAAAATCTTTTAATTTAATAAGAGATGTTTCTTTCTTATGTCTGGCTTTAAGTTCCACCTTATCCTGCACCATGGTCTTTTCGCTTACTACACACCTTAATGGCATACCCAAAAGATCAGCATCAGTGAACTTTTCTCCCGCCGACACTCCTTCCCGATCGTCATAAAGGACTTCAACGCCTGCCTTTGTGAGCCCATTATAGACCTGTTCTACAAATTTTTGCAATGATCCGGTCCCCCCTCCTATACGCAAC
>JACRFG010000052.1 GCA_016234345.1 Candidatus Jorgensenbacteria bacterium
CGTGAGGCCGCTTTTAAGGCGTGTATTAGTCGTATCAATAGCAACCGTTACCTTAAAATTAACAACCCCATCGACAATTGTTTCGGCCGGATCGATTGCGGCTACATGTCCTATGAATTTTTCATTTGGAAAAGCGTCAAAAGTTATGGTAACAGCATCACTGATATTGATGTCGCCGATATCAACTTCTGGTACATTTGATTCAATTTCAAAATCATTTTCAGTAATGATCGATACTAGGATTATATTAGACGCGGTTATTTCTCCGATGTGGGCATCTTGCTTGGTTATGATGCCTTTAATGGGAGATTTAAGTTTTGTTTTCTGCAGCTGTACTTTCAGATTATCAACTTCTGCTTCGGCTTGTTTTAATTTAGCCGTTTGAGCTGCGATTTCTTCGGCGGTGGAACCGGCTAATTTAAGGTTCAGTTCGTCGATATTTTTCTGTACGGTTAGTTTTTGTGACGTAATAGTTTGATCTTCGCTTGATACACTAGAGAGGGCCGTTTTTACATTAGTGCGGGCTGTAAAGACGTTAGTTCGGTATGTATCTACGAGCGATTGGGAGAGTGAGGGGTTTTTAGATAAGGTTTCCATGGATAAGCCCAATAATTCGTAGGCGTTGGTTAAATATGTCTTAGATGTTGTGAGTGCTTCATCGAGGATTGGGGTGCCCGTTGTAACCTGAATTTGATTTAGGTCTATTCTCCAGTGGCGGAGCATTTCTCCTACCGAAGCTCGTTTTGTTTCGACGTCGATCTTCAGTTGTGAATCGAAGATGGTGAAGGTAAGGAGGGGAGATGATTCTTCATCATTCAAGAAGAATGGGTCGAGCAGGTGACGTACTGCATCGTCGGTTTTGGAGTGGGCGTCGTTCAAGGTGTCGGTAACGTCGGCATATGCGTTAACCAAATCTTGTTTTGCTTTTTCGAGCTCCGTTTGTTTGATTTGTATTTCTTCGGGTCGTGTACCCCGTTTCATTTCTTCGAGTCTTGCTTTTTCGGCGTCAACATTCGCGGCAGCTCCCTTGAGTTGGACAGCGATATCAGCGTCATCCAGCTCTACGAGTAAATCGTTGATATCTACGCGTTCGCCAGTTTGTTTATAGATGTGGTTTATTCTTCCACTTCGTTCGAAGGCTAAATCTATGACTTCCCGCGCTTTGGTTTTTCCCGTAACAGTAACTTCTTGACTGATTGAGCCGCGAGTAACCGGGACGGTTGTTAGTTCCTTTTTTTGGTTCCGAGCGAAGAATATAGATAAGCCGACGCCGATAAAAATAATAACGAACAACAATGTTCGCCATTTTAAAGATATCCCGAATATTTTTATGGTTCGCATACAGTGATTAATTGATCCATTCAAATTGTATTATGACGCCATTTTTTCTTCAAGAATGCTTGATCTTAGACTTAAAAAGCATCAGAGCTAGTTTTTTATTTGAATATTTAACAGCTTATCAATCTGGCGCTAGATCTTTTAAATGATAATAATTAAAGCATATAAAGCGATTACATGATTCAAAGAGGCATAGCTACGTTTACGCTTGATGAGGGACGCTGTCCGCGGTGGCTTTTTGAACGAATGGTCAAACTAGGGCGTGAGATTATCCGTGCGCTCGTGGCCGAGCTCGGCCCGGAACGATTTATAGAACGCATCGGTGATCCGGTTTGGTTCCAATCATTAGGAACTGTTCTTGCATTCGATTGGAACGCCTCCGGGCTTACCACTATCCTTACTGCCGCTCTTAAGGAAGCGATCCGCGGCGAAGAGCAGGATTTGGGAATATTTATCTGCGGTGGTAAGGGGAAAACTTCTCGTAAAACGCCAGACGAAATAAATCAGTGGAGCGAACGTTTGAGTTTGCCGCCGGAAAAATCGCAAGCGCTCGTCTATAACTCCCGGATAAGCGCTAAGGTGGACAGTGCTTTACTACAAGATGGTTATCAAATTTACCACCACGCATTTTTCTTTACGAAGAGTGGTGCGTGGACGGTGGTGCAGCAAGGCATGAATATTGAGACCGAAACGGCTCGACGATACCATTGGTATTCTGAAAGGTTAGAAGATATGGTGTGCGAACCGCACACAGGGATTGTGAGTCCGGTTAAACACGCGCGTGTTTTGGATTTGACTGCACGCAATAGCCATCAAGCACGGACAGTAAGCACAGATTTAGTTTCTCAAAGTCATGGCGTTCTCTTTAAAGATTTGCAATTGCTTAGTAGACACCGAACTCCGATCTCGGCTACGGCCAGATTTTCAACTTCAGAAGGACCGTTGACCCTTCTCCATTTAAAAGGAACTGAATTTTATTATCATCCGATGGTTAGAGAAAATTTTTCGGAGAGCAGATATCTTCAGAAAATATTAACCAAACTGTGCGACGAGAAGCCGAAAAGCTACGAAACATTATTGGCGACTCCTGGGGTAGGGCCGAAGACAATTCGCGCATTGGCCTTAGTGGCCGAAATAATTTACGGAGCTAGAGTTTCCTATGAAGATCCAGCGCGTTATTCCTTTGCACATGGCGGTAAAGACGCTACGCCCTATCCGGTTGATCGTCCAACGTACGACAGAACCATTGAGATTATGAAACGCGTCGGCGCTCGCGCAAAAAGAAAATTAAGCCCTTAGTTTTATAAAAAAATAAATCAGATTTTATTACATCCCCCGAACATGTTCGGGAGTTTTGTATGTAACTTGATCTAATTATGATTTTGTTTTATTATATTGTCAGTTAATTTTTAAAACACAACTATCGGGAAAAACGTAATGATAGATAAATCTCATGTTGATATGGATGTCGAGCATAGCGCGCTTGAAGCTGATTTATACGAAACACTAAATGAGCTCAAGATAAGCCCTGAAGAACAAAAGGCTCTTAATAGTTTCCTCGCGCCACTCCGCGATAAGAGTCCTGTTACGCGTCCCCATCATGAACACAGTATTCGCGTTGCTCTTTCTGCCCGGCGAATCGCGAGATTTATGCATTTAGACGAGCGAGCCTTGTTATACGCCGGTCTTATGCACGATATTGGTAAAACAGAGGTATGCTTGGGAACACTTGGTAAGATTGAAGGATGGACCGAGGTGGATACCGAGGAAGTTAAGCGTCACGTTATGAGCGGCTATTATTTTTTGAAAGGCCGTTTTGATTTTACAGCCGAAGTAATTTTATGGCATCACCGTTTTCAGCGAGACGGTTATCCCAAAACATTGCCGCCGCCGCTTCATGATTATTCGGAAAGCACTAAAGCTTTAATTCCCATATATGGCCGGGTGTTAGCCCTGGCCGATGTTTATGATGCGCTTCACCGAGTGAACGCGAAGTTCGGTGAGCTTAAGAAATTGAGCGGTCAAGAAATCAAAGATCAGATGCTTGCGTTAAATTTAGACCAACAAGAACTTATCGAATCGCTCTACCGGGCCGACATATTCACAGTGGCAGAAACCATAGATGACGAGTTGGCGGAAGAACGCGAAGATCTTTACGATCAGGCGTGGAGTTATCAAAAACTGTTTCGAAATCCCCGAGAAACAGGCAGATTGATTATGCTTGCTGTCGCTCTCGAGCCCTTAGCTGATAAAAGCGGATGTACAACCCGTTATACCAATATCAGCCGACATTTGAAGCTCGAATACTTCATTACTGGAGCCATAAATATCGGCGAAGCTTTTGAAGAATTAGCAAGATTGGTAGAAGCGTGTGTAACACAGCCGCCGTCCGTATATGAATTCGCTTTGAGAGCGCAATGTGAGAGTAAGCGCAATCGAGCCGGTGGCCGGATTAATCAGGGAATCATTGAACTCCTGATGCCTATTGTTGTTGCTCAGCATCGCTATGATTTGAGTTTTAATCTTAGTGCGGAAGAAATTATAATAAAAGTTGGAGATGTTTTGAAACAGACGACGCCTCAAGACGTTCTGAAGCTACGTGAGATGAAGCGTTATGCTTATGATCTTAGTGGTTATATAGACCGTGATGTGTCCGAATACAGAGGAACGCAAACAGTCTACGAGTATTATGAAAGAGAATTTGATATATCTATTAAACCGACAAGCATTGCCCACAACGGAGAGTTTATCCATGGATTTCCGACCGTCGGAATTATTTATCAAACGCTTCGCGTCTCTAAACTTCCGGGACTCACGAATCGAATGGAGCAAGCGTATCGTCGAGCCCGATTGATTCACCCGACGGAAGTCGGCAGCGGATTCATTGCTGATTGCATTGCGGTAGGAACTTATCTTTATTTATCGCAACATCCCAAAATTAAGCTAGTCACTTAACTTTTGAATTTTAGAACCCCGATCACGCATCGGGGTTTTTGTTTGACGTTTGGAGATGGATATGCCTAAAATAGGCTTACTTAGAAGATCTTTAATAAACAACAAAGGAAACAATGAACAGAATAGTTTCGAGGGACAAAATACGAGGAATGTTTTTGGGGCTTGCTATCGGCGATGCCTTGGGCATGCCAGCGGAAACATTAACTCGGAGAGAGATTCAAAAAAGATTTGGTCGTATCGATAAATATATTGAGCCTCGTGGACATAAATGGTTTGATGGGAAACCGGCGGGTATGTGGACTGACGATACCCAGCTTACGCTTGCGGTTGCCGATTCATTTATCGATAAAGGCCAGTTTGATATGGATGATATAGCCGTGCGGCACGTTAAAGCTTTGAAAGAATCAGATCTCGGTTGGGGTTCAACAACACGTGAAGCAGTCCAACGTCTTTCGGAGGGTACGCATTGGAATATTTCCGGTTATTCCACTACTCCTTTAGGACGCGGTATTGGCAATGGAGTTGCTATGAAAATAGCGCCCCTTGCAGCATATCTTACCACACGTTATCGAAATCATGAGTTGTCGCAACCCGATGTGGATGATATCAGTAGATTCGCATTTATGACTCATTCGACAGGAATAGGAGCGGCATCGGCTCTGGCACACATTGAAGCTATTTATCACTGCTTAACACATACTCGACGCCATTTCTTCGACGACGAATTTCTAAAAGCTGTTATTGGCGCCGCGAAAAGACATAATACGTTTACTGAAGATAATAGTGATTCAGAACGAGATAAGCTTTTGTTTCAACTTGGGTATGTCGATCGGCTTGATTGGAGTGTTATACCCGTTGAAGCAATGCTTAAGGTATTTAATGGTGGGACATCAAAAGCTTCGAGTTCTTTGCCGTTCAGTTACGCCATGTTTTTGCGGAATGTTGATTCAATCGACGCGATCTATGAAACCGTGAATGCTGGTGGTGATACCGATTCGAACGGAGCGATCGTAGGGTCATTGCTCGGTGCACTGTACGGCGAATATATTTTTCCCGCGCACTTAGTGAATGAGCTTTGGCAAAAAAATCATATTTTGGAGATTGCTGATAGATTTTGTGCTGTCTTCGGTATTGTCTAGCGATATTTAAATTTAAAAAAATCCCGCCGGTCCTTTAAGGATTTGACGGGATTTTTGTTTTCGCTTCATGTTGTCGTTCCATTTCTTCATATTCAGCAATTTCTTTTTCTATGCTACGTTCTACCCATTTTGGGATATTCGGTTTTGGGCGTCCGGTAATACCGCGTCCGAAAGAGATCGTAACCATAAGTGCTATAAGCAGCCAGACAAGCGTGCCACCGTTCCATGCTTGGGTAAAAGAAAATACTAAATTGAGCGTGAGGTAGCCGAAGCAGAGCATCCCAAGAATATTCATGAAATTAATATAGACACCAGTCTTCTCTTCTATTTTATTTTGAACCCAGATCATTCCTCCGCCAAAATAGAATGCTGGCCATATAAGACCATATAGTAAAGCGGACAAAAAACTATTCCAGAATCCTGGCGAGTAACTCCAACCGTACTTTTTCTTGTGCCATAGATCTTCTAGGTAGAATCCGATAAAACCAATTAGCCAATAAAAAGCAAGGACAAACCAGCCGTATTCTTTTAAGAACTCATCCATTCTTAAACTCCTTATATTGAAAATAAATGCTACTCGGATTATAGGATTCTCGGCCAATTAACGCAAATCTTTGTTATTGGTGAATCGGATAAGTTGACTTTGTTTTGTTTGTGTCGTATACTATTTTCAGTATTTAATTAATTCATATTTTCAAACCAAGAATAAGGAAGGAGAAAACATGGTCAGGCCAGTCAATCTTGATCAACACGCAAATGACCTACTTGAGCAACTTGCGAAAGAAGACAATGTAACGCCAGATGAGTTTATCCAAAAGCTCATTGAGAAGGAAGATCGAAGCCGTCATATTGTGAAACGACCATTCGAAGATGAGAAACGCGTACGGTGCGCAAACTCGAATTGTCAGGAAACAGAACCGAGAGAAGTCGAAGAGTATGAACTCGGGAACTAAGTTTTTATTTAAGAGGAACCATTGCTGGTTCCTCTTTACGTTTGCGTGGTAGAATAAGAATATATGGATGGAAAAAATAATGCAGTTCAAAATGAGGAAGAATGGAAGAAAAAACTTACACCTGAAGAGTATCGTGTTCTTCGAGAAAAAGAGACAGAGGCACCTTTTACCGGCAAATATTGGAATGTTAAGGAAATGGGAATGTATAGGTGTCGTGCCTGCGGCTCAGAGCTTTTTTCGTCCGAGACCAAATTTGAATCCGGGACCGGTTGGCCGAGTTTTACCGAGCCGGCTAATTTGAAAAACATCGAACTACGCGAAGATCAAAGCCACGGTATGATTCGAACCGAAGTGTTATGCAAACATTGCGGCAGTCATCTCGGTCATATGTTTGACGACGGGCCCCAAGAAAAAGGTGGTAAACACTATTGTATAAATTCTGTCTGCCTCGAATTGGAGAAGAAAAACAAGTAACAACGGCTCTTTGGATGCTAAAAGAATAAAGAATAAAGGACTTGTCAGTCTATGAAGAGCTGCTATATGATCGTAGACAGTCTACAATTAATAATTATTTAATACGGTTATGTCAGAAAACATTAATTTTGTTGGAGCAGCCAAGCTTGCGGAAATGATTAAGCAGCATCAAGAATTATTACTTCTTGATATCCGTAGTCAGGAACAGTACGAGGGGTGGCATATTCCTATGAGCGTTAACATTCCTTTAGAAGAATTAGACAAGAAACTTATTGAATTGCCACAAGATAAATCAATTGTAGTTATATGCAATCGTGGCAATTCTTCGAAGAGAGGGGCTAAACTTTTGGAAGATGCCGGGCTTAAGGCGTTGGTGCTCGAAGGCGGGTTGAAACAGTGGAACACAGTTTACGATACAAGTTGGATTCCTTTGAATGCCAAATCCGGTCTTGAGGTTATGCAAATCAAGCGGATCGGCAAAGGATGTCTTTCGTATCTGATTTTTATGAAAGGCAGTAAAAAAGCTGTTCTTATTGACCCGACGCATCACGTTGATTTATATAAGAATCTTATAAATGGATACAACGTTGAATTGTGTGCTGTATGCGATACTCATGTGCATGCCGATCATGTCTCCGGTGGCAGAAAACTTAGC
The DNA here is from genome assembly GCA_016234345.1 of Candidatus Jorgensenbacteria bacterium. Taxonomy (GTDB): domain Bacteria; phylum Patescibacteriota; class Minisyncoccia; order UBA6257; family GWB1-50-10; genus JACRFG01. The sequence goes on from JACRFG010000052.1 coordinate 7,515, forward strand.
GAACAGTTGGGTGCGCCGTATTGTTTGCCTGAGGTGAGTAAGGTTGCGTTTCCGTTTTTACCCATTGAGGAAAAACTCAGTAAGTGCATGCGTGGCGAAACCAGAATCATTGCTACTCCCGGTCATACTGAAGAAAGTGTATGTATTGTTTTGAATCAAAGTATTGTTTTTACCGGCGATACACTGTTTATCGAAAACGTGGGACGTTCTGATTTGGGCGAGGAAGCGGCAGATAATGCCCGTCGCCTTTATGAAAGCGTCACTAAAAATCTTTTCAGTTTACCCGGAGAAGTAATGATTGCGCCGGCTCATATTCACAAATCTGTACTTTTGGGTGAGCCGGCGTATACCGCTGACATAGCATACGTAAAATCAACCAATTTTATTTCAAGGTTTGCTGAGAGCGATGCATTCACTGATTTTATCGAATCGCATTCGATACCTACGCCGCCGAACTACCAATGGATCAAAGACATTAACCGAGGAAACGAATCGGCCGATATTGACTTAGATGAACTTGAGCTCGGTTCCAATCGTTGTGCGATTGGATAGAAGCGAGCTGTTTTATATATTTTCCTTAAGCCCCAACATGTTGGGGCTTTTACCTTGTCCTTGATTTATTCTCGATATTATTGTACGATTTATTTAGTTAATTTTGATTTTTAAAAAGCAAGAAAGGATAAAACATTGATCCTCGGTGTTCGTAGGCGATTATTGGGTTTTGTGGCCGATTTTGTATGTGTCACGCATGTGGTATGGGCCATACTATTTGTCTTGAGTGCGTTGGTGTTGGTTTTAGGTTCGTTTCTTCTATCTTTCAAGAATATTTTTTTTGGTTTCGCGTGGGGGTTTATAGTCGCGACAGTATTGTCGTGGTTAGTCTTTAGAGGCGATTGTCCGCTCACGATGCTAGAAAATGAACTCAAAAGATTGCAG
>JACRFG010000056.1 GCA_016234345.1 Candidatus Jorgensenbacteria bacterium
ATACTCACTGACCGCGTTGTCGAAGAGGATTTGCTCGAAGTTCCTCTTACTGATCGGGTATTTAAGATTTTTGTGGTTATAGTAGCTTTGTCTATGATTGCGATATTGGGTCAGTTTATGTATCTCGGCTTAGTTAAACACAGCTTCTACGAAAGTAAGGCTCTAGCTAACATTAGCGATCGTAAGATAGAACCAGCGCCACGCGGTATCATCACCGATCGATTTGAAAAACCTTTGGTTCGCAATTCCCCTTCTTTTAATGTCTTTCTTATGCCTGATCTTTTACCGGAAGTGGTTGAAGATCGATCGAAAGCTTTGAAGATAATCGAAAAGATTTTAGGCATAGATGAAGTCGTTGTTTCTGGTTTAATTACCGAGAGAGAAAAAACTTCTAACAATCGCATACTTTTAACCGATGATTTGACTCAGGAACAGTTGGTGGCCCTTTCTTCGCAGGATATTCCAGGCTTATACATCGAATCAAGTTTTCGGCGCATACACGAGATACCTTTGGCGCTTTCTCATATTATCGGTTATACCGGCTTGGTTGATGATGAAGATATTAGAGAAAATCCGACTTTAACGATATATGATGTTGTTGGGAGAACCGGGCTCGAAGCGTACTACGATAAATATCTTCGCGGTACAAATGGTGAAGAGGTAACTTTCCGAGATGCTCGCGGAGAACGTCAGCATACTCAACCGGTCAGAGAACCGCAGGCCGGTTTGGATATTAATACTTTTATAGACAGAGAATTTCAAGAATATTTTTATAGCCGCCTTAAAAACTCTCTCGATCAGTTGGGCCGTAAGGTTGGCGTTGGGCTTGCTATGGATTTAGATACCGGTGAAATTCTTGCCCTCACTAATATTCCTAGTTTTGAGCCATATAAAATTACTCGTTCCCTTCAGAGTCCCGACAAACCCCTTTTCAATCGTGCTGTTGCCGGTCTTTATACGCCAGGTTCAACAATAAAACCACTTCATGCCTTGGTCGCTCTTGTTGAAGGGGTTGTGAATCCCGAGAAACAAATTTATTCGGCTGGTTTTATTGATTTGCCTAACCCATTTAATCCTAGCGAACCCAGCCGTTTCCTTGATTGGCGGGCTCATGGTTGGGTCGATGTTCGTTCGGCTCTAGCTAAATCGAGCAACGTTTATTTTTACGAAGTTGGTGGAGGTTTTGAGAGCCAACTCGGTATAGGAATTTATAAACTTAAAGATTGGTGGCGTAAATTCTCTTTTGACAGTATTACCGGCATTGATCTGCCGGGGGAAGTGGCCGGTTTTTTGCCTGATCCTGAATGGAAAGAAAAGAATGGACGTGGACGTTGGCGGGTCGGTGATACTTATAATATATCTATCGGTCAAGGCGATTTATTGATTACGCCCATTGAACTGTTAAATTATATAAGCGCGATTGCAAACGGCGGTAAACTTTATAAACCGCGCGTAGTAGATGAAATAACCGACAGAGAAGGCAGGGTTGTATTTAAGAATGAAAAAACAGTTATCGGAGATATAGATAGTGACGGTGTACGAAAATACATTCGAGAGGTTCAAGAGGGTATGCGTGATGCAGTTTCAGAACCGTACGGAACAGCTAATCTTTTGGCTGATTTGCCTATTAAGGTGGCCGCTAAGACAGGTACGTCTCAGATTTCCAATAATACAAAAACAAACGCTTTTTTCGTTGGTTATGCTCCGTTTGATAATCCGAAGATAGCTATCCTTATCCTTATAGAAAATTCTGTGGAGGGTAGTTTAAACACCGTACCGGTAGCCAAGGATATTTTCCTATGGTATTATACTAACCGACTTAACTAATATGGAAACAGTTTATCTTACATCTGAGCGTCACGATGAAATAGTAGCCGAGCTCAATGAGCTTAGAACGAAAGGGCGCCAAGGGGTGGCGGAGCGTTTGCGTCACGCTAAAGAACTTGGGGATTTGTCGGAAAACTCCGAATATCAGGAAGCGCGGGAAGAACAGTCTCGTCTTGAACAAAAGATAATCTATCTCGAGGAAGCTCTTCGTAACTCGAGTATTATAAAAAAAGCCAGCGGTACTCTTACTGCGCGAATAGGTTCGCGGATTAAAGTTAAGAAAGATGGCGAATCTTTGACTTATACGATAGTCGGTTCGAACGAGGCCCAGCCGGGCGCCGGCCTTATTTCCAATGAATCGCCCATAGGCCGTGGACTTTTAGGAAAGAAAGTTGGTGATGTTGTACGAGTTAAAACTCCTAAAGGTGAAATGACCTACCAAATTTTAGCCATTGAGTAATAGCAAGTATGTTGGACGAATTAATCAAAGAGCGCAGGCGTAAGCTTCGGCGCTACACGAGTATCCGTAGTCCGTATCCAGCGAAAATCCATAGGGATTTAACCATTGGAGAATTAATCGAAAACTTTTCTAAATTTGAGAAATCTAAAAAATCCATCAGTATAGTTGGTAGAGTATTCGCTTGGCGAGATCAGGGTAAGATTATTTTTACAGATGTTCGAGATGCAGGCGGCAAGGTGCAGTTTGTTATTGACGATGAGCAAACGCAGGAGTTTTCTCTTGTTAAAGATACTTTTGATATCGGTGATTGGGTAGAAGGCACAGGCAAAGTTTTTAGCACAAAAAGAGGCGAGAAGAGTGTTTTGATAGAGCAGATACGTATTATTGGGAAGAGCTTACGCCCTCCGCCCGCTACATGGTACGGCTTGGAAGACTTAGAATCGCGTTTACGTAATCGGTATCTAGACACACTTATCCATCCGGAAGCACGGGATCTCTTTATGAAGAAAGCTGTTTTTTGGGAGACAGTTAGGAATTATCACAAAGCAGACGGTTTTTTGGAAATGGAGATGCCGGTTTTGGAAGCGGTGCCGGGCGGTGCAGACGCCGAACCTTTTGTAACGCATCATAACGCTCTCGACAGGGATTTTTATCTTCGTATTTCATTGGAGTTACCGTTAAAGAAAATGCTTGTTGGTGGGTTTGAAAAAGTTTTTGAGATAGGTCGGATTTTCAGGAACGAAGGTATTGATCGGGAACATCTTCAGGATTATACGCAGATGGAGTGTTATGCCGCGTTTTGGGGTTATGAGGAAATGATGGAATTTGTGGAGAGACTTTATAAGAAAGTGGTGGAACAAACATTTGGCGTGCTTGATACTAAATTTAGCGAACATACGTTGCATTGGGGTAAACAGTGGCCCAAAATAGATTACTTTGAGATTTTTAAGCAGGAAGCGGGCATAAATCTTGATACTGCCGATCAAGGCGAGCTTATGAAAGCGGCCAAGAAACTTAATTTGGAAATAGAAACATTCATGGGTAAGGGCCGGCTCATCGACCTTATTTATAAAAAAACCGTAAGGCCTAAGTTTATCCAGCCTGCTTTTCTTGTTGGTCATCCAATAGAAATTTCTCCGTTGGCCAAGATTGATCCATCGAATCCCAAGAAAGTATTAAGGTTTCAAGTTGTTGGAGCTCAATCGGAATTAGGAAATGGTTGGTCGGAATTAAACGATCCCAGCGATCAGATGAATCGGTTTGAAGAGCAAATGGCACTTCGCGAAAAAGGAGACAAAGAAGCCCAACATCTTGATCAAAGTTTTATTGACGCACTTGAATATGGCATGCCGCCGGCGGCCGGATTCGGAATGTCGGAAAGACTTTTTGCCGTACTTGTCGACAAACCGATTCGTGAAACTGTATTTTTCCCTCTTATGAAAGAAAAATCTTAATAAAATATGTTAGACATCGCATTTATTCGTCAAAATTCTGAAAAAGTTAAGGAAGGTATAGCTAAAAAAAACGCTGACCCCAAGCTTATTGATAAATTTTTGAGGCTTGATGAAGAATGGCGTATGAAAACAGCCGCTCTTGATCAGCTTAAAGCCGACCAAAACTCCCTTGGAAAGGAACTGGCAACTAAGAAAAGAGACGATTTGCTCAGTAAAGCGGAAGTTTTAAAGAAAAGAGTTCAGGAAATTTCACTGACTCGTGATGAATTTGCGGCAAAGCGAGAGGCGATACTGCGTTCTTTGCCCAACATTCCTATTGAAGACGTACCGGTAGGTAAGGACGAGACAGAAAATAAGATTGTTAAGGAGGTTGGTAAAATACCGTCATACGATTTCATACCTAAAGATTATCTGTTGTTGGGTGAAGAGCTTGGTTTGATCGATGTTGGACGGGCAGCTAAAACTAGCGGCAGCAGGTTTGGTTATCTATTCGGTGATGCGGCGCTTTTGGAATTTGGGTTGGTTAAATTGGCGTTAGATACGCTTCGACCCAAAGGATTTGTTCCGGTTGTGCCGCCAGTACTAATTAAGGACTCTATGATGGGGGCAATGGGATACGTTGATCGTCGAGAAGATATGGATGAAACCTATTTTTTAGATAAAGATAAACTTTATCTAGTAGGTACTTCGGAGCAATCAATAGGCCCGATGCACGCCGATGAAGTTTTTGAAGAAAGCGAACTTTCTAAACGTTATGTCGCCTTTTCTACTTGTTTTCGTCGTGAGGCTGGTTCTTACGGTAAAGACACTAAAGGCATACTTCGTGTGCATCAGTTTGATAAAGTTGAAATGTTCAGTTTTTGCCATCCAGATCAATCAATCGAAGAGCATAAGTTATTGCTCTCACTTGAAGAAAAATTAATGAAATCACTTGAAATTCCTTATCGGGTGGTGGAGATGTGTACGGGCGACTTGGGAAACGTGGCAGCGGCCAAGTTTGATATTGAAGCTTGGTTACCGAGTCAAAATCAGTACCGCGAGACTCATTCGACATCTAATGCTACTGATTTTCAAGCTCGACGATTAAACATTAAATTTAAACCGAAAGACGTAAAACAGAAATCTCGATACGTACATACATTAAATGGCACTGCCTTTGCTATAGGCCGCACCATCATAGCTATAATAGAAAACTACCAAACTAAAAAGGGGACCATCAGAGTTCCTGAAGTATTACGAGGATATTTAGGGAAAGAGGAAATAGGTAGAGGATAAGGTATTTTTATTTAAGGTTAAACGCTATGAGATCCATGGGCCGCTTTTTGTTTTACGTAACTATCTTGTAGAATGAATATATGCGTCGTCTTTTTGGCAATGTTCTATGGATTCTTGTGCTTGGTGGCTTGGCTTATGGTGGTTATGTAGCTTACGAACGGTGGTGGCAAACTGGTGTGGTAGAAAGGATCTTTAAAGATACCGGAGACAAGGTTAAACAAACGGCAGAGGAAGAATTGGCTAAATATGGCGAAGAAGCCAAACAGGCCGCTACCGGCTATGTGAAACAGAAAATCGCCGAAGGAATCTCGACGGTCGGCGAAGAAATACAATCAGCAGCCGGTTCTATTATTGGTGAGTCCGGCGTTTTGCCTACGACAACCGAGAAGCGATATCTTGATATTGGTGACATTGGCGGAGGAGAAGGTGTAATTGCGCGACCGACAAGCTCACGTTTTTCGGTTCCGCCTCCGCCGGTTGCGGTTACGACCAAGGTCGGTGTTCCGCTTATTTTTTCTTTAAATAGTGGTGTAGGCTATACCATTCAGTGGGGCGACGGCACCAGTGAAAAAATTACTGTGGGATCTAATCAAAGCAAGCTTGCGAGCCATACGTGGAAACGGGTCGGTGATTATACTGCTAAAATAACCGCAAGCGGCGTTGGAACGGTAAAGCCGACAACAACTTCTTTTTCGGTGCGCGTTTATGAATAAGCATCCAGTTTATAAAACGTGGATTGAGATTAATCAAAAATCATTGCGAAATAATATTCGCGCATTCCGTTCTTTGCTTAAAAAACAAACCAAACTTTTCGCGGTTGTTAAATCAAACGCTTATGGGCATGGACTTACGGTTTTTGCCGGTTTGGCCGACCGTTTCGGAGTCGACGGTTTCTGTGTTGATAGTGTTATTGAAGGGAATGCTTTGCGATCCGTAGGTATTCGCAAGCCAATTTTAGTTCTTGGTCCGACATTACCCCACCTTTTAAAAGAAGCGGCTGCTCAAGATATCACCGTTACTGTTTCTAATTTTGATGCTCTAAAAGCCATAAGAGACAGCAAGGCATCGGTTGGTTTCCATTTGAAGATTGATAGCGGCATGCATCGACAGGGGTTCTATTTAGAAGATATGCCGAAAGTGATAAAGTTTGTTAAAAATTCCATTAAAAATCCTTCGGGCAAAAATAAAAATCTGTTAAGAGGAATTTATACTCATTTTGCTGCCGCTAAAGATATTACTTATAAAGATTATACGTTAAAGCAGATTGATATATTGAAACGAGCTAAACAGATGCTTGCCCGTTCTGGTCTAAAGAATATCATGGTTCATTCTTCGGCCACTGGCGGTACAGTGCTTTATCCTCAAGCGCATTTTGATCTTGTGCGCATAGGCATAGGACTCTACGGTTATTGGCCGAGTCGCGAAGCGATGCTGCAGCATCATATTATTTGGCATAAAAATATAACTTTAAAACCGGTTTTGAGCTGGCGGGCATTAGTAAGCGAAATAAAACAGCTTAAAAAAGGTGATTTTGTAGGCTATGATCTAACGGCTGAAGCTCGTAAACCAATGGAAACTGCCGTGGTGCCCATAGGTTATTGGCACGGCTTTCCGCGTTCACTTTCCGGTTGCGGCGAGGCGATTATCAAAGGTTCGCGCGTGCCTATCTTTGGGCGAGTTTCAATGGATCTTATTGTTTTGGGTATTCCTCCTCATGGCATAAAGACTAATATTGGTGATACTGTTACTTTTATAGGCGAGGAAGGGCGGGAATCGATTGACGCCAGAGAATTTGCCGAACGTGCGGGTACGATTAGTTATGAGATACTAACTCGGCTTAACCCATTAATGAAACGAGAGGTGATATGATGTTAAGTGGTTATGGCGCGCTACGTTTCTGATCAATCACCTATTTTAAAGAGCAAGCTAAGAGCTGGACAACGCAGACTCTATCTCCGTTTCATAATTATTTTTTGTATTGTCGTTGTTATCGGCGCATTGGTATATTTTGTTTTTTACACCGATACTTTTAAGATCAAGAAACTTGAAGTAATTGGATCGCGACGCATTGCTAGTGACGCAGTGGTTGATGCGGTAGTCAATACTATGCAAGAAGTTTCATGGCGAAGGTGGTTCGACCGTGACCACATACTGTTTTGGTTATTAGGTGAAAAACCAAAAGGATCCCTAGGGAAACTTCCTATCGTGGAGGACATTTCCATAAAGATTGATGCGTGGGAGCGCACGATCAGAATGGATGTGCGTGAACGAGATTTATTCGGTATTTGGTGTACTGTTCAAGATTGTTATGGCTTTGATCGCAATGGCGTGGTCTTTGCGTCTGCCCCAGTTTCAATAGGCAGTCTGCTTTTAAAGGTTGAGGATGAAAATGATAGGTTGATAGTGTCGGGATATTCTGTTTTACCTGATCGGCGGTGGATTCAAAATATAATAACTACATTACCAGCGTTGATTGCCAACCAATTTAATATTGTAAAAATTAAAATTAAGGAATTGAATTTGAGAGAATGGGTAATAACCGTAGATGACGGTTTAGATTTATATTTCAGTCTGGATTTTGTGCCAGAGAGTTTAAATGATATTTTAGAGAATCTCCGTGATCGGTTACGTTTGGATGGTCTCACTTACATAGATTTCCGAGTTCCCAACAGGATTTACTATAAATGAGTAATTGGATGTGTTACTATGAACATAACTAAGGTCGTTTGAATCAGTAATAATCATGTTACAAAAGTTGATTAAGACTACCAAACTAAACGGGTTTACTCTTGTAGAGATGCTTATATATGTTGGTATATTTGCGGTAAGCGCGGTTTTTCTTGTAGGAATTTTGACAGTAGCTACGCGTACTGAATTAAAAAGAATATCTTCAAATGAAGTTAATCAACAACTTACTTTTGCAGCAAGCACTATTCAGAGGCTTGTCCGGGAGTCAAGTTTGATTGAAAACGGAGTAGGGGTATCTAGCTCAACTTTAGTTTTACGCATGAAGTCATCGGGTATGGATCCGACTAAAGTTTATGTGTCTAGTTCGATGCTTTATATAAGACAAGGAGCTGGTTTACCCACAGCTTTGACAAGTGATAAGGTTAGCGTGTCTCAATTTTTTGTTACTAAATACGAAAATCCGGGTAATTTAGCAGTGGTACAGGTTGACCTTACGTTAGACTACGCAACCGCTAATCCACAAGCGAAGAATTCCCAAACATGGCGGAGTGCCATAAGTCGAGTTTCCGCAGCTACCTTTGATGATAATATTGTACCGGGTGGCAGTAGTTATTATATAGGTCAAACAACCGGACAAACCTGGCAAAATGTATATGTGGGTACGGGGAGTGCTGCCGCGCCATCTTATACATTTGGCGGCGATCCGGACGTTGGTTTTTATAGCGGTGGTGCGGGCACTAATATTTTCGGCCTTTCTACTGATGGCATTCAACGTTTGGCTATTAATGCTTCGGGTACGATTACTGTTGGGCCAAACTCAAAAATTAAATCATTGAGCGATATTGTTATTACTACTTCTACGAGCGGTTTTGTTGTTTCTAACTCAGCCGGTTCGTGTTACCGCATTGGGGTAAGCTCAACGGGAACAGTAATTGCGACAGCGGTAGCCGTCAGTAATTGCCAATAACACAGCTTAGTTAGCGCTTGACAGGCTTGAGTGCCAATCTTAATATTGGATACATCTTAATCTTATGTCATTAGCGATGCGGACCAAACAAATACTTGAAGCTTCAGTCGATAATTTTATAAAAACCGGAAGAGCGGTTACATCGGAACATCTTTACGATGCTTATGATTTCGGCATTAAACCTGCCATGATTCGTTGGGAATTGAATGAGCTTGCCAAAGGAGGGTATTTATACCAGGTTCATCCATCAGGCGGACGGTTTCCTACTAATCGGGCGTACCGTTTTTATGTCGATGAGCTTTTAGATAGAAATTTTGATTCGGCTTATGTTTCAAACCGCAACATTAGCGGTTTAATTGAAGAATTTGTTGAAGGAGCTCGGAGATCGTTTGTTCAGGATCTTTCGGATTACCTTCGATTATTGAGCGTGGGTTATGAATTTGATGCAGAAAATCTATACCAGAGCGGACTGAATGCGCTCATTAAAGAATTGGCCGATGAAGATAAAAAAGCGTTGGTTGATGTTGTAGAAGATTTTGAGCGTTTACCTGAACGTTTAGCGTCGGCACGAGAATGGTTGGAGGAGGACGGCCCATGGCCACGTGTTTTTATCGGTCAGAATCTGATTACAAAAAGCGACCATCTTTCGGTTATTGCCGGAAAATTTGTTTTTGACGGAGACGATTTTTTATTGGTCGCAGTGGGGCCTAAGCGGATGGATTATCATAAATCCCTAGTATTGTTTAAAGTATTAGAGCGTTCCCTCGTCGATATTTCGTAATAAATCATTTTAACATTAATGGATATTCCAAATAAAAAACCGCCGGCAGAATTAGGAGATGATAAAAAAGATGCTACAGAAGAATTTAAAACCAAGTTAGAACGTTGTGAAAAAGAACGTAATGAGTATTTAGATGGATGGAAAAGGGCCAAAGCCGACCTTTCAAATTATAAGAAAGATGAAGCCAAAAGACTCGAAGAATTTCTGAAATTTAGCACAGCAACGTTGATTCAAGAACTTATTACCGTACTCGACAGTTTCGATTTGGGATTAGCGGTAGTGAGTGATGATGATCCAGCAAAGAAAGGCATGCAGCTTATCCGAACCCAACTTGAGGAAGTTTTAAAAAAATTCGGTCTTTCAAGAATATCGGTTGTAGTCGGTAAACAGTTCAATCCTAATTTAGAAGAGGCAGTCGGAGAAGTAGCGGCTGATGTCCCTGACGGAAGTATAGTTGAAGAAGTTGGAAGAGGTTATATGTTGCATAATAAAGTAATAAGGCCATCACGGGTAATAGTCGCTAAAGGTCAACATTAGAATTTAAAATTAAAATACAAATTATATGTCAAAAATTTTAGGTATAGATCTTGGTACAACTAATTCGGCAATGGCCGTTATTGAAGGCGGTGAACCGCACGTTCTTGAAAATCAAGAAGGTAATCGTACCACCCCTTCTATTGTTGCGGTGAGTAAGTCGGGTGAACGATTGGTGGGTTTACTTGGGAAACGGCAAGCGGTCGTTAATCCTAAAAACACAATATTTTCGGTAAAACGTCTTATGGGTCGTAAATTCAATGATCCGGAAGTTCAGCGAGATAAAGCGTGGTTGCCTTATGATATGCAAGCTTCAGCACAAGGCGGCATCGAGGTTAAAATGTCCGATCGATGGTATACACCGGAAGAGATTTCAGCTATGGTGCTCCAGAAGTTGAAATTAGACGCCGAGGCTAAGTTGGGCGAAAGAATCGAAGAAGCGGTTATAACCGTCCCCGCCTATTTTGATGATAGTCAACGGCAGGCAACGAAGAATGCCGGCGAAGTTGCCGGTTTCAAGGTGCGTAGGATTTTAAATGAGCCAACCGCCGCGGCACTGGCTTATGGTTTAAGCAAGCAGAAGAACGAACGTATTGTTGTTTATGATTTTGGTGGCGGAACATTTGATATTTCTATTTTGGAAGTCGGTGACGATATTGTTGAGGTTAAAGCTACTGGCGGCGATACTCATCTTGGTGGTGATGATTTGGATAAGCGTATAATTGAACATTTAGTCCAGGAATATAAAAAGCAGGAAGGCGTAGATATATCCAAAGACATGTTGGCTATTCAAAGGCTTAGAGAAGCGGCTGAACGCGCCAAACATGAACTTTCTACTGCTCTTGAGACGGAAATAAATTTGCCTTATATTACTTCCGATTCTTCCGGGCCAAAACATTTTCTCATCAAGCTCACAAGAGCTAAGTTGGAAGATTTGGTGCGTGATTTGGTTGATCGATCCATCGAATTAGTGAGAGAAGCGATTGTGTCTCCTGTTCCAAAAGGGGCTGGTCTTAATATTTCCGATATTAATGAAGTAATCTTGGTTGGAGGTCAGACGCGTATGCCTTTAATACAGGAGTCGGTTAACAAACTATTTGGTAAGGAGCCGCACAAGGGTATTAATCCAGACGAGGTGGTGGCTGTGGGAGCGGCTGTGCAAGCCGGTATTCTTCAGGGCGATGTTAAAGATATATTGCTTTTGGATGTTACGCCGTTAACTTTGAGTATCGAAACGTTGGGTGGTGTTGCTACGCCGATGATTTCCAAAAATACTACTATACCTACTGCAAAGACTCAGGTTTTTTCTACCGCCGCCGACAGCCAGACGTCCGTCGAAATTCATGTTGGGCAAGGCGAACGTACAATGATGGCTGATAATAAAACCCTTGCTAGATTTATACTGGACGGTATTCCGCCGTCTCCGCGTGGAGTGCCGCAAGTCGAAGTGTCGTTTGACATCGACGCTAATGGCATTTTGAACGTTAAAGCGGTAGATAAAGCGACATCAAAGTCACAATCTGTTAGAATTGAAGCAACGACTAGTTTAAATAAAGAAGAAATTGAGCGATTAAAGCGAGAAGCGGCAATGCATGCCGAAGATGATCAAAAAAAACGAGAGACGATTGAAGTCAAAAATCAAGCCGAATCTCTTATATACGTTGCCGAAAAGAGTCTTCGAGAGGCTGGAGATAAAGTAACCCCAGAACTTCGTGATTCATTAAATCAAAAAATATCTCGCTTAAAAGAAGTCAAAGACGGTAGTGATTTAGAAGTTATCAAGCAATCTACCAACGAGTTGTCTTCAGAGCTTCAAAAGATAGGCGAGTCGCTATATAAACGTCCGGACAATAATGAATCAAAACCCGATAGTAATCAGCCAAACTAAAGAGATAGAATCTGATCGGAGCCCACTTAAAATAATCCTTATAGGCGTGGTTGGGGTTGTGTTAAGCACGTTCTCCATTTATTACGTGAATCAGTTTTTGTTTTCGGCTAAGGCAGGCCATTTTTGGTTATCCGTGTTATTCAGTGTGGTATTTGTCGCGGTTACGATACTTCAGACACTTTTCATAAAAGGCGGCGGTAAGTTAAAGCTTATAGCTTTAGTAGAAAGTATAGCGCCCTTAAGTCTATTCTATGAACGTCTATATCCGGATGTTTCTATACCACTTTTATTTGGCGCCGGTTTATTTTTTATATTTGTTGTAGGTGGTCTTACTCGGGGTTCTAAGATTTTAGAAAATGGCTTGAAGATACGTTTTTGGGAAATCGCCAGTAGCGTTACGTCTAAAGCAGTGACAGGTCTTCTTATTTTTATATCGGTTCTTATTTACCTTAATTATTTTAAATGGGGTAATTTAAATGAAGAAGTGGGCAGAAAACTCCTTCATAATACCATGCAGTCATCCGCGCCAGCAGTGAAGTATTGGATTCCTGTTTTTTCCGCCGAAGAAACGATCGGTAATGTGCTTAGGTCTTTTAGTGAAGAAGAACTTAAACGTTCACAGCCTGATATTGTTGAGAGTACACAGACCGATTTTCAAACAGCTTTCAATCAACTTCCAGAAGAAGCTAAAACAAAACTCATTGAAGAGGTTACGGTTAGGCTAAGAAGCTCTCTTGAGAGCATTGTCGGTCCGTTAAAAGGCGATGATCAAGTTGTTGATGTCGCTTACCGGTTTATCAAAAATTACGCGGTGCATATGCCGGAGGGAGTACGTTCATATATTGGTTTTGCTGTCGCTGTTCTCGCATTTTTTGCTATTAAAGGCATAGCTGTTCTTTTTTATTGGTTCATTAATGCTGTTGCGTTTATGTTGTTTAAGTTTCTTTTGGTTTTAAACTTCGCTTATGTAAGTTTAGAAACGCGCAGCCGAGAATTTATCATGTTGTCTTAAGGTGTTTATAAATATTTATGGCTAAGGATTATTATAAAATTTTAGGCGTATCTAAAGACGCTTCGGATGAAGACATCAAAAAAGCTTATCGTCGTTTAGCACATCAGCATCATCCGGATAAGGCTGGAGGCAATGAAGCAAAGTTCAAGGAAATTAATGAGGCTTATCAAATCCTTTCGAATAGGGATAAGCGCGCCCAGTATGATCGTTTTGGTCAAGCGTTCCAGGGTGGAACGCCGCCATGGGGTCAGGGTGGATTCGGCGGTGAAGGTATGCGTTGGGATGCTGGTTTTGGAGATGATTTTTCCGATTTTGGCGATATTTTCGAAAGTATTTTTGGGTCATTCGGCGGTCGCCGCCGTCAAACATATACTCACGGTTCTGATATAGAAGTGGCGGTAGAGCTTACGCTTGAACAGTCTTTTCGAGGAACTAAATATAAGGTAGGAGTGCGTACCAATATTTCTTGCCGTGCTTGCCAGGGATTGGGGTACGAAAAATCAAAAGGTCTCACTGCTTGTACTGTGTGTCAAGGGAGAGGCGAGATCCGCGAACAGAAGAAAACATTCTTTGGTAATTTTTCTCAAGTGCGCGTTTGTCCCAGTTGTGATGGTCGTGGGCAGATTCCTAATCATCCATGTGGTCAATGTAAAGGCCACGGACGGGTGATGGGTGTACATGATGTAGTTATAGACATTGCTTCCGGCGTAGAGGACGGTCAAATTATTAAAGTGACTGGCGGTGGTGAAGTGGGTGAGCGTGGCAGCGCAAGCGGGGATTTGTATGTAGTAGTAAAAATTAAAACACACCCCATATTTGAACGTCGTAAGCACGACCTAGCTATGGTAAAGGATATACGTCTCACCGAAGCCTTTTTAGGCAAAAAGATCGAATTGGAAGATCTAAGCGGTGAAAAGTTCCACGTAAAAATTCCGAACGGTTTTAATCTTCGTGAACCATTTAAAGTATCTGGCCGCGGTATGCCGCGCTTTGGTTTAGGTAGTGGTAGCGGGCGCGGTGATCTTTTTGTGACATTTAATCTCAAAGTACCGCATACGCTTTCAGCGCATGCTAAAAAGTTATTAGAAGGTCTAGACGGAGAATTATAGATTTATTGGGGTTGCGAGCTATAATTCTTTAACTTCATCGCAGATAAGTTTTGGCTCGCCGCCACGAACAGAGAGACGCCCACTTACCATTACTGCTTTATTTTCTTGCCACACCAGGGGATATTTCATAAGCGTGTCCGAGAAAACTAGAACTTCAAGGTTGTCCTCCAGGTCTTCGAGGGTGACAAAAAGCATTGGCTGCCCTTTTTTAGTCAAGATTTTTTGTATTCCGGTAATAATTCCAGCTAGTCTAAGCCGGGGACCGCGTTCGCCGGCGTCGGTCATTTGAGCAACTTCTTTGAGGGGTTTAACCTTTGTTTGGACTTTAGCAAGATACATATTAAATGGGTGATCGGTAAGGTAGAGTCCCAATAACTCTTTTTCCCAGCTTAAACGCAGGGATCGGTCAATCGGTTTGGCGGGTTTGAGGCGTAATGAGGTAAAAGTCTGAGTCGGACCGAAAAGATTGTATTGGCCGGAATACGCCATCTTTTTAGCGGCCTGGTTGAATCTCAGAAGTTCTTCAATATTATCTAAGGCTTGCCCCCGTTCGATGCCAAGTGAATCGAGCGATCCACATTTAATCAAACTTTCAAGAGATTTTTTGTTCAAATCGCGATGATGTATGCGTCCCAAGAAATTAGACGAATCAACAAATGGTCCGCTACGATTACGTTCTTCAATGATGTACTCGATAATATTTGCTCCTATATTTTTAACAGCCAAAAGTCCAAAGCGTATATCGCCGCCATGGGCAGTGAAATTTTGAAAACTTATGTTTATGTCTGGCGGTAAGACATTTAGGTTGAGGCGTCGAGCTTCACCGACCAGGAAATTTATTCGTTCGATATCGCCGCTCGAAATATTTAAAAGACTGGTCATGAATTCTACCGGATAGTGCGATTTAAGGTAAGCGGTTTGGTAGCTGATCAAGGCGTAACAGGCGGCGTGACTGCGGTTGAAGCCGTAACGAGCAAATGGCGGAAATAGTTCCCAAATAGCTTCAGCCGTCTTTTTTGGTATTTCGTTTGCAATCATACCGTCCACCAATTTTTCTTTTTGTTCGTCGAGAAGCTTTTTTATTTTTTTACCAATCGCTTTTCGTAGTGTGTCGGCTTCGGCGAGAGTAAAGCCAGCCAGATCGCGGGCGATCTGCATCATTTGTTCCTGATAGACACCGACGCCGTACGTTCTGCTCAATATAGGTTTAAGTTTGGGATGAAGATAGGTGATCGGTTCTTTTTTGAATTTGCGTTTGATGTAGTGAGGGATAAGTTCCATTGGTCCCGGTCTATAGAGCGAGATCATAGCGATGATGTCCTCGAGCTCGGTTGGTTTAAGTTCTTTTAGATAGTTCCGCATTCCCGATGACTCCAATTGGAACACACCGGTTGTCTCTCCGCTCCGCAGAAATTCAAATGTTTTGCTGTCATCGAGCGGAATGTTATCGATATTAATTTCTTCTGCGCGCAAGTCTTTAACTAGGCGTAAGGTCTTTTCAATAATGGTTAGGTTCTTAAGGCCCAAGAAATCCATTTTAAGAAGGCCTAAGTCTTCAATACTGTGCATTTCGAACTGGGTTATGGTGGTAGTATCGCCTTGGGGTGCTCTTTGAAGTGGTAGAAAGTTGGTTAGAGGTTCTGATGATATAACTACGCCGCAGGCATGAACTGAGGCGTGCCGTACCGTGCCCTCGAGTTTCTTGGCTGCATCGATAAGTTTGTGTACGTCTTCGTTTGTATCGTATTGAGTCTTTAATTCCGGTACCATTTGGAGCGCTCCTTCGAGTAGGGCATTAAAAGGAATAAGCTTTGCTATTTGGTCGCATAAGTCATAAGGAAGACCCAAGGCACGCCCGGCATCCCTTATGGCTGCGCGAGCCATCATTGTCCCAAAAGTGATTATTTGAGCTACTCTATCAGCTCCATAACGTTCTCTAACATAAGATACTACTTCGTCGCGGCGAGTATCGGTAAAATCAATATCAATATCTGGTACTTGCACTCGATCGGGATTCAAAAATCGTTCGAAAAGAAGATCGTATTTTAATGGGTCTATATTGGTGATGCCGAGTATATAGGATACGAGGCTACCCGCGGCTGAACCTCGACCGGGGCCCACGACAATGCCGTGTTGTCTCGCCCAGTTAACAAAATCTTGGACAATAAGAAAATAGTCGGCGAATCCGGTTTCGGCTATTACCTCTAGTTCATGTTCAATTCTTTCGGTGATGGCCGGAGTTGCTTCAGCAAAACGGTGTGGCAATTTTTCGTTCACAAGACTACGAAGATATTCATCTGTATCAGCACCATCGGGTAGATTAAATTTAGGCAACCGTATTTTATCCAGTTCTAACTCAACGTTGCATTTCTCGGCAATGCGCACGGTATTTGAAATAGCTTGAGGTACATCTCTGAAAGCCTGCATCATTTCTTCGGCTGAGGTCAATGAAATATTGTATTGTTTGAGGCTAAACCTGTCTTCATCATCAAGTTTGCTCGAAGTTTGTATGGCGAGCAGTATCTCATGAGCCACCTTATCGTCTTCTGATGCGTAGTGCGCATCTTGAGTTGCTACTAATGGCACATCATATTTTTTTGAAAGCTCAATGA
>JACRFG010000057.1 GCA_016234345.1 Candidatus Jorgensenbacteria bacterium
CGATTGGTAATGTGTCAGGAAATTGCCCATACCTTTGGTCTTGATCACCAGGATGAAAATTTCTCGAACCCGAATCTCGGTACATGTATGGATTACACAAGCGATCCTGATGGCCCGCCATCAAATGAACACCCTAACGCGCATGATTACGAACAGCTCGAAACCATTTATGCACATCTTGATTCTACGACTACGGTTGGTCAGACGATTTCTAGAGGAGGTAATGCAGCCGATGCCCTTGATGAAGCCGAATGGGGAGCCCCTCTTAAACACGACGGAAAAGGCAGAAACTCTCTCTACGTTCGTGATTTAGGACATGGAGAAAAAGTATTTACGTTCGTTTTCTGGGCTAAGTAACGATTAGGATCTGATTCGAAAAAAGATTTTAACAATAACCCCCGATAAGCGGGGGTTATTGTTTTTATAAAACGAAAACCGCCGTTAGGCGGATTTTCGTTGTGTGTCTGTGTTACGGCTTAGATACGGTTGGACTGGTTGAGGTGGTCGAACTGGCGGTACTGGTCGGACAGATGGTGTCTGTGCTGTTTGGATTTTTATCTGCGGTGGCTGGACTATTCTCGTAAGTTGCGGCGTGTAAGCTTTCGTTTGGCTCGTTTCTGTTTTTTCGTCTTTTGCTCTGCCTCTCGAAAGCATAGTCGCGATACCCAAGATGACGATCGCTGCAATGCCGACAATAGTCGGTACGGATACTCGTTGCGGATTAAGTGCCGATTCCATCGACGCGGAGTTTTCAACTCCTTCTTCGGTCATCGCCACCATGTTTTCATTGGCTACGTTTTCTATAGGCAAGTTTTCGGTAAAGGTTGGCGTTGCCGGTGTTGGTGTGATAGCCGCGATGCTTGGGTTTTGTGAGTTTTGTTTAGGATTGATCAGAGTTGATTGTATGGCGACGAGGTTTCGTGTGATATTGCCCAGATTGGCACTGATTAAGCTTATATTCAGAGAAGGTTGTCCCTTAGCCACCAATTGCGATTGAAGAGTTGTAAGAGTTACGGAGAGTACGTCAAGGCTTTGTTTGAGTATCTTTGCATCTTCCTGATTCACGATTACAGCTACTCCTTGTGGAGCGGTTTGTGATTGCAGTTCGAGCAGCATGTCTTCTAAGGTATTGAGTTCGGTTTGCAATGCCGCCGCTTCTTCGGGACTTACAGTCGATAAAGTTGATGCTGCGTGAGCCGAGGTAGAATAGATACTCATGCCTAATCCAACAAGCAAGATAGCGAGACAAAAAGTTATCTTTTTCATAAAAAGTTTGTAGTAATTTATCGCCCTTTTGTTCTTTTTCTATTCGGTTAATCAAAGAGCTGCGCGGTTAATAAGTATAAATCGCTGATTATAGCGTATGTTTATTTACTATGTTTATGATAGAGGACATAGTTCGAGATCGCAATAGGTTCATTGGGTTATTGACCGATAATTTTGTTTTTGTTTCTGTATCTTCTCTCTTAGATCGTTCGAGATTGGTGAAGATGACAGTTATCCACACATTTTTTATATCAATATAGTGTATAATTAAAAAATAAATGCTCTTATAGAAAGATCAACGTGATTGCGGGTCGACAATCCGCCGTTGATTTGATTTAAAAGATTTTACTTTGCCACAAATGGCCAAAAAGAAAATGAAGAAGGCGAAAAAAGCGATGAAGAAGATGGGCAAGAAGAAAACAACCAAGAAAAAGAAAAAACGATAAGCCTTCTTGACGAGAAAACCGCTCCTGACTTTTACGTCGGAGCGGTTTTTATTTTTTCTGAAAGTTCTATGAGTTTTTTGCTCAATTCGTGGCGCGTTATTTTAGCGTCGATTTTTTCGCCGATTACAAAAGTAATAACGCCTTTAGAAAATCGAGGCAGCCATTGGCCAGGTGGAAGCACTTTGTCGGCACCTTCGACCCACAAGGGCATGATAGTGCAATCGGAATTTCGCACTACTATATCAAACCCTTTCTTCAAGGAGCCAAGTCGAGGGGTCGCTTCGCCTTCCTTACTTTCGACTCTTTTGAATGTTCTACCGCCCTCAGGGAAAAGGACTACGATGTTTCGATGATTTAGTTTTTCGATTATTTCATTCAACGCCTCTCTCGTTTTTTTGATTGAGGCGGCTTCACCTCGGTATATCGGTATGGTGTGTAGACAGCGGAACCACCACAAATACCACGGCTTTATAAAATTTCCCCAGTCAGGCGTACCCCAAGGAACGTAGCGAAAAGGATTTAGGAGATATCTACGAAAATATAGAACCGGTATTAATAACGGCTCGAGAAGCGAGGGGTGATTGGATGCAATGAGAATTCCTCGGTTAGTCACTTTGGGTAGTCTGCCATATACGACAATCCGTTTGCGTAATCGCAGGTAAATAAATAAGAGGCCCAGCAAAACGCCTAAGGTGTAGACGAGGATTAGAAAAACTATAGATTTCAGTATTTTCTGAATAATCTTCACGAGTTTTTTCCTATTATTCTGACAATCGAGCTGGTTTGAATATACCAGGTTACGTTAGTTTTTTACAAGTTTATTGGTCCGGTTTTTAATTTTGACAAGCGTTTCTAACAGGATAAACTGATGGTGCAGATGTCAAAAGAAACCGATCTTATTAAACAAAAACTCGACCTTGTCGAATTCTTACGTTCGTATCTTACACTTATACCGGCAGGTAAAAGTTTGAAAGCAGTTTGTCCCTTTCATCAAGAGAAAACTCCATCGTTTATTGTGTCGCCTGAACGCCAGATGTGGCATTGTTTTGGTTGTGGTATTGGTGGAGATATCATAGGTTTTGTGATGCGTTATGAGAGTTTAGAGTTCCCTGAGGCGCTACGTTTTTTGGCTGATCGGGCCGGTATTACGCTTCAAACGCTTAGCCCGACCGAGCAACGCGAATTCGGTATTCTTTATGATATTCATGAAGCAGCCATGGATTTCTTTAGAACGGAATTAAAAAAACAACCAAAAGCAAACGTTTATCTGCGGGAGAGAGGACTTCATGAAGATACCATTGAAGAATTTGAGCTTGGCTTTGCTCCCGGCGGCGAAACACTCACTCTTAATTTGATCAAACGCGGTTATGATGTGTCCGACATTGTTCGGGCCGGCCTTGCCCATAAAGGTTCTTCGGGTTTGTACCGAGATCGGTTTCAGGCTCGTATAATGTTCCCCATTTTTAATTACGTGGGAAGAGCGGTTGCTTTTACCGGACGCCTTTTGGAAGGAGTGGCGCCGACTTCTACGGATATGCCTAAATATTTGAATAGTCCGGAAACGCCAATTTTCAATAAATCCAAAATTCTTTATGGTTTTCATAAATCAAAGCAAAGCATCGCTCAATCGCGATCGGCTTTGATCGTAGAAGGCCAGATGGATTTTTTGGTGTCGTGGCAGGTGGGTGTTAAAAACGTTGTTGCACTTTCAGGTACGGGTCTTTCTCAGCATCATCTTGAGAGGCTTCGTAGAATTGCCGATACGGTTATAGTAAGTTTTGATAACGATGCGGCCGGTTTGCGTGCGTTTGAACGGAGTTTGGAAATGTTCAGCCAGTTCGATTATCACGTACGTGCGATGAACTTGGGTAAATTCAAAGATCCAGCCGATGCGGGACGTGAGTCACCTGATTTTTTGAAACGGGCAGTGGAAGAGGCGCCACCCGGTTTTAACTATTTGCTTCTGCATTATTTTGATTCGGATTCTTCTGAATCCGGCGGCGTGGTGGAACAAAAAAGAACAGTGAGGCACCTGCTCGGACTCATAAAAAATATGAAAAGCGCGGTTGAACAAGGAGCTTGGATTAAAGAATTGGCTAAATATTCCAACGTTTCGGAGGTAGCGCTTATGAGCGAATTTGAAGCCCTGCCCGTTCAAAAAGAAAAAGGTGAAAGCGGTACTACAGGAGGAGATGCCGAACGGTCTGTTTTTGTTCGTAGTGACGTTATTGCCGATCGGTTACTAATCATCGCTTTTACCGATCAGTCTTTTCTTTTTAGGGCTAAGCAAGCGCGAGATTTTTTTCCATTGGCATATCAGAAAGTATTTGATAAGCCCGAAGAGGCAGCTGGACAGTTTGAAATGAAAGCAGGTCTTCTCGACACCAAAGACAAGGCCGCGATCGGACATGAGTTCGATGAATTGCTTTATCAACTCCAGATAGAATTTTTAAAGCAAAAACAACAAGGTCTTAGGGAAACAATGCGTAAGGCGGAAGCGGGTGGCAATGAGGCGGCGCTTGAGGCGGCACTTGGTCAATTTCATGATCTAATGAAGAAGATTGAGGAGTTCAAAAGCCGTAAATAATAGGAGGTCTTTACCAATGACGCTTAGATAGTGCATAATTGAGCTGCTGTTTTAGCTATTAGCTATGCTTAAGAAAAATAAAAAGAAAACAACGCATAAAGCGTCTTTACGAACTACTTCCAAAAAAACAAAGAAAGGGCCTTCTAAGCCAAAAAGGAAGGTTGATTTGTTGCTCGAAGAAGAGCATCGCCAGGCGCTTGAAGATTTGGTAAGACGCGGTCGGGGTCGCGGTTTTGTGACCGATGCTGAGGTTTTAAACTACTTCCCGCATATTGAGAAGAATTTAGTTTTTCTCGAGCAGGTCTATTCTCGTCTTGAGAAAGAAGGCATTAAAATCCAGGAATCGAGCCCGCTCGTAAAGCAGGTTTCTCGAGACGAAGTTTCGTTAAAAGAGCTTCACGAGGCGACTAAAATCGAAGGTGATTTGCCCGATGCCGTACAGATGTATTTGAAGGAAATAGGCAGAACTGCCCTCCTTACTTCCAAAGAAGAGAAAGAATTAGCCAAGCGCAACGAACAAGGAGATGAGACGGCTCGGAAGAAACTCATTCAGGCCAATTTAAGGCTTGTGGTATCAATCGCTAAGCGTTATGTAAACCGCAGTCCTCATCTTTCCATTTTGGATTTGATTCAAGAGGGGAATATCGGACTCTCGCGCGCCGTGGATAAATTCGATTATCGCAAAGGTTTTAAGTTTTCAACGTATGCAACGTGGTGGATTCGACAGGCCGTGACCCGCGCCCTCGCAGATTATTCGCGTACTATTCGTATCCCGGTTCACATGGTAGAGACGATTACCAAATATACGCAGACGAAGCGGCGTCTCATGCAAGAGCTTGGTCGGGAACCGTTGCCTGAAGAAATTGCGACTGAAATGGGGGTGGACGTGGAAAAGGTGCATTATATCCAGAAAATTTCTCAGGAGGTTATTTCCTTGGAATCGCCCGTTGGCGACGATGACGAAGATTCGATGCTGGCTGATTTCATTAAGGATGAAACAAGCATGAGTCCGGATCAGCTTGCGAGTCACGCTCTTTTGAAGGATCAAATTAAAGAAGTATTGGTTGATTTAACCGAACGGGAGCAAAAGATTTTGGCCATGCGGTTTGGCCTTGAAGACGGCATTACTCATACTCTTGAAGAAGTGGGAAAGGTATTCGGCGTGACCCGGGAACGAATTCGGCAGATTGAAGCCAAGGCATTGGAAAAGATCCGCCAACATCATAAAGTGAAAAAGCTGGAGGGATACTAAAATCTATCGTGAATGTCGCTATTTTTATTAGTGTTGGATTACTGGTTTTATTATTTCAACAGTTGGCCTTGAGCCATGTTTTTTTCCGTTACCGAATCAATCGGTACGAATTACATTATAAACTAACCGTCCAGAATCGTCTTTGGAATTCCGTATTTATAGGAATTGGGGTGTTTTTCTTTTTGATTACAGTTATGTATTCAGTTGGAGCATTACATAATAGATTCTTTTCATTAGAATGGTGGTATGGAGTGGCTAATCTTATTTATTTATCAGTTAATGTGATAATTTTTATGTTACTACCACGACAGATTTGGGAACATACTAGATTCGATCCCGTAATCGGATCTCCTGATGCAGTAGTATTTCCTAAATGGTGGATCAATTTTTTCTTTGCTGGTCAAGGCGCGCTATATTCGGCTATACTCGTTTTTCTCTACGCCTATTTCGCATATACTCTTTGAATAGAGTATAAAATTTGAGAATTATGACATCAGAACAAATACGGAAACTTTTCTTTGAGTTTTTTAAAGAACGGGGACATGCGATTGCACCGTCGTCTCCGCTTATTCCTGATGATCCGTCGGTACTTTTGACTACTGCCGGCATGCAGCAGTTTAAGCGATACTTTACCGGTGAATTGAATCCTATTAACGATTTTGGCAGTCAGCGGACTACTTCTATCCAGAAATGTTTTCGCACTTCAGACATTGAAGAAGTTGGTGATGAAACCCATCTTACTTTTTTCGAAATGATGGGTAATTTTTCGTTTGGTCCGGTAGGCACCGATGATCCGAAAGATCGCGGTGTGGGAGGTTATTTCAAGCGTTCGGCAATATATTGGGGATATGAATTTATTACAGGGGTTTTAGGGGTTGATCCGAAACGGATTACCGCGTCTATTTTTAAAGGCGATACCGAAGTGCCGAGGGATGAGATTTCTTATCGTATTTGGAACGAAGAGCTTGGTCTCCCGGAAGGCCGCATTATGGAGAGCGATCGTAAGGATAATTTTTGGGGTCCGACCGGCAACGAAGGTCCGTGTGGACCAACTAGTGAGATTTATGTGGATGGCGTTGAGGTATGGAACTTGGTTTTTAACGAGTATTACCAGCATGCGGATAAGCGGCTGGAGAAGCTCGAAAGCCCCGGCGTTGATACCGGTATGGGGTTTGAGCGTCTCGTCGCGGTGATGCAAGGCGCTCGAAACGTTTTTGAAACCGATCTACTTCGGCCGGTTACCGATAGGGTCTATGAGCTTGCGCCGGGCTTGAGTGAACGGGCTGCGAGAATTTTTACCGATCACGTGCGTGCAGCCGTATTTCTTGTGGCTGACTGGGTGAGGCCTTCCAACAAGGGGGCGGGATATATTCTTCGTAGGCATATTCGAAGGATGCTCGCGTATAAAATCAAAGAAGACGTGCATGTTGATTTATTACCCGAACTTGTGGAAATGGTTGGTAAAAAGTATGGCGGAATTTATCCCGGAGTTAGCCGTAGTGAAGAAATAATAGCTGTTCTTGAAGACGAACGTTCTCGTTTCGAAAAGGCGGTGGGGCAGGGTATTTTGGAATTAGAGAGTTACAAAGAAAAAGGGAAAAAGATTGATGGTCAGATAGCTTTCCATCTTTATGAAACTTTTGGATTGCCCTTTGAGCTTATTAAAGAGCTTGTGCCTAAAGAATTAGCCAAGGATTTGAGTAAAGAAGAGTTTGAAGGCGAATTTGTGAAACACCAGGAAGTTTCTCGGGCTGGCCAAGAGCGAAAATTCGGCGGCCACGGTTTGATTTTGGATACCGGCGAACTTAAAGCCGGTAATCCCGAAGAGTTGCAGAAAGTAACGCGGCTTCATACAGCCACCCATCTTTTGCACCAAGCCTTAAGAGACGTGCTGGGAATGACTGTTGGCCAGATGGGATCCGATATTACCGTTGAACGAACCCGTTTTGACTTTTCTTTTCCTCGTAAGTTAACTCCTGAAGAAGTGAGGGGAGTAGAGGAGATTGTAAACAAGAAGATCAAGGAAGACCTACCGGTTTCATATACGGAAATGCTTAAAGGTGAAGCTGAAAAAACCGGCGCACTGCATTTTTTTAAACTAAAGTATCCCGAGAAAGTTAAAGTATATTTTGTAGGGAAATCTTTCGATGCGGCCTACAGCAAGGAGTTTTGCGGTGGACCGCATGTTACCCATACCGGAGAAATCGGTAAGTTCAGAGTAGCTAAGGAAGAGGCAGTAGCAGCCGGAGTCCGTAGGATCAGAGGAGTGGTAGAGTAGGGCTTCTTTCGATTCTATCCAGCCGGATTTATTCTTTACTGGTTCATCAATTTTGACGTGCCTCAATTTTCACGCATACCTGCCCGACGGCAGGCGGGTGCGTGAAAATTGAGGCAATGAAATTTACCCCTTTATAAAAGATAATTTCGGCATCACGGATGTATAATTATGGGTCTATTGACAGAATATTCATTATATGCTACACTTTATTTAGTTCAATTTCATTTTTATCATTAACCTTTAAGGAGATTTTTTATGATTATACCAGGTCGAGATATCGCCAGCCGCAAAGATCGCGCGGAACGAAGGATGCACGAACTCAAAGTTCCGGAATTCATTCAGGAGAATGGAACTTCGCAGTCAGTGCTTCGGTTACGAATCGAAGAGATTCGACGCACAAAACATCACAACTCTCTCGATGATACGATTCAGAAAGTAGCGGCAGATCGGCGATCGCGATGGAACGAAACAAACCTCAAGGAAGAGCGTGATGCAGTGTATTTCGAGCGGAAGGCTCGTGAAGAAGCCCGTCTTCGGAAGAGACTTCGGGAAGCCGGTATTAAATCGCGACGTTAGTCGCAAAAAGGAACCCTCTTTTGCTCTACTAGAGCTAAGAGGGTTTTCGTTTATAATTAATAAAAACATGCAAGGAGCAATTTCTATATTGAAAAACGGCGGTGTTGGCATATTGCCAACCGATACTATTTACGGTGTTGTCGGTTCGGCGTTGTTAAAAAAAACAGTAGAACGGATTTACAAACTTAGAAAGCGCGATAGTAAAAAACCGATGATAATTTTAATAAGTTCGATTAATGAATTAAAGATATTTGGCGTTAATGTTGATACAAGAAAAAGGGCACTGCTCAAAAAATTATGGCCCGGTCCGATAAGCGTAATTTTGCCGTGCAGAGAGAAACAATTCGCATATCTGCACCGTGGCACAGAAGCCTTAGCTTTCCGCCTGCCAAAACCAACGTGGCTACGCAGATTGCTTAAGCATACTGGGCCTCTGGTTGCGCCAAGCGCGAATATCGCCGGCCAGAAATCAGCTTCTATTATCAAGGAAGCTAGACGGTATTTCGGTTCCAGTGTCGATTTTTATATAGACGTCGGTCTTAAACGAGGCACACCATCAACCCTGTTAGAGATAAAACGCTAAAAAGTTTTTAAAAGATCGACAATTCGCGCTATAATAAAGCTAATGGAAGCAGTAAACCCAGAAAAAGAAGTTGTGTACTTCGGTCGGATAAACTTTAGAAACAGTGCCCGGCTATTCGGCATAAAACGGAATGACCGACGGCAGCATCTTTATGTGATCGGTAAGACCGGTACCGGTAAGAGCGCCATGCTTCACAATATGATGGTGCAGGATATCGCGAACGGCGAGGGTTTATGCGTGGTTGATCCGCACGGAGAGTTAGTCGAGTCTATACTTCAAAAGATTCCCAAAGAACGGTTGGATGATGTTATTTATTTTAACCCGGCTGATATTGATTATCACATCGGTTTTAATGTGCTTGAGCTTCCTGACCCTAAGTACAAACATCTTGTCGCTTCGGGGCTTATGGGTATTTTTACCAAAATTTGGTCGAACGTATGGTCGGCGCGTATGGAATACATTTTAAACAACGCGATTCTGGCACTTCTTGATACACCCGGCACGACCCTTCTCGGCATTACCCGTATTTTAGTAGACAAGGAATATCGTCAAAAAATAGTTTCTAATGTTAAGGATCCGGTGGTGAAATCATTTTGGATACATGAATTCGAAGAGTGGAGCGCGCAGTTTAGAAATGAAGCTATTGCGCCTATCCAAAATAAAGTTGGCCAA
The DNA here is from genome assembly GCA_016234345.1 of Candidatus Jorgensenbacteria bacterium. Classification (GTDB taxonomy): domain Bacteria; phylum Patescibacteriota; class Minisyncoccia; order UBA6257; family GWB1-50-10; genus JACRFG01. The sequence continues at coordinate 9,661 of JACRFG010000057.1, forward strand.
TTTCTATCAACAGCCATCGTTCGTAATATCGTGGGACAATCTAAGAGTACTATCGATATTTTTGACATTATGAATTCGGGAAAGATTTTCCTGGTGAACGTTTCCAAGGGACGGATCGGTGAAGACAATTCGGCGCTTTTGGGCGCCATGCTTATTACCAAGATTCAGCTTGCCGCTATGGAACGGGTACGCGTGCCAGAAAATGAACGCATCGATTTTTACCTTTATGTCGATGAGTTTCAAAATTTCGCTACCGATTCTTTTGCCAGTATTTTGTCGGAAGCTCGGAAGTATCGTTTAAATCTTATATTAGCCCATCAATACGTTGGACAACTTGTGACTGATGTTTCAACCAAAGTGCGTGACGCCGTTTTCGGCAATGTGGGAACCATGCTTGTTTTTCGCGTCGGTGCGGCTGATGCAGAATTTTTGGAACCAGAGTTCGAGCCCGAATTCGTCATTCAAGACATCGTGAATTTACCCAACTATCATATTTACTTGAAGCTCATGGTTGATGGGATGACTAGCCGCCCTTTCTCGGCGACTACATTGCCGCCGTTTAGGGTGCAAAGTTCTCCGATATTGGAAGAAAAAATTATAGAATCTTCCCGTAAGCGTTATGCCGTGCCGAGGTATATTATAGAAGAGGAAATTAACCGTTGGAGCGGTATGATGAGCGATGAAGAAGGTCCGGTAAAGACAATGGAAGGCGTTAAATTCCAGGTGGCATGTTCGAATTGCAGTAAAATGACTCAAGTTCCTTTTGCACCGGAAGAGGGCAGGCCGGTTTATTGCAAGGATTGTATGGCCAAGCTTAAATCTGGGGAATTAGCACCGATTCCGTGGACAAGAGTACGGCGTGAACACCACGTTGAACAAAAGTCTTTTGGAGATTTATCAAGGCTCGGGATTGAGTTTGATCACAGAGAAGTAGCGGAAGAACCTCGATCCAGGCCGACAGAGCAGACGAGAAGCGAACGACCGCGGCGTGATGATCGACCGATGCGGCCACAGTCAGAGCCGCTTTCTCAGCCGTCTCGGCGACCATCTATACTTACCAATGAAAGGTTTATATCGGCTGAAGATAAGAAAGAACATGAACTTCGCTTGAGTGAGTTGAAACCTCCCGAGACTAACAAACCAAAAGAGAGACAAATGTCTGGTACGCCAAGTATTGAAAATTTGAAAGAAGCATTACAGGAAGCCCTGGGAAAATTGAAAGAGTAAATTAAAAGAATAAAAACATAAGCCACCTTATTTGGTGGCTTATGTTTCGTTTGGTATCTAATCAGTGTGTTAAGCTTTTTCAACCCGCTCAACGTATTCACCGGTCGTGGTATTTACACGCACAATGTCGTCTTCGGCAATAAAGAGAGGAACGTTTATTTTAGCGCCGGTTTCAATGGTCACTGTTTTGGTGCCGCCTTGGGCTGTGTCGCCGCGGATAGCCGGTGGCGATTCCGTTACTTTAAAATCAAGCTTTATTGGTAGTTCAATGTTGATAATCTTGTTATCAAATTTAAACGCTTTTATCTCGGTATTTTGTTTTAAGAATTGTCCAACGTCTCCAATGACTTCGTCTGTTAAGAATAATCTGGTTTTGGTGTTGCCGGTTTCGTGGAACCAGTATTGATCTTTGTTGTGATATATAAAAGTAACCGGCGCAGTTTCTATTTCAGCTTCTTTAAATGTTTCGTTCTGATGGGCGGTATAGTTCAGCATTTTGCCGGAAATCAAGTTTTTGATTTTGAGTTGGGTCACAGGCTTTCGCTGTTGCATGCGGATAAAAGCATATTCCAGGACTTCATACGGGTCGGGATCTTCATTTTTGGTAAATATAGTGCCGACTTTGAGTTCGTTGTAAGAAAGTTGGGCCATATGAGGTTCAAGTGTACTAAAAGGTCATTATTTTTACAATACTTGACGCTGGTTCGATTTTTTGGATACTAAGAGATGGTAACTTTCATTTCTTATAAAGGAGTTGTGGCTCATGAGAGAAAAAGAAAGAGTTTTGGCTGAGTATATATGGATTGACGGCCAAAAACCTACAGCTAAACTTCGTTCAAAACCAAAGGTTTTGAGTATCGTAAATACCTTAGATGATATTCCTGACTGGACCTTTGATGGTTCGAGCACATTTCAGGCAGTGACATCTCCCAGCGACTGCATTTTGAAACCGGTGAGGTTTATATATGATCCGGTGCGCGGCGAGCCGAATGTCGTTGTGCTCTGCGAGGTTTTGAATCTTGATGGAACGCCGCACAAGAGTAATACTCGAGCGCGGTTGCGGCAGGCCGTTGAAAAACATGGAGATCAGGATCCATGGTTTGGCATCGAACAGGAGTATACGTTATACGGTCAGCACGATTGGCCCCTTGGTTGGCCTACTGAAGAAGTTATGCTTAAGAAAGGAAATAAATCTTTTAAGACGATACTCAAGAAATTTTTGCCGCCGCAGGGAAGATATTATTGCGGCGTTGGTTATGACGAGGTTCATGGCCGTCCGCTTTTTGAGGCTCATCTCGACGCTTGTCTCGAAGCGGGATTAGGGCTTTACGGTGGTAATGCTGAGGTTATGCCCGCTCAGTGGGAATTTCAGCTCGGTGTTTTGCCGCCGCTTGAGATCACGGATCAGTTGTGGCTTGCGCGGTGGCTCTTGTATCGTCTTGGTGAAAACTACGGGGCGTACGCCAAGCTTGATCCGAAGCCTATGTCGGGAGATTGGAACGGTGCCGGCGCTCACATTAATTTCAGCACGAAAGGAATACGAGAGAATGGATTGCCAGCGATTGAAGTTGCATGCAAGAAATTAGGACGTTTTCATAAAGAACATGTGGCTGTATATGGCGTCGATAACGATAAACGCCTTACGGGTCGCCATGAGACTTCTAGTATTCGCGATTTCCGTTACGGTGAGTATGATCGGGGAGCTTCTATTAGGATTCCCAAAGTAGCCGGTAAAGCTCCGGATCATCTTGAAGATCGCCGTCCTGCGGCCAATATCGATCCCTATAAAGCGTGTACCGCACTTCTTGAAACTGTCTGTGGCAAAGGATTCAAGCCGCCCAAAGAGTGGGTAGAGCTCAAAATATAAAAGTTAAAAGCCCGAAACGATTGTTTCGGGCTTTCTCATAGGACTTTTTCTAATTAATAGTTACGGTTATTGTCTTTATGATAGCTTTCACTCCATCAGGAATCGTTATTGTTTCAATATCTTGTGGAATTGATATACCATCATCTTTGAGGCTTTCGATATACCCTCTAGCAGCATCTTGTACCATGAGAGATGCTTCTTCAAGAGTATCGCCTTCAGTTGATAACCCGGGTAGAGCTGGACAGGTTACGACGTAACCACCTTCTTCTGCTTTTTCAAAAATAGCAGTATAGTGTCTTGTTTCCATTTATTTTCCACCTTTCTCGTTCGAGATACTAGACGCAAGACATACATATGACGGCAACTCAATCTCTAAGATTTCTACCAGAGGAGCATTGATTGGAATTAGAGATTCTTCATTCGCCTTGCGAAGTTGTAAGATGTGCTTGATTTCTGTTTTCGCCTTGTCTCGCGCTTCTTGAAGAGTATTTCCTTCGGTTAGAAGATCGGGTAATTCGGGGCATGTCACAACGTATCCATATTTTTCACTTTTTTCGATCACGATCACAAAATCTTTTTTCACCATCAGAATTCGATCCTTGCATGAGAGTTGTTAATTTTCTTGAGAAAAACTATAATGTACAAACGAATTTATGTCAACGTTATCGAATAAAAAAGTCTTTGTGGCAATGAGCGGCGGAGTTGATTCGTCGGTTACGGCATTATTACTCAAAAATCAGGGATATGATGTTTCGGGCGTATTTATGCGTTGTTTTAATATTGATGGATGTGCTGAACGCGATGCTCTTGATGCCCGTCGAGTGGCTGAGCATTTGGGTATACCATTTTACACTTTTGATTTCGAGGAGGAATACAAAAAGGAAGTTGTAGGATATATGATCGATGGATATCGACGGGGAATCACGCCGAATCCGGATGTGATGTGTAACAAACATATAAAATTTGGTCTGTTTTTAAAGAAAGCGCGAGAACTGGGCGCTGATTATATTGCGACGGGACACTACGTTCGGCTCGTTTCTCTTTCACAGCACCGATTGTCGACTCGCTCCGGCGGCGAGCCGCAATCTGCGCTCTCGGCACCGCGATCCACCGAAGGTGGAACCAAGCTCGCGATGCCTGCGAGAGCCGCTGCTCAAAAGAAACTCGCTTCTTTTGGATTATATGAAGCAAAAGACAAAAACAAAGATCAATCATATTTTTTGTGGACTTTAACCCAAGAACAGCTTAAATATTGCTTTTTTCCAATTGGTGATTATTTGAAATCCGAGGTTCGTGATATCGCACGCAAAGCCGGACTTCCGACGGCCGAAAAGAAAGATTCGCAGGGTATATGCTTTTTGGGTAAAGTGGCGCTCGACGAGTTTTTAAAAGGTTACATTCCCTCTCGACGAGGCGAGGTCGTGACGGTTAATGGTGAACGGATCGGTGAACACGAAGGTGCCTGGTATTACACTATCGGTCAACGTCATGGACTTAATTTAGACGATAAGAATCGTTTATTAAAAGTTAAAGGAAAAGAAGAAACCCAAGCGCACTACGTAGCAATCAAAGATATAGCTACAAATACTGTGGTTGTAGCGGGAGGTAATAATCATCCGTCCCTTTTCCGTGAAAGCATAAAAATATCTGAAGCAAATTTTATAAACCCCAATATTAAGATGCCCGATACTATCTGGGTTCGTATTCGTTATCGTCAACCGCTCGTTCTTGCCAAATTTATGCAGTTAGATTCGAGCATATATCAATTAATTTTTGCCAAGCCGCAAAAGTTTGTTGCACCCGGTCAGTCTGCAGTGTTTTATTCTAAAGATAGAGAACTTTTGGGTGGGGGCATTATTTTATAAACGCGAATATATGTTTTGTTTTCTATTGTGCCTCAAAAATCACGCACCCGCCTGCCGGCGGGCAAGTCTGTCTTGTAGTCGAGGAAAGTATGCGTGATTTTTTAAAACATTAATCGTCGAGTATAATTTTCATGCATGCGATCGTACGATATATTTTTCTTTAGTGCTGCATTTTTCATTTTTGGTGTATTTCTTTCCAGTGTAGGTTTAAAATCGGGTATTCTATGGATTGTCTTGGGTCTAGAAATTATTTATCTGGTGTTGTGGTTAACGAAACGAGAGTTCAGATTGCTGAATCGCGTCTTTCGACAAAAAATATTTTTATGGCTTATCGGGCTCACTTTTTTTATTATCATCGGTTCGCTTTACTATACGTGGGATGACTTACAATTTAGACGCGATGAACCTTTATTTGGTCGAGAAGATACTTTCATTGGTATTGTTCGAGATAAGCCGGTATTTAAAAACAATTTACAGGAGTTAGTGGTATCTCTTGAATCTCCGTCTTCAGGAAATATTCTTGTTAAGATTCCTAAATATCCTGCTTTCAAATACGGGGACGAAGTTCGTATTAAAGGAAAGATCAATAAACCGGAGCCATCGGCTTATATTTTTTATCTTCAAAAGGAAAAAATCCATGGTATAAGTTCTTTTCCATATTTCGAATATATTGCTTCGGGACGCGGTTCGTCCGTTAAGGCTTGGTTATTCAGTGTCCGTGATCGTATTGTCGAATCATTCAGACAAATATTACCAGCAAAAGAGTCCGCTTTTTTGAGCGGTCTTACGCTTGGTGGTACAAGTGAATTTACGCCTGAATTCAGGGAAGCTATGCAGAGAAGTGGCACGACACACCTTGTGGCTCTTTCCGGTTATAACATAACCATTATAGTGTGGGCGGCCATGGGCGTGTTTATATGGTTTTTCGGAAGGCGATGGTCGTTTATGCTTACCGTGCTTGTTATCGTTGGTTTTGTTTTTATGACCGGCGCCGAAGCTTCGGTGGTGCGAGCCGCGGTTATGGGAATACTCGTTTTGATTGCTCATGAAGCCGGTCGAATTTACGATATGCGCAACGCGATCGTTCTTGCCGGATTGATTATGGTTTTGGCGAATCCTAAAGTTCTTATGTTTGATATTGGTTTTCAGCTTTCTTTCCTCGCGCTTCTTGGTATTGTTTACGTTCGTCCGGCTCTTTTGCGGATATTCCATTTTAGCGAAGAGCCAAACTTCCTTTCGTGGAAAGACAATTTAGCTACAACTGCTGCCGCGCAGTTGGCGGTTGTTCCTGTTTTGATAACACAATTCGGAAGTTTCTCGCCAATATCATTTTTGGCCAATCTTCTTATTCTTGAAATAGTTCCGGTGACTATGGGATTTGGTTTTTTGATTGCCGCCGCATCTTTTGTGTCTTATTACGGAGCGTTGGTATTGGGATGGTTTACGTGGGTGTTACTAAGATTTGAAATTTTGGTGATAGAATTCACCTCTACCTTGAGCATTCCTCTTGCCGTAGAATTAAATTGGGTCTTGGTTGCAGTTTATTATATTTTGATTGCGTGTTTTATGGTGGTTACAGGCAGAGTGCGGAAATCATGATCGATGATATTATCAAAAAATTAGAAGTGAATAAGAATAGAGCGTTCATCATCGTTGTCGCTCTTGTGGTGTTAGATGCGGTTGTTTTCTGGCACATTTTCCATTTAACCAGTGAAGACTTATCCATATATTTTTTAAATGTCGGTCAAGGCGACAGCGAACTCGTGGTTCTGCCAGGTGGAGTAAGGGTTTTGATAGATGGTGGGCCGTTGAATGGGGGAATACTTGAACAGTTGGCGAGAGTGCTACCCTCAACCGACCGATATATCGATCTTGTTCTTCTTTCTCATCCGCAACAGGATCATTTCGGCGGGCTTATCGACATAGTTTCGCGTTATCGTGTAGGTGCGTTTATTATGAGTGATCGGACGGGCACCGCCAAAGCGTTTGCCGATTTAGAGCGAGTTTTGAAGATAAAAGAAGTGCCGCATATTGTTTTGGCCAGAGGAGATTCCATTCGATACAAAAAGAATATTTTTTACGTACTTGCACCAACATCCAAACTTTTAGGGCATAAAGATTTGAATGATGCAACGTTAGTGCTTGCCCTTCAGAGCCAGAACACCAAAGCGCTTTTTACCGGCGACATTGATGCTGATATAGAAAATTTGTTGGTTAACAGCAATATCGGCAGAGTTGATATTCTTAAAGTTTCTCATCACGGCTCTCGTTACTCTTCAACTGCTTTGTTTTTGGATGCGATTCATCCGGCAATCGCCGTAACGGAAGTTGGTAAAAATAGTTATGGCCATCCGAGTCATGAGACTATCGAGCGCCTACAAGATGTTGGTGCTGTAACATATCGAACTGATCGTGATGGTACGATTTTAGTGCAAGCCGATGGAGAAAAGATGTCCGTCTTTCGATATCATTGACATTCTTCAGTTTTCTTAGGTATCTTTAAACTAGCTTTTATACAACTAGTTTAGAGTCATTGATGGTATTGCTAGGTCTTGTTTTGTTTATTCTGATGTCGCAGATTATCGCTGTTATTTATAATCAAACCTTGAATGCAAGTGAGCGTGTTGTTTTTTGCTCTCCCGGTGCCTTTGTTGGGTCTTTTTTGATATGGCCTGGACTTTTATTGTGTTGTTTTATAGGTGATTCGCGCCTTGTCGCCGGGTCAGTAGCTTTTGTGGTGTGGCTTGTTTTGGGGATATCTTCTTATATATTGGTTTTCGATGTTTCGGGATTATCAGCTCTCGGATGGCTCATGGCTACCACAGTGGTTTGGTTGCTTGTGGTTCTGTTTCTTATTTTTAGCGGTTCGGGCGAATCGAAAAACAATACTACCAAGACGCCATCTTGAATATTTTTATTACTTAAAAAAAGGAGACCAAGTTTATGGAAGAGAGAGAAGTAGAGACTCAGGCGGGAATTGTGTTAACTGAAAAAGCCGCAGAACAGCTTCGGGCTATCATGATCGAACATGTTATCCCCGAAATGCATGCTTTGCGTATCGGTATAAAAGGTGGTGGCTGTTCCGGGTTTTCTTACGTATTCGGTTTTGATGCGGCGCCTAGGGTGGGAGATGTGATATTTGAATCGCAAGAGCTCAAAATTTTTGTCGATGAGCGGTCGCTCGAATTTCTCAAAGGTACAACAATAGATTTTCATAGCGATGTGAACGGTAGAGGGTTTGTATTCAAAAATCCGAACGCAACAAAAAGCTGCGGTTGCGGCAAATCATTCAGTGCTTAGAGATATTTTTTAGAAAACCCCGTAATAATCTACGGGGTTTTTATGTTTATTGTGTTTTTGCTATACTATATATTAGTAGTTTTCACATATTTCAGAGGAGAAGATTGTCATGACGAAGACGGTTGATGTGCGTTATGGATTTTCTGATATTCGGAAAAAGTATCCCAGCTATCTTGCGTTGGGTTTGGTTTTGGCTACCGCATTTCATTTTTTGTTTTTTATGAGCGCGCAGTTTTTAAACGGTGCTCCGGAATTGTCGCCGCGCAGTCCGATTACGATCATCCCGTATCCTCCGACTGATTTTATTCCCCCTCCGACTATTCCTCATGTACCTATACCAAGTCCGCCGACTGGACCAGCTGCGAAACCATCTTTTGCTATCCCGGTTCCTGTTCCGGACAATGAAGTTGATATCAATCGAACAATTACTCCCCAAGATTCTCTTTCCAAGATTTCTGGCTTTGTTGCTAAAGACGGCAACGGTAGCGGTGGAGTATTGGAAGGAGGCGGAGAGTTCAAGTTTGAAGAGGAACCATCGCCTGAAGCGTTTATACCCGTTGAGCAAAGTCCCGTGCCGATAATTCAAATGACGCCTGAGTATCCAGAAATAGCCAAGCGAGCCGGTATTGAAGGCACAGTATGGGTGAAGATTCTTGTCGGCAAGGACGGCAAAGCCAAAAAGGCGATTGTGGTGAAAAGTGATGCTGATGTTTTCGATGATCCGTCGATTAAAGCGGCTCTCAAGTGGGTTTTTACTCCAGCCATGATGAACAACGGTCCTGTTGAAGTGTGGGCAGCCATACCGTTCAGATTCAAATTAAATCGTTAAGTAATGCATATGCGGCTCTTTATGGGTCGCATTTCTTTTTGACTATAATGTCATTTTCGTGATATACAACACTTAGTTAATTTGA
>JACRFG010000062.1 GCA_016234345.1 Candidatus Jorgensenbacteria bacterium
TTCCATTCGCTCGAAGATAGAATCGTTAAACAGCACTTTCGTAAAGCGCATAAAGAAGGATGGGGTGAGTTGATTGTTAAAAAACCGATTACTCCAACCAGATCAGAAATTATGGCAAATCCGCGGAGCCGTTCAGCTAAACTTAGAGCTTTGAAGATTGTTTAAATATTTTTTATAATTCATGACTATTATTAAACCAAACATACATTTAGGCCTTAGAAAATTTATATATATCTTATTTTTCGTACTTATTGTAGGTGGTGTTGTATATGTTTTTACCAATAATGCCCTCGTTGATACCCGCCACCGGCTACAAACTCTTAAAGATGAATTTGCTCGGCTTAGAGTGGAGAATGCCGATTTAAAAAACACCTTTTATTCTTTGACTGATCCTTCAAGACTTGAAGGGCTCGCGGCAAATTACGGCTTGGTTCTCGATCGTGAACCTCTATATCTTCGAAGCAATCAATGGCTTTCCGATTCATCGCGCTGACACTATTATTTTCCGCACTCTTCGGAGTTTTGGGATTTAATCTTTACCAATTACAGGTTGAGAAGGGAGCGTATTACTTTGAGCGTGCTAAGGCGCGAAGTATAGCGTTGAATGAGCTTGAGCTGCGGCGAGGCGAGATTTCTTTCACTGATCGGCACGATAATAACATTCCGGTAGCGCAGAATCGCGATTACCCGATTATTTATGCCGCGCCTAAAGAATTAAAGGAACCGCGGGTTACTGCTCGGATGCTCGCTCCAGAAATTGGCAAAGGCGAGGCGGAGCTTATAGAAATATTCGAAAAAAATCCCGCGAGTCTTTATAAGCTTCTTGTCGATAAAGCTCCGCCGGAGGCGCTAGCCGCAGTGAGGCGTCTTAAGTTGTCGGGAATCTATACCGATGAGAGACAGGATCGTTTTTACCCCAACGAATCCATGGCCGCCCAAGTCATAGGTTTTGTGGGAGTTAACCAAGAACACGATAAGCCTACCGGTCTTGCTGGAGTTGAGAAATTTTACGAGGATGCATTATCTTCCGGTGAAGACACTAATTTAACCATTGATCGGAATATTCAGGGGCGTGCCGAACAGATATTGAGTGAACTCATCGCCGAGTTCGATGGGACTGGTGGCACGGTTATTGTACAAGAACCTAAAACAGGAAAAATAATGGCTTTAGCCAATAGCCCGTCTTTTAATCCTAACGAATATGGGAAATCCTCGGTTAAGTTTTTTGACAATCCGGCAGTGCAATATGTATATGAACCAGGATCGGTTTTTAAACCTCTTACTATGGCGTCGGGTATTGATAGCGGAGCTATCACCCCCGAAACCACCTTTTTTGATAACGGCTCGGTTACATTGAATGGCAAGACAATAAGAAACTGGGATAATAAAGCCCACGGCAAAGTTACGATGACGAATGTTATCGAGCAATCTATAAACACCGGGGCAGTATTTGCCGAACAAAAAATAGGACACGGTATTTTTCTGGATTACCTTAAGCATTTTGGTTTTGGAGAGAAAACTTCGGTGGATTTGCCTGATGAGGTTCGGGGGAGTTTAAAAAATTTAGAGAATAAAAACGCGCGAGCTATTGATTTTGCCACTGCTTCTTACGGTCAGGGTACCTCTGTTACGCCGATACAACTTATTACTGCCTTTTCGAGCATAGGAAACGGCGGCGTGCTTATGCGTCCGTATATTAACGCCGATCTTAAGCCTCACGTGGTTCGACGGGTTGTTCAAGAAGAAACAGCCAGTAAGGTTACCGAAATGATGGAATCGGCTGTACGCAAAGCTCGCATAGCGTCTATTTCGGGTTATAGGATTGCTGGAAAGACTGGAACCGCATTTATCCCTGATTTTGAAAAGGGGGGATATACCGACCAACTAATACACACATATGTTGGTTTTGCTCCGGCGAGCGACCCTGTTTTTACTATTTTGATAAAACTTGAACGACCGGCTCACGCGGAGTTAGCCGGAATGACGGTTGTCCCGGCTTTCAGAGGACTCGCGCAGTTTGTTTTAAGCCATTACAATATTGCTCCGGACATGTTACAGTCGCCCGAGACCGTTCTTAAGCCAAAACCATGAAAAACGCACTTCCAGCGCTTAAATTTATACTCCGTTTTATTGCACGATCAACTGTTCGTCGATATCGGCCGCGTATTGTAGGCGTTACCGGGAGCGTAGGTAAAAGCTCGACCAAAGAAGCGCTTGGCGTTGTTTTGGGACATGAACGCCGCGTCCGAGCTCCGTCCAAAAGTTTTAATAACGAAATCGGATTGCCGCTTACTCTTATAGGTTCTTGGATCAAAACCGGGGGAGTTTATTTTTGGCTTAAAGTTATCGGCACAGGCTTATCAGGCCTCATTCTAAAAAAACCGGAATATCCGGAGGTGATTGTTCTTGAATACGGTGTTGATCGGCCCGGAGATATGAAATATCTTCTTGATATCGCGAGGCCCGAGATCGGTATTTTTACGGCTATGGGTGATGTGCCGGTTCATGTAGAATTCTTTAATGGCCCGGAAGGTATCTTACGGGAGAAGTCCAAACTTATAAGCCAGTTGCCTTCAACTGGTTTTGCTGTCTTAAATATTGATGACCCGATGGTTTGGGGTTTGCGCGATCAGACGCGAGCTCAGGTGATGAGTTTTGGATTTTCAAAAGATGCCGACGTGCGTATCAACAATTTCGTTCATCATTACGAAGGTGATTCGGTGATCACTTCTTTTAAATTGGAATACGGCGGTAGCGTGGTGCCGGTACGACTCGAAAACGTTCTTGGTAAAGGCCAGGCTTATGCTGCGGCTGGAGCTGCGGCTATAGGATTAATCTTTGGCATGAATTTGGTTGCTATTGCCGAAAGCTTGCGTAATTATCGGCCGCCCCAAGGACGCTTAACCGTGATTCGTGGTATTAAGGAAAGCATAATCATTGATGACAGTTACAATGCGTCACCCTTGGCTATGCGCGAGGCTCTTACCATGCTTAAGGAACTCAAGGCTAAAAGAAAAATTGCGGTTTTAGGCGATATGCTTGAACTCGGTAAATACACTCTTGGAGCGCACACCGAGGTAGGGGAGCTTACAGCCAAAACCGCCGATTTATTGATTACGGTTGGATTGCGCGGTAAGTTGATAGCCGAAGCGGCTGCGCGGTCCGGATTTCCTAAAAAATCCATTTCTGTTTTTATGAGTGTTAGCGAGGCCGGATTGTTTTTGCAAAATAAACTTCAACCGAACGATCTAGTGCTTATTAAGGGCTCGCAGGGTGTGAGAATGGAACGTATTGTCCAGGAAGTCATGGCAGAGCCCATGAGAGCACCCGAACTTTTGGTGCGTCAGGATAAAGAGTGGCTTGGCAAACCCGGATTATATGAGTAAACGAGGAGATAGTTGCTAGAGTTCATAAAGTTAATTAAGTTAATGAATGTACGGCCCCATCGTCTAGTGGCCTAGGACATAGCGTTCTCAACGCTGGAACAGGGGTTCGATTCCCCTTGGGGCTACAGAAATAAAAAGAACCGTTAGATGCGGTTCTTTTTATATTGACATAATATTTGATATATGTTATCATCTTATTAGTATCATTATCATTAGAAAGGAATAATCATGTTTGGTGACTTCTTGAAGCCGAGGAATCCTAAGGAATGGATTGATATGTTTCTTGCTACTTCCTTGTATTTTGTCCGCAAGGAGCCGATTGCTTTTCTTGTAATCGCTGCAATAGGAGCACTTATAGTTTGCGGCTGTTTGTATATTGCCGGATGCGTTTTGGGGTAGGGCGATGTTTAGGGAATTTTTGCAAACACCCGAACTCATTGATGTTTTGGGATCTTTACGAAAGTATTTTGCGCCGCTTGTTTTTACGATTGGCGCATTATTCTTGGCAGGTTCTATGTTTGTGCTGTTTCTGCCCAATGTAATTTCGTTTAGATTCATCGCATACGTATTTTTTGTATTGGTTTTTATGGGTCTTATCGGAGCATTCAAGAGCCGCCATGCTATGAACTCATTGATTGCTGAAATGAAAGTTGGCATAGAACCGAAGCATGCGTTCTATTTCCATTTCTTCATCGCGCCTCTGAATTTCGCCGTGATCAGTTTCCATATATTTCTCGTAGGGCTTTTGGCTGGCTGGTATGTACCGCATCTATTGTTTTGAAGGAGCAGAGGTATGAGCGAACTATCTCTTCTTTGGCGCAAACTGCGTTACATCGTGATATACCTTCTTTTGGTATTTATCGCTGCATCGTTTGTCGGGTGTCTATATGGATTTATTACGGATGGAGAGGTGGAACAATCATTAGTGATTACCGCTGGGTTTGTTGTGGCCGGTTTCATGATGATATTGGGTAGCATCGTTTCGTGGCAAAAGAATCAAGATGGGCCCGGTTTATTAATTGTTGCGGCTTTGTTGCTCATGATATTGTTTGCAGCAGTTATTATATGCGGTTTTTATAGCGGTTTATGGGTAGTCGGATTATTCCGCTAGTATCATTCGGTTTTAGATAAAACCTCGGCAATCGCTGGGGTTTTTCGTTTTCCCGGGGTATTGACAATATTCCTATCATCACTAAAATTTCTATGCGATTGGCAATAAAAGGTCGAGAGTGCTAATACACCACAAAAATTTATGAAATTCAAACCACTCTCAAATCATGTTTTTATCGAACCGCAGGAGGAGGAACAGACGACCAAGTCTGGCATCGTGCTTCCTGATACGGCCGATAAAGAAAAGCCCGTTAAGGGCAAGATTCTTGCTACGGGACCGGGCAAGTTGAACGATAAAGGCGAACGGGTCTCGATGTCGGTAAAGGTCGGTGACGTCGTCCTATTTAAAAAGTATGGGCCGGACGAGATTGAACTCGACGGTAAAAAATACTTGGTAGGGGACGAAGATGATATTTTAGCAATTATTGAATAACGAATCAGGAATTATGAATAAATGGCGGTTGAGATTAATCGCCCCCATAATTCGTAATTCTTTATTCTTAATTCTCTGACAAACATATGGCAAAACAAATTTTATTCAACGAAGCCGCACGTACAGCTTTGAAAAAAGGCATTGATAAGCTGGCTGATGCGGTGAAGATGACGCTCGGCCCACGTGGCCGGGCAGTAGTCATTGAAAAAGGTTATGGCGCGCCGCAGGTGACGTTTGACGGCGTGACTGTCGCCAAAGAAATCGAACTTCAGGATAAGTATGAAAACCTCGGTGCCGATTTCATCAAGCAGGCAGCCGATAAAACCAACGATAACGTCGGTGACGGTACAACCACGTCGGTTGTTTTGGCACACGCGCTTATTGACGAGGGTGAGAAGGTTATTCGCGAGAAAGGATTTAACGTTATTCAGCTGGCTGAAGAACTGAAGCGTTCAAGCGAGGAAATAGTTAAAGCGTTAGAGGCGCAGCGTGAAGCCATTAACGACAATAGAAAAGTTGAAGAGGTGGCAACGCTTTCGGCCAAAGATGAATCCATTGGTAAGCTAATTTCTGAGGTAATGGGTAAAATCGGCCGTGACGGCGTGGTCACTATTGAAGATTCAAACACTATTGGGAACTCATATGATATGGTTGAGGGTCTTCAGTTTGACCGAGGGTATGTGTCGCCTTATATGGTGACAAACCAAGAGCGTATGGAATCCGTCTTGGAAGATCCGTATATTATGGTGACTGACAAGAAAATTTCCTCGATTAATGATTTTTTGCCGTTGCTTGAAAAAGTAGTTTCGAGCGGCAAAAAAGAGTTGGTGATTATTGCCGATGAAGTTGAGGGGGAGGCGCTTGCGACGCTTGTAGTAAACAAGCTTCGAGGCGTTTTCAATGTGTTGGCTGTAAAAGCTCCCGGCTTCGGTGATCGCAGGAAGGAAATGCTCCAGGATATTGCGGTTGTGGCCGGCGCGAATTTTGTTTCCGAAGATCTG
Source organism: Candidatus Jorgensenbacteria bacterium (assembly GCA_016234345.1). Lineage (GTDB taxonomy): Bacteria > Patescibacteriota > Minisyncoccia > UBA6257 > GWB1-50-10 > JACRFG01. The sequence continues at coordinate 5,931 of JACRFG010000062.1, forward strand.
GGTAGAAAATTGGAAAATGTAACTTTGTCTGACTTGGGTCACGCGCATCGAGTAATTTCAAGCAAAGACAATACGACCATCGTCGGCGGTAAGGGGGATAAAAAAGAGATCGATAACCGTGTTACCCAGCTTAAGATGCAGATTAAAAAGACCGACTCGGATTTCGATAAGGAAAAATTGCAGGAACGATTAGGCAAGCTTTCCGGCGGAGTTGCGGTAATTAAAGTCGGTGCGCCTACCGAATCGGCTCAAAA
>JACRFG010000058.1 GCA_016234345.1 Candidatus Jorgensenbacteria bacterium
ACCCAAATCTCTTGATATCGTTACGTACCGGCTGGCTGCATGACCGCAACCGTTTGCGAGGCAATTCCTTCTTCAGTACGATTAGGGAAACGGACAATTCGTTTAATGCGGCTCTCGGAAATACCGTAATAACGCATCTTATCAAAAACGTGATGCGTCCATGAATATTTATCGTCGTTCCGAGGAGATTTAAACAAGTTACGGACGTTGATAAAGACCAACAAGCAGTGTCTGATCAAGAATATGACCAGCCATAGCTTTTTCAAGTTCCGGCTTAGTAGCGCCTTCCGGCAAATTTAATATCACGTCTAACGCATAAAGCTTGAATTGATACCGATGAGGTCTATCACCGCGCGGCGGGCACGGACCGCTGTATTTACGGTGTTCGAAACTTGTCACACCCTGAACTGAATCTCCAGGAACCGTATCTTCGGATATATACTGTGTACGAGGATTGATATTCCACAACAACCAATGATCCCAATTACCGCCCGGCGCATCCGGATCATCAATGATTATAGTTAAGCTTTTAGTACCTTCTGGCACATTTCTTATTTCAAGTAACGGACTTACATCATCACCATCACAAGTATACTTTCGAGGAATTATTTCATTCTGTTTAAAAGCAGAACTCTTCAAAATGAGATTGTTCATAAAAATTAAGAAAACGTTGTCGGTATTGTAGGTTCTTGTACAGTAACATTCCAAGGCCTTTGTACCACAAAGTAACCAACAATAATTAGACCAATCACTATAAGACTGATCACGACTACCTTCATCTCTTATAACTATAAAGGCTCCTCCGAGAATTTCAAGGAGGAGCCGTTAATCATCAGTCACAATAAATTTGGCGCCGTCTTTGCCAACAATGACTTTAGGGAAAAAACCCAACATGTCTGGAATTCGCATACCAACACAGCCCTTAGATATGGCTTGACCAATAGTTTCACCGCATGTCACCGAATGAATACTGTAACGATCTTCGCCTTCCGGTTTCAAATAGCGTATTTTTATGATTTTTTGACCGGGAACCATTGAAGTGTAATAAAGGCTTAAAGATCGCATCACTTTGTAATTAACTCTTTTAAAACCATCGCCGCACTCGGCAGTATCTACTATCATTCCCTGCTTCGGACCAGGATCAACATATCGGAACACCGGTTTCTCTCGCTTTACAGCAACATAACCCTCACCAAGTGGCGTAGAACGACTGGGTTTTCCGACACGAATCGGGTACACAGAAACCAAACTATCGTTCTCAAAGAATTCCAAGATACGACTCTTCAAATGTATAAGGATAAGCTGGTTAACAGTATCTGTTTGTCCTTCGGCGATAGCCCCTGAAGAAAAAACAATCATATAAACACCTAAAAGCAAACCAAAACGGCGCATAGGAATACAATCGCTTTCAATTTGGTAATGAGTACTTATAATAGTATAGTATATTTTTTATTCAGTATGCCATTAGCTATATATAGAAAATACCGACCGACAACATTTGACGATGTCATTGGCCAAGATTTAATCGTCCACATACTCCAAGAAGCCGCTAAACGCGGATCGCTGGCTCATGCCTATCTTTTCGCGGGTCCCCGCGGCACCGGTAAAACTACTAGCGCTCGATTGATTGCTAAAGTGGCTAATTGTAAAACCCGTTCGACTGATCCAAAATTCCGAACGTCCGGCGAACCCTGTAACCAATGCGATGAATGCCGAGCCATTGACGATGGAAGAAGTTTGGATGTAATAGAAATTGACGCTGCTTCTAACCGCGGCATTGATGAAATCAGAAATCTCAAAGAAAGTGTACGTCTCTCCCCCACCACGGCAACTCACAAAGTTTTCATTATTGATGAAGCTCACATGCTCACCAAAGAAGCATTTAATGCACTTTTAAAAACCCTTGAGGAGCCGCCATCACACGCCATTTTCATACTTGCTACCACCGAAATAGAAAAAATACCGGTCACAATAAGTTCTCGGACACAACAGTTTTACTTCAAACGTGTTTCTTTGCACTCAATTGTTGAAAAACTCAACCATATCATAAAAACAGAAAGCCTTCTTGTCTCACACGAAGCGCTCGATCTCATAGCCGCCTCAGCCGAAGGAAGTTTTAGAGATGCCGAATCTTTACTTGATCAACTAATTTCTTTCAGCGGCAAAAATATAACTCTCCACGACGTTGAAAGCATGGTCGGCAAAGTCGGTTTTGAAAAATTGTCTAAATTTGTTGGTTTTATCCTTGAATCAAAACTAGAAGAAACCATTGAATCGCTCTCTTCAATCGCCGAAGGGGGCTACAACTTGGTTCAATTTACGAAAGACGTATTGCAATACCTGCGCCGTGTTGCTGTATTAAAATTCAACCCCAAAATGAGTAAATTGTTTGAAAACGAGCTCGTGGCTGACCACCTAAAACAGCTTATAGCCCATTCGACACATTTCACCGATCATCACCTAAAACTAATCAAACAGCTTATAAACGCCTACAGCCAGATGCGTTACAGCCAATTTCCCATCATTCCTCTCGAAGTAGCGCTCATCGAAAACCTGAAAAAACAATAAGAGCTCCGAAAATTTCGGAGCTCTCTTAAATTCAAATAGCTACAACTTGATTCTTGATAAGCCGCTGGTACACATTACATGAACCAACCAAATCATCATGGCTGCCTTCTCCCACAATTCGTCCGCCATCCAACACAAAAATCCTGTCGACGTTTCGAACCGTAGAAAGACGATGAGCGATAATAATGGTCGTTCTGCCTTCCGAAGCTCGTTCAATTGATTCACGAATCATCATCTCATTTTCCGCATCAAGATTAGAAGTTGCTTCATCGAAAATTAGTATCTGAGGTTCTTTGATAAGCGCTCTCGCGATAGCCAAACGTTGACGTTCCCCGCCTGATAATTTCACGCCGCGTTCACCGATCATGGTATCGAAACCAAGTTCAAGTGAATCAATAAATCCGGAGAGGCGGGCTGCCCGCGCAACCCCCAAAAGCGTCTCGTCGTCAACTTCTTTACCTCGGCCATTCAAGCCAAACGTAACGTTATAACGAATTGAATCGTCAAAAAGCTGGATGTCTTGTTCAACAAAACCGATTGCACTCCGATAGCTTTCGAGATCGACTTCTTTCAAATTATGCCCATCAATATAGATAGAACCGCGGTCAGGATCAAAAGCTCTGAGGAGCAACGCAACAATAGTTGACTTACCGGCTCCGGAATGCCCGACCAATGCGATTTTCTCGCCGGCCCGAACAGTAAAATTCATATCTTGGATTGCGTGTCCTTTTACATTTTTTACCGTTTCCGCTTCACCTTCATTTATCCAGGATCTATTGGGATAATTAAATGAAACGCCATCGAATACGATCTCACCTCGACAATTATCCAAACATACCGGTTGATCTACTTCACACACATCCGGAGGCGTATCGATGAGCACAAGATAATTCTTAATTGCTACCGAAAGCTCCATTAAGGTTCGATGTAACCGACCAAACATCACTAATCGACCAAGAAGCGCCGATGACCATCCGATAAACGTTACAAGACTACCGGTAGTCCAACTACCGGTCTTGATAAGTTCTACGCCAACAAGCATAACAGTAAGCGATGTAATTCCGATAATAACGTTGCGAATGTATACGTACCGAGAAAATCTCGTCCACAACTGCTTTCCAAAATTATCCCTAATCTCCACCACCATGTCATACTCTGCTTTGGTACGCTCCTCCTGAGCATTGATCTGGATCAACTCCAAATTTCTAAGTATTTCCGTGTGCTGCTTGCCGATTTGATGACCCATTTTCTCTAAACGAGCCATGTCGTCTTTAAACTTTAGATTCACATAAACAGTGAAGCCAATGTACAAAAGAAGACACGAGATGACTATGCTGCCAAGAACTAAATTTAGATAAAGAAGAGCAAACACGGTCAGCAACCCCTCAACGATTAAAGGAATTACTTCATACACTACGGTTTGGCCGAATCTTCGAAGCGAAGCTTCGCCTTTACCGACTACGCTTTGGGTTATGCCTGAATTTTGGTTCAAGTGCTGGCCAATAGAAAAATTCAGAAGCTTCCCTAAAGTCAAACTGGCTACATACCGCGGCACATCAAAATCGATATGCTTGGTCTCTACCAAGTCACGCAAATATCCAACAATGATGTTCTGAAGAAAATAAAGACAGAACGAAAGAAAGGCTAGTTGTTTGAACAGCGTAAAATCTTTGAGGATGATCGCATCGATAATCTTACCGAAAACATACGGTACAAAAAGAGATAGGATCTGAAGAACGACGAGGAAACTGAAAAGAGCTATCACTGCTTTCCGAAACGGTCGGTAAATTTCGATGATTCTCTTTATTAATTGTCTCACTTTCTTTTCCTTGTATATTAATGATGAAAATTAGCTATCTACATAAAAACATATCAGATAACCTATGTCAAGTAGGTCAGATAATAAAAATGGCGGCTCCGATTGGAACCGCCTGATCACTAAAATGCACAGCGAGTATTTGGTTTAGCCTTATCAGTGTAACGGTCGTTCAAGCCCCGGATCAATAACGAACGCACTAACGTCCACTGACTGATTCCGCGCGTCCTTCCAAAGACGGCGTACTTGGGATGAAGATTCCTGAGAGGAATTTTCCAAACTTCTCCCGCGACCCCTTATCTTAAATAAGGTTTAGGCTTTTCCTTGTAGCGCGCTTGTATCCGGAATCAAACGTTTGTTTTCTTCCATAACTCGGCTGTGCAAGGGACTGGGTGCTAGAATATATGATTCAATAATCGTGTCAAATTAAGACTTATCCACAACTGACTACCCAACATAGGTAGATTGATGTAACCTCAGAAAAGCTCATAAATACTGATAATCACGAAGCGAACAGATAAAATGCCTGTATTTATCTACGATACCGACGCGTTTGAAAAATTAGTTGCCGTAGAGGGCAAACAGTACCAAGAAAGACAAAACGACCATGATGCCTACTCATTTAATGCTTTCAAAGAAAAATGGCGAAAATTGAACGATCTAAACAAAAGCTTTACTGAACTTCAAGAATTTTGTATCGAGATCGATAATAATTCTTCTATCTACGGCTTCGGTGGCTGGCACCGATACCTTGTTTTAAATACCGGAGAAATCATATTCGTAAAAGCATCATGCGGTGGCGGAACCTTCCATCAAGGACAACATACTGAATTAGCCAAAAAGATTGGATTTAGAATCTGGTCTACACCAAAAAAGCATACCTAAAAGACCGCGAGAACTCGCGGTCTTTATATTTATCGTGAAGTCAAAATCTCCATTGCTTTTTTAATATATAAATCATCTTCAAGGTCATCGCCGGTATCTTCTACTAGAAAATCTGGCACAAGACCGCAACCACCCACGTCTCTCATTAATGGCGTATACCACCGCGCCGAAGTCAGTGTAAGGCGACACTTACTCCGGAGCGTCACTGTGGTTTGCACTAAATCTTTACCGTATGTCGGCCGTCCCAACAAAATCCCCATATCATAATCTTGGATTGCGCCTGCCAAAGCTTCGGCCGCCGAAGCGCTCCCTCCATCAACCAAGATAACAGTGCGTCCGGCCAATACCATCATCTCATGAACAGTGGTAACTCGCTTTGGATTCCTGCCGCGCCGACTCTCCTCCCAATAGAATATTTTATTCGTATCGAGCCAGTAAGCGGCGATCCGTTCGGCTATAGGTATTCGCCCGCCGCCGTTATCGCGAAGATCAATAATGAAACGGGGGTCGCGCACGCGAAGCATAACATTATGCATGGCTGTATCAAACGAAAGGCCATCAATAACCGAAAAATCTTTAAATGCGAAGTAAACCACGCTGTCATTTATCATCCGGCTTAGAAATGTCGGCTCTTCTTTTTCTGCGATAGCAGACGCTTCCGGAGTACGCAGCTTCGAGTAAGGATCGTGGAGCGACTCTACCATCATACGTAAAGCATTATGAGTAAGTTCATGAGATGACGGTCTCGTTCCAAAAAATAAGGAATCAATGTTTTGGGCAACATCGAGAGCCTCATACATTCCATCACTCATACTTCCTCCCCTTGTCGTGTCCTGTCCTCGAACAAAGTTCGGAAAAATAATTGCAAACACAACCGCCAACAAAAATTCCGCACTGATCTTATTCATCAAAACACCCTTTCTAAAATTAAGGTATCTACTTACATGGTAGTTAAAACACCTACTCGAGGTCAACCCGATATGCTAAACTTACCCCCAGAACAATGGATATAGTTTCTCATGGCCTTTGGGGCTCACTCACCTTTGGCCGTAAAAATAAAAAGAGTTTCTGGCTCTCTTTTTTATTTGGAGTAGCACCTGATCTTTTCTCTTTCGGGATATTTTTTATTTCTACGTTCTTAGGATTAACGGAACGGCCCGACTGGACAAGAGCCGAACCTCCCTCATTATCCACAATTCCGGCCTACGTCGGGTACTTCTATAACTTCACACATAGTCTTATCATCGCCACGTCTGTTTTCCTGATTATCTGGCTCATCTACCGGAAACCGTTTCTCGAAATGCTCGCCTGGCCACTCCACATACTCTTTGATATTCCTACTCACTCCTACCAATTCTTTCCCACGCCATTCCTATGGCCATTATCTAACTTCAAGTTTAACGGCCACTCTTGGGCTGATCCTATTATCTTCTTTCCCAATCTTGCAGTACTCATAATTCTATACGCTGTGTTTTTGATAAGAAAAAAACGCGCCAATCATTAACGCGTTTTATCTGCTACGCTTATAGTTTTATTAATTTAAAAATTAAGTTGCTGTATACCCGAGCTCCGCGATTGCTTTAACAATCGCGTCTTTATTAACTTTGGTTGAATCGAATTCAATATTTCCTTTTTTTGCATTATAGTCAACAAAAATCTCTTTCACGCCGTCCATTTGTGACACAAGCATTTGGATGCCGGTTGCGCAAGCTCCACAATGCATACCTTCTATTTTGAGTTCAATTTTTTCCATGGTGATTAACGTTTTATATATTATGATACACTAATTTTGCAACTTTACAATTTGAAAAAGGATGATTATGTAAATTCTATTTTCCCACTAAAAAGGAAGAAAAAAAATACACTTAGTATTAAAATGATAAATACAATCATTGCAATCGCTAAAGTTTTCCCACGACGAATGACGCTTTGCGGAATCGTTTCTTTCCATGTAATTTTTAATTCTCGCGAGTCGATCTCTGCTGGTGGAGCCAATTCATTCGCAAACTCTTTCGCGCAATAGGTCATCAGTTCTGGCAAAATCGTTAGATTGCAAAGTTGATTATGCATATAAAGAGGTGTAAGTTGTGCGGGGAATACCTTATCAAATATTTCTCTAATACCAGAAGATGTCTCTTGATAAATCACTAAAACGGGCCACCAACCAGAAGAGCCGAAAGTAAGTTCTGCGCCACCAAATTGCGCCCAAGGGATACATATAAATCTCTGTTCTGAAATTCTTTTACAAAAACCTCTTTTTGAAAGTAGGAAGTCAGCTATCCTTACCCAACCCATATCACTAGATATTCTTTGGTAAATTTTCTCTACTATAATTGGTTCGATATATTTTTTGGATAAATTCACAATTTGTTCAAAGGCAACGTCACATTTCTTGTTAGAAATCCCAATTATTGGCACAGAAGTTCCTAGAAAATAAATATTGTCGGTCTCTGTTGTGACTGCAAATCCATAATCTGACTGATGTAGCGTAATATATAATTTAGGCTTAAATTGTTCCCAACTCTGCCTAAAATAATCGATCGATATTATATCATCATATCTAATTTCCTTCTTTCCTGTTTTTATTGAATTCTCAGAAAAAGTAATGTTTTTGCTCAATCCCAAAAATACAAAAGGAACTGTTTGACTAACAAAAGGGAGTTTAACAGTTACCGAACCTTGATTCATGATCTCTATCTATTATATTTCCTCTTTCATCGATAACTTTTCTATCGACTTTTAGTCGTCATGCAAAATTCTAGCTCTTTTCCTTCGTCACCGCACCAAATACTAAATACTTCACCATCAACGTCAAGTTCAGAATTTCTCACAATAAATTCTGGTGTAGACATGATTGCTTTAAGTACATAAGATTGGCCATCACCTGATGCATTGTAATCGTATTGATGTTCTTTTATATCTCCCATATTCGATTGCCGAACACAAAGATCATCAAAATATTCATCAAGAGGCAACTTTCTTTTTAAATCACTCCACCTATCAAAGGAATTACCCCCCGTAACTGATGGATAAAACCTATTAGAATCAAAATAATATTCAAGTTTGTCCGCCACCTGATTTAATTCTGATATTCTTCTAGCATCAGCGCTTTTGTTCCTTGAAGAACCTATACCAGCAGACACTAAAGCACCACTCATACCCATAACAAAAAGTGAAAGAATAAATAAAGTTAAAACAAGTAATGTCAGGGTAGCAACTTTATCCTCTTGATGCTTCTTTCGAGATGAAATAAAAAGTATTAAGGAAATAAATAATGAAACAGCTAGAATAGCTAAACCACTGATGCCTACAGCAATAGCAATATATTTTGCCCATGATAGCTTAGTTGCGAAAGTAGTAAAATCTGCATAATTCAAAATACAATATGGCGTAGATGGCAATTGATTAAACAAAATAGCGGCAATCACAAATACGATCGACGCTACTAATGGCGTAAAAAGTAACCACCTCTTAATTCCCAAAACATATACTAACTCACCTTGTTTTCGAAGAGCTTCTACTTTAAATGGGGCCCTTAAGGCGAAGAATGCAGCTGCTACTCCCACTATCAAACCTAAAGGTAATATTAGCAAAATCAGAGGGGGCAAAGAAAAGCCAGTAACGGAAATCGCCGCAGTAATTAACAATATGTATAAAAACCTCTTAGAAGTTTTTATAAGATTATCCATAATTTGATCTTAAACTTTTTCTTCTTTCATCGATAACTTCTCCATCGGCGGTACGTACCGCTTCAAGGTTAATGAATTAGTGACGACTGACACCGAACTCAAAGCCATTGCAAACCCGGCGATTTCCGGGCGAAGCGTTGCTTGAGAAATATTAAGGAATATTTTACCCCACTCGCCTCCTTTTGATGCGAGTTTAAGAACCCACTTTGCGGGAATACCGAATGAGCTCTGTGTCACCAAGAAATGCGCGCCGCCGGCAATGGGTATTGCAACTACGTTGTAAAAAAACGCCCAGAAAAGATTTTGCCATACTTTATGAATTGTTCTTTTTGAAAGTTGAATCGCGGTCACTACATCCCGCAAATCGTCTTTCACTAAAATTACTTCGCCTGCCGCGATCGCTACGTCAGTTCCCGAACCAATAGCGATACCGACATTTGCTTGCGCAAGCGCCGGCGAATCATTAATACCATCCCCTACCATCGCCACGGTTTTACCTTCTTTTTGAAGCTGTTTTATAACCTCTGCTTTTTGCTGCGGCAACACTTGAGCAAGCACTCGATCAACACCCACATCGTGCGCAATAGCTTGAGCTGTCTTCGGGTTATCACCGGTAATCATGATTATTTCCTTACCCATTTTCTTTAATTCCTGGATTGCCTCACGCGCATGAGGTTTTAGAGTATCAGCCATAGCAATGACACCAATCAATTCTTTATCAGCCGCAGCATAGACCACTGTTTTCGCCTCACCCTGAAGTTTTTCGACTAAAGGCTCGTGTTCTTCAACCGGTATCCCCAAAGATTTCATAAACGCAGAATTGCCCACCACCACACTTTTACCATCCACAGTTCCGTGCACGCCCATACCAGCGATTGCCTCGACATTTTTTACCGGAGGTAAAACCTTACAAGCTGATTTTCCTTTCTCCACTATGGCACGCGCAAGCGGATGTTCTGAACCGGTCTCA
>JACRFG010000060.1 GCA_016234345.1 Candidatus Jorgensenbacteria bacterium
CCTTCATCCAAAATCTTCTGGAACATCTCAATGCCAGTAATGACGGTCTTTTGAGTCGGACGAAGACCTATTATTTCGACTTCGTCGTTAACTTTTACAATTCCACGTTCAGCTCTACCCGTAACCACAGTGCCACGACCTTCGATCGAGAAAATATCTTCAATCGGCATAAGGAACGGTTTATCGATATCACGGACCGGTTCAGGAATATATTCATCAAGCGCTTTAACTAAATCCAAAATAGGCTTGGCATCGGCGTCATCGGCTGACTTGGAAGCTAAGGCTTTTGTAGCAGAACCACGAATAATCGGAGTTTCATCTCCGGGAAAACCATATTTCTTCAAAAGTTCTCTGACTTCTGATTCAACAAGATCAATGAGCTCTTTGTCATCAACCATATCAACTTTATTCAAGAAAACTACCATAGCCGGTACACCAACCTGACGTGCAAGTAAAATGTGTTCTCGGGTCTGAGGCATAGGACCGTCAGCGGCTGACACAACAAGGACGGCGCCGTCCATCTGTGCCGCGCCCGTAATCATGTTTTTGATATAATCGGCATGCCCCGGTGCATCGATGTGAGCATAGTGGCGCTTGTCTGATTCATACTCCGAGTGATGAAGAGCGATGGTAATACCGCGCGCCTTCTCTTCCGGAGCGTTGTCAATCATATCGACTGACTCCTCTTTTTTGATCCAACCTTTTAAAAACAAAACGTGTGTAATAGCCGCAGTAAGAGTAGTCTTACCATGGTCAACATGACCGATCGTACCCACATTTACGTGTGGCTTATTACGTTGAAACTTTTCTTTTTCCGCCATATTTTTATTTAATTTATTATAAATTCTTCGACCTAAAGCTCGCAACTTTAGATGCTTATCTCGCCTACATTGGCAGAAAACAAGCAGCCCTAATTTTTACCGATGAATCCTTTCCTGTCAAGCCCTCATAGTTTTCCACAGGCTCGACCGAAATATCTTCTATATAGTAAAGTATACCATAACTCTGCTATTTCTTCTTCCCTTCAATAATTTGCTGTGCGACATTACCCGGCACTTCATCGTAATGGGAAAATTCCATGGTATAAGAACCGCGGCCTTGGGTCATAGAACGGAGATTGGTCACATAACCGAACATTTCAGACAAAGGAACTGTTGCGTCAACAACGCGAACCGTAGCACGCTCACCCATACCAGTTATCTTCGCGCGACGGGAACTTAAATCCCCCGTCACATCACCCAAGAAATTCGGCGGAGCAATAACCTGAACCTTCATGATCGGTTCAAGAATCACAAGCTTCGCCTGTCGAGAAGCTTCTTGTAAAGCAATGGAGCCGGCGATTTTGAAAGCAAATTCCGACGAGTCAACATCATGAAACGAACCGTCGTAAAGCGTCACCTTAATATCGGTAAGCGGGTATCCGGCAAGAACTCCCTTATCAGCAGCTTCTTGTACCCCCTTTTCAACGGGTGTAATAAATTCCTGCGGAATAGCGCCGCCTTTAATCTCATCGACAAATTCAAAACCCTTACCGCGTTCAAGTGGTTCAACTTTAAGCCGCACATGACCATATTGACCACGGCCGCCTGACTGCCGAATATATTTACCTTCAGCCTGTGCCTTGCCTTTGATAGTTTCTTTATAAGCCACCTGCGGACGGCCAACATTCGCTTCCACACTAAACTCTCGTTTCATACGATCAACAATAATTTCCAAATGAAGTTCTCCCATACCGGCGATGATGGTCTCGCCAGTTTCGATATCACCGCTAACACGAAACGTCGGATCTTCGTCGGCCAACCGATGAAGAGCAAGACCCATTTTCTCTTGATCGGCTTTTGTCTTAGGTTCGATGCGGATAGAAATAACTGGTTCCGGAAAAGTTATGTTTTCAAGAGTAACCGGATGCTCCGGATCAACCAAGCTGTCCCCGGTCGTCGTATTTTTCAATCCCACGATCGCGCCGATATCTCCGGCGTAAATTTCTTCGGCTTCTTCTCTATGATTCGCATGAAGCCTTACAATACGACCGATGCGTTCTTGAAAATTTTTAGTTGCGTTTAAAACATAACTGCCTCGCTTCAATACTCCGGAATAAACCCGGAAAAATGTGAGACTGCCGACAAAAGGATCTGCCGCGATCTTAAACGCCAATGCCGCAAGCGGTGCATCATCTTCGGGCCGACGCTCTTCCTCTGCATGCGTCTCTGAATTTATACCTTTGACCGGCGGTAAATCAATCGGCGATGGCAAAAAATCCACAACCGCATCCAATACAAACTGCACGCCTTTGTTTTTCAATGCCGACCCACAAAAGATAGGTATGAGCTTTACCTTAAGGGTAGCTTCGCGAAGCGCTTTTTTTAGCGTATCGACTGGTATTTCTTTACCGTCAAGATAATCGTGGAGAAGCTTGTCGTCTGTTTCGGCAATTTTTTCAACTAATGTATGTCGCATTTTTTCTACCCTATCTTTCATATCAGCCGGAACATCAACGGCGGTTATATTTTCGCCTTTTTCGCCTTCGAAACGATATGCTGTACGAGTTAGTAAATCTACAATACCGCTAAAAGAATCTTCTATGCCTATAGGGAGCTGTATCACAACCGCGTTCGGTGTAAGCCGTTCATGAATAGATTGAACGCCATTTTCAAAATTAGCGCCCATTCGATCAAGTTTATTTATAAAACAAATGCGCGGCACGCCATACTCATCGGCATAACGCCAGTTTGTCTCTGACTGCGGTTCAACTCCGGCCACGCCATCGAAAACGACGACCGCGCCGTCCAAAACACGGAGACTTCGTTTTACCTCAACGGTAAAATCAATGTGTCCCGGCGTATCAATAAGATTGATACAATGTTCTTGTTTTTTATCGCCTTTGGCGTATGTCGGAATCCAAAAACAAGTTGTAGCCGCGGCGGTAATCGTAATTCCCCGTTCGCGTTCCTGTTCCATCCAATCCATTACCGTATCCCCCGTATGCACCTCGCCTATTTTGTGCGACACGCCGGTATAAAAAAGAACCCTCTCGGATACGGTTGTTTTACCGGCATCGATATGCGCAATAATGCCGATATCTCTAACTTTTTCTATAGAATATTGACGAGGCATAAAATTATTAATTTATACATTATTTTGGCTTACTATTGACAAATTATATATAGATACGTTTAAATTTATTTAGTTGGTTAACGCAATTCAAATCTATAAATGGAAGGAAGGTAAGTAGTGGACTTTTTGTTGACTCTACGAATTATTTGCATCGTGATTCTAATCATATTTCTTGGATATCACCTAAGAACTCATCCGTTCGGCGATCGAGTAGAAGGCGGACCTTTGTATCATAAAGGATGCAATGTATTAGATGTTGTGACTGTTTTTGGTATTGGACTTTTATTGCTTCTTTAAGAATTGATTTTAACTTGTTTTTATTGATGTTAGCAAAATCGGCTCTCGCGAGCCGATTTTTATTTTTATCAAACTCGCTTTTAATACGATCTTGTTGAGTACGATCTCATAAGTGACGCGAATGCTCGGTTCGCCTCTGCCATGCGATGCATGTCTTGTTTCTTTTTAATGGCTGAACCTTCATTTTTAGCCGCCGCGATAAACTCTTCTGCAAGTCTTTCCGCTATCGGCTTGCCTTTCTTTGAACGGGCGGCGGCAATAATCCAATGAGTGGCCAAAAAGAATTGCCGTTCGGGTCTTACTTCCCGAGGAATCTGATAATTCGCGCCGCCGATACGTTTCGATACCACCTCAAGAAGCGGTGTGGCATTAGACAAAGCTTTTTCAAAAACTTTTACCGGATCATCTTTAGTGACTTCTTTAATACGATCAAGAGCTTTATAAAAATTCTTTTCCGCCACAGATTTCTCTCCTTCCAACATTAAATAATTAATAAAACGACCCATGTCTACACGGTTATGCATTGGATCTCCGCGACGTGTCTGTCGTTTATAAGAACCTTGCTTCCTCATACTTTTGGTCTTTTGGCTCCATATTTCGAACGTTGCTGTTTACGAGCATCGACGCCGGTCGTGTCTAAAATTCCACGGACAATGTGATATCGCACGCCCGGCAAATCTTTTACGCGACCGCCGCGTATCAAAACCACCGAGTGTTCTTGAAGATTGTGGCCTTCTCCGGGAATGTAAGCGGTGACTTCCATGCCGTTCGTTAAACGTACGCGAGCAACTTTTCGCAAAGCCGAGTTAGGCTTTTTTGGCGTGGTGGTAAAAACCTTAATACAAACTCCCCTCTTGAACGGCGAAGGCGATTCAACGGGACGATTTTTCAACGAATTAAAATAAAACGTCAAAGCCGGCGACTTTTCTTTAGACGCTATTCTGCTTCTGCCACTTTTAATTAATTGGCGAATTGTAGGCATATTAAACGGGTGCCCCGTCTTAAGACGAGGTAATCTTCGAATATTCTAATAGTAAAGAGCGTTTTGTCAATCCCCCACATATAATAATCGAGTAGAGAATAGCTGTTTAAACTCCTAAAAATAACTTTGTGAGAGACCATATTATCGGAGTAATAAGATGAAATCCAAAAAATATAAAAATCAAGACCAAAAACATACCATATTGCTCAAGTAAAAACCGCACTCCGCGCATTTCGGACGGCAATAAAGCAAATAGAACTTTCGATCCATCTAGAGGCGGAATAGGTACAAGATTAAATACGGCAAGAAGCACATTAATAGTAACGATAATCTCAAGATATCCGCCAAAAACAGCAAGCGTAGCCGAGCCTCCAAGCGAAGGAATTATAAATCTGTAAACCATGCCAAATAAGAACGCAATAAAAAGATTGCTCAACGGTCCAACCGCGGCCACAATCGCGCCGTCTCGTTCGGGACGTTTAAGATTCATCGGATTGTAAGGCACTGGCTTAGCCCATCCGAAAACTACTCCGCTATTTAAGACAAGCATAAGAAGCGGTAACACAACAGAACCTATTGGATCCAAATGTTTTAATGGATTCAAGGTGAGACGTCCGGCCAGTCGGGCTGTCGGATCACCGAGACGTTCGGCTACAACTCCATGAGAAACTTCATGAATCACTACCGAAAAAATAAGTACGATGAGTTGGAAAATTGTTTCTGATACCATGGCATCAATTATACCACCTTCAATGTGTTATAATTTCATTTATGGTTAAAGGAACGGGTCCAGTATATGCGGTGATGGTGATATTTGCGTTACTCGTACTCGCGGGATTTTATCTTATTTTTGAAAAGATTACCACGACGAACATAACGCTAAGCAACCTGGAATTGCAATTGCAGACCCTAAAAGATCAAACCAAAGGGCAGGTTCGTAATATTGAAATACTGCCGGAATCGCGGCTGGAAACATCACCAAAGCCGGAAGAGCCGAAAGAAGAAACCCTACCATCGACAAATATTCCAACCGCCATCATTCTTGAGGCTTCTTCAAGTATGCTTCTCCAACCTCAAGTAAAACTAACTATCACTGTCGACAATATCACCAAAGATTCCCAGGGCACTGTTGTTATGAATTTTAAAGTATTCACCAGTGAGGCTACTGCCTTCAGCGCCATCGAACCTCGCGATCTATTCCAACTGGTCGCTCTCGAAGGAGATAACCAACGATCAATCGATGTTAAGGGTCAATTCAATTCGATGCCGCCCAAAAGCGCAATTACCGGCAGTCTTATATTTAAAATTGATCCATCTAAAAATACCATCATCCTTCAAGCCGGCTCCGGCGACATGCTTAAATTTTACGAATTCAATTTCATCAAAAAAACGTATAAAGAAACTGTTATCGGCTAAGCAAAATCCCTCGTGAAAAACACGAGGGATTTTTTAATATACTAGCATTCTTCGGCAAATTAATCATCAACCAGTGTCCCTTCCTCGGAAACAGAGCTGTCTTCATCCTCTTCCAAAACCAATAAAAGATTGTCGAGCATATGACTCAAAACATCGCATGCGGCTAAAGCATTACGACAATCGGATCGTGAATCTCCCAAATCAAAACATCTTTTTGTGCAACGTCCGACAGCTTCAAAGCCTTGTTCGAATACAATGTCCGACATCCCTCTCTTCGCGCGATATTTATCGTATGCATGCTGCACCGCCTCAAAACGAATCCGAAGATCCTGAACGACTCGCTGTTTTTGTTCTAAAAGATTAATGAACAAATCTCAATCTCCTATAAACATAAAAATATAAATGTTTGACTAAATATATTCTACCATAAATATAGATAATGTCAAAGATAATATGTTGCTTCGAATTATAAAATGCGATACACTTATCCCTGTTTATGCGCGCTTGTGAACGATGCAAAAAATCCCATAAAGGCGGCGGCACGAGGAAACTTCTACGTGGTCACTACAATCCGACCGCTTACACCCGCAAACGAGCCAACCTTCAGTGGACCCGACTCTTTAAGCCGGGCGAACGATCACTCGTATGCAGCCGTTGTATCCGTACACTCTCAAAGACAAAATAAAAAGCCCCCTGTAAAATGGGGCTTTTGATTAATTACAAACCTCGCAATTCTTCCAAAAAACGCTGTCTTAATGATGGCGCACCGAGCAATCCCGGTCTGTCTTCGTTTGTATCTTTTCTGCCTTCATTTGTCTCCGGCTCTACGCTTGCGGTTCCTCCAATATTGTCACTCTTTTCTCCTTCATTAGTATCCGTGCGCAATTCATTGGTTTTGATAGGCGGTGTTTCTACGTCCGGATCTTCGGTTTTACCCTCATATGGAGCAACGCTATCTGTTCCGCTTGGCATATTCTATTCCTTTATTTTATCAACGAACGTTCTAGTATTAAGAGTAAGTTCAAAATATATATCTGTCTATGGATATAATTTCGCATGCCCTCTGGGGTGGAACCGTAATCCGTAAGAAACCGCTCGCCTGGTTGGCTTTATTAACCGGCGCCGCGCCTGATATTTTAGGCAGCGGACCGGCATTCGTATATTTGATCGTAGCCCACGGCAAATTTTGGTCATCAGAAACCTGGATGCTTTTGCCGCAGATACTCAAAGATAATTATCACTTTTGGCATACTATTTTAGCTGCTATGTTGGTGGGGGTATTTCTATTATTTTGGGGCAAACGATTCATGATCTTCATCATCCCCTATCTTTTACATATTGTTATGGATTTATTCACACACCAAACCGACATGTTATCCAGATTGTTTTCTCCTTTCGTCCAATATAATATAAACCGCGTGAGCGGTCTCGATTGGTGGGAACATCCATGGATCTCATGGACTAATCTCGGATTGCTTGTTTCTGTAAATATGGTTTTGTGGTACAGAGCAAAAAGAAAAATACGGGCTGTAGTATAGCGGCAGTACGCATGCATGGGGTGCATGTAGCCCGGGTTCGATTCCCGGCAGCCCGACCAACAATTTAGAAAGACTTAGCTCGGTTCCCTGCCTATCGGCAGGCAGGGATTCCGGATGGCCCGACAAACAGGAAAACCTTTCGTCTATAAGTTTTTCGCAAAAAAATCAGTCACTCTTTTTTGATAATCTTTGCCGAAAGATCCGTGAGCAAGATTATCTTTAAACCAAAACTCGGCACGCGTATTATGCACTAGAGACTCTTTAAGCATGAGGGCGTGCTCAAAAGGAATTGTTGCATCATCAGTCGAGTGAATTATTAAAATGGGAATTGAGAGTTTTTTCACCGCATCGACTGGTTCTGCTTTTTTTACATCAACTCCTAAGAATAGTTTAGCCCAAAATCCTGTCAAAAAACCAAGCGATCTACGAATGCCGTAAATCTGATAAAGTTCTCGAGTCATAAGATCAAGACTGGCATAGCTCGCTTCTGAAACAATTGCTTTTATTTCGTGAACGTCTGAAGCAATCACAAGCGCTACTGCAGCGCCCATGGAAAAACCCCAAACACCTGTTTCATTAATGCCGCGCGATTTAAGATAACGAAGCGCGGCTAAAAGATCTTCCTGTTCAAGCACTCCCGCGGTCGAATATCGCCCACCACTCTGACCTAAATATCTAAAATCAAAAAGAAAAAGATTATAACCATCGTGTAAAAACGAAAACGCCGGAAGTATATCACCTTTATCAGCCGGATAACCGTGGAGCAGGACAATAGTTTTTTCGCCTAAACCGTTATTTTTAGGTATCCACCAACCCCTAAGGTTAATGTTATCTTCAGTTCGAAAATAAACGTCTTCGTACTCCATGGCCAAATCATTGGGATTAATATGCGAAATAATCTTAGGCGGTCGAATGGAAACATAAAAACCCCATAACGAAACAAGAATAAGAAATATACCAAGTGCTAAAATTACGGATACCGCAAAAGACACAAGAGGTCTCACCATATATTTAGTATATCTAATAAGACGACAAAAAACGTCCGTAATTATTGCAGACGCTTTTTAGCAAACGATTAACTGATAATTTATTAATCGCTTAAATACTTATCAACAATTGAAAGTTTTCCGGTCCTGCCGGGTCCGGGGCAATCGAGAAGGGCATTTGCGCCAATCGGCAACGTTAAACTTGTTACGTCATGGCCAAAATCAACTCCATAGAGAATCGGGAAATTGAATCCTTCCGTAGCTTTTAAAATAATATCTTCTACTACCGGTGGACGCTCTAAGCTTGCCCATTTTTCTCTATCATCTTCATCAATAGGTTGAAGATTGGTAATTTTTCCTACCACCATACCCTCGATTTTTTTGAATACCTTTGCGATGCGAAGTCTCCATAGGTAATTATCGATCCCTTCTATGGTTTCATCGACTTCCTCCCAAAAAAGAATCTTCCCGTCCCACTTTGGCTCGTAGGGCGTACCAATGAGCCCAAGCATCACATTCAGGTTGCCCCCCACAAGCGTTCCTTCAGCTCGCCCTGGCCTAAGCACTTTCCACTCGGTGTAGGCCGGCAATTTACCGATCTCTCCTTTCATGAGAGTGTTTTTAAAACTTTTGAGCATATATTTGCCGCCGCTCGATCGCTGAGAAACAACGAGATCCGACGCAAGTCCACCCTCAACGGTTGGTCCGTGAAATGTAACGAGTCCTGTTTTTTCGGTTATGGGATTCAAGAGCGTCACGATATCCGAATAACCGACAAAAATCTTGGGATTTTTTTCGATGATTCCCCAATCGATATCGGGTAACAATTGAATCGCCGCATACCCCCCACCCGTGCAAAAAATGGCTTTCACTTCGTCGTCCACAAACATGGTGTGAAGGTCGTGAAGACGATCTTCACGCGTACCGGCCTGATAGTTCGCGTGAACATCAAGCGCTCGAGGACCCAATTTCGGCTTAAAACCCAAAGACTCAAGAGTCTTCATTCCTCGAGATAATTCCCTTTTTGAAAATACCGGCGTTGAAGGAGATACGACACCAACCACATCTCCAGATTTGAGTCGAGGAGGCTTTATCATAGCACTATATTCATAGAGATTAGTTAGTCTGAAGTCAAACTTGACATATAGAGCTTTTTATTTTTGAGAAAATTTTCTATAATATCCTTAATGATACGATTGCCCAAAGTTAGGCAGAAACCGGGACTCTGCGGTCCGGCTGCACTCAAAATTCTCCTCAGTTACTACGGCAAAAGATTACCCCTCCGAAAGCTCGTCCACCTTTGTAAAACCGACCCTAAAATAGGGACATATCACGCTGATATGGCCCGTCTTTGCAGAAAGCTTGGATTTAAAACCATAGCCAAAGACCGCGGCACGCTCCAAATTGTCAGGAATTACCTTGAAAATAAGACGCCAGTCCTTGTAGGATGGTTTGCTTTCTCCGGAGACCATTTTTCGGTCATATCGAACGTCACCAAAAAATACGTATATATGCGTGATACCGAACGAAAACTCAAATATGGTAAACGCAAAATCCCCATACAGCGATTTATGGAGCTCTGGTTTGATTTTGACGATAAACGAGATCCAAACAAAAAAACTAATCGTTGGTACATGGTTATTAACCCTAAGCAAAAATCAAAACCATGAAAATCATCTATGTAAACGGCTTTAAAATAAGAGATATATTTGGAGATATGAATTTTAACCTGCTCGGCCGAAATCCCGACTGGGATTATCACTGGTATATACCTCCAAAAGAAATCTGGATCGAAAAACGAGCCAAAAAAGAAACAGAATTTCTGATACGGACGGACAATCTAGAAAAGAAATTTGACCCCCGAAACAAAAGAGATTATTGGAAACTAAGAAAAATCATGGCTCAAAAGCTCAAGCAACCACAGAACATATCGTTGGATTCCATAACCCTTAAAAAATATACAATGAATGGAAATACAATTAGGATTGTTCGCGGGAATCTTGTCAGAAAATATTTGGATTATGGTTTTATAATCGGCGGCCACAGCGAGGTATACCCATGGTACATACCGACAAAAGAAATTTGGCTCGATGACGCAGTTGAACCAGCCGAAAGAAAATATATTTTGGTACACGAGAATCTCGAGTACAATCTTATGAAAAAAGGGGCGGGCTATGGTAAAGCTCACGATCTAGCCTGTGTTGCTGAAGAAGCAAGCAGAGTCCACGATGGCATTGCCACGTATACTATTCATAATCCAATCGCCCCCCTGCCTTTCTTAAAAATCAATGAATTGTCTCGAAAAAGAGTTCTGGTAGTTTCGGGCATCCACGGCAATGAACCGTCGGGTCCATATGCAATAGCAAAGTATCTTCTCCAAAACAAAAAAACAGAAAAAGGAATTGATATTGCGCCGATTTTAAACCCGACCGGTTTTGAAAAAGGGACTAGAAAGAATGCGGGAGGCAAAGACTTAAACCGTTTTTTCTTCGACCAAGCTATACGCGGCGAACCCGAGGAATGCACAATCGCGAGAAACTTCTTGAAACGGGTTACAAAACCATACGAACTGCTCCTGTCTATCCACGAAGATTACGAACGTAAAGAGTTCTATCTTTATGAAGCCGGCAACGGTATAAATTCAAAAGTTATACGGAATATTTTTAGCATTATAAAAAAAGCCGGAATAGAACTCTTCAACGGCCTTGACGATAAAGAATTGGGCAATTTAGTCATTGACGGCCATGTACCGATGGAAACCAACGATCAATTCCCAGCTTTAGAAGAGTTTGTTTCGAGAACCAGAAAAGCAAAACGAGTAATAACTTTAGAAATTCCCGGCCGCCTGCCTTTAGAGAGAAAAATTAATCTTGGCGTCCTCATTATTAAAGCTGTTGTGGAATCGTTATGAACTTTAATTTCTTTTCAAAAACAAAAAAATCGCGTGATAACGCGACATTATTTCTCTTAGAAACGGAAACCCCGCCTAATCGATTCCCGGCTCTAAAGTAAGTGGGTGTGCTCAATCTGATTCTTAAGAAAACTTTTAAATCCTCTATCGAATCAGACTATTTTGCACTCCCTTAGTTTCGATATTTGATCCGGAATCTACAAGCGGGATTCATTTATATTATAGAACAAGGACTTACCGTTACAATGGCTCTTGGCTGTGGATAATCAGGACAAAAAACAGACGGAGTAACCTCGTCTGTTTTATTTTATAAAATTTTTAAGAAATACGAACGCCGAATAACATAATCGGGCTTACCACTATAGTATTCCCGCATATCATAAAAACCATCAATACACTGAAACCCTTCTTCAGTCATAACGTTAAACCATACATCCTCTTTTTTTCTAGCATCGTCGTTTTTTACGTATGTTCCCATCACAATTCCCGTACCGTGAGGTTTTACTATTCTTTTTAGAGACCGCAGTGTGTACCCAAGCCATTCAGGAGAAGAAAAAACAAACCCGGCTTTACAAACAAATCCGTCAAATGTCTGGGAAGGGAATTTGAAAACGGCTTTTGGCTCGATAACACATTCGTAACCGCGTTCGACGAGCCAATCCC
Source organism: Candidatus Jorgensenbacteria bacterium (assembly GCA_016234345.1). Taxonomy (GTDB): domain Bacteria; phylum Patescibacteriota; class Minisyncoccia; order UBA6257; family GWB1-50-10; genus JACRFG01. Next base: position 11,908 of record JACRFG010000060.1, read on the forward strand.
GATCCTCATTGCTTCCTTCACCTCCCATAATAAGCAGTTTGCCGTGTGGCACGTACCGCTTAAACGTCAAAAGAAGGAATTCATCAAAGATCATGATTAGGCATCTTCTATCCGTTCTAAAAATATTCTATTCGTAAAACCGCCACGCGTATCCCGCCGTTCCTTGCGAATACATTCAATTTCTTCTCGATCAAAGCCGTATGCATCAATAAGGGTTTCTAAAACTTCTTCAAG